>CALZIZ010000007.1 GCA_945787465.1 uncultured Desulfuromonadales bacterium
TCTTGACGTTTGGACATGGGGATGATTCTCCTTTATTTTTGAATTGACATTTGATTCAGATGGAATTTTGAATGGGTGACTCTGACGAGGCAAGCAAGCTTGGTGGAAACTTCTTCGCAAGCTTCTTTTAGATGTGGAAGCAGTTCAGTTGTAATGCGCGCCCTGGCCAACCGATACTCCTGACCAACGATACAAAGCCCCCCTTCAATGTTAGACTGCGAGCCCCAAAAAGGAGCTGCCACACAGGCTGTCCCTTCCCCGAATCCGCCAGAATCTATTTGAACCATCCCTTCCCGAATGGCTCTGCCAGCCGCATTCAGGAGGGCGCGGTAACAATTGCCAACCAGCGGGACGGTGCTGACCACGTGGGTGCTATCGACCATGTGCAGCATCAGTATTTCATGACCGCGCGGAACCGCCAGATAGACCGTCTCGTTGCATTTCCGCGCCAGACGTTCCATGGAGGGTTTAGCTTTGGTCAGAAGCTCCATCCGCGGCAAGAACTTCTGACTCATTTCCTAGGCCGACAAGCCAAGACGATATTTGCCGGATTCTCGTGTTTTTTCAATACATCCCCTTGCCTCGAATGTCACTAGGAGGCTGTCCGATAATAGGGCCGAAGCGAAAATCCAGAAGTTTGAGAACAGATTTTGGGTCGTTTGAGAGCTCATAGCCGTAGCTATGGGCCGAAGGGCCAAACAGCTGGGTTTGCAGCCGGTCTCTAACTGTCAGCCATTATGTCTAGCAGGCGGAAAACATAGGACTTGTGCATCCCCAGTTTTTCGCTAAGGCGGGTGATGCTGATCTCCCCTTCGACATCGCTGAACTCTTCCAGCACCGCAAAAGCATTTTCGACCGCCTTTTATGGAGAAGGCGCCTTTGCTCTGGCCACCCGATACGTTGCAGCTCTCCGACGTGTTTACACCTCAGAAACTCAAGTGATTAGGAATAAATAATATACGCGCCTCGGAAAGTCTGCTCAATATGACAGTCGTGGTCGCTGAATTAAAGAATGATCCTACTGGCCTTTTAGCCATTTGTTGACGGTCAGGCCCTTTTCAGTCCAGAACCTCACGGCCCCCGCATGGATGGGGGTGACAATGCCGTTTAGGCCACCAGCTACCGACATTTCCTTGGCGGAGTCCTTCACCTTCACCATGTAAGCGAGCCCCTCGTTCGAGAAAATGGCCTTCAGGGATTCGTAGACAAGATCGGCATTGACGTGCTTTCCAGTTGCCCACAAAGCGGAATCCTGGAAGGTTTTAACTGGTTGGTCGACCCCGCTGTAAGTGCCGGCGGGGATGTTGACTTCGGTATAGAGGGGGTACTCGTGAAAGAACGCGGCTTCGTGTCAATTATTAGGCAGTTACCATAGACCTTATCCGCCTTTCGCCATCTGTCAAGGGTTAGGTGGGGGCACGTTGACGCAATAGCCTAGAATGATTTATGTTTTCTGTTGGATAAAACGCCAAACTGTGGGCTTACATAGAAACTGGATAACTTCCCATGCTTAATATCCCCAAAGACGTTCTCGCCCAGTATCAGACTGTTCTTGCAGAACGGGCGGTTTTGTCTGAGAAGTTGTTTCAGATTGAGCAGTGTCGTTAGAAAGGTGAAGATGGCCTGATTCTTTCAACCCCTGACATATTGGAAAAGCCCGCCAAATTAGCCTGGTGGGCTTTTCGTGTCTGATGGGTGGTGACTTATAAAACGGGAGGACTCCTTGCTGGGTGGAGGCGTCTATTTTTTCGGCGTAAGGTCCGTTTATTAATGCAGGTCTGCTCCCTAAGCAGTACTTCGGTTTTCTCGATATACCTTCAGAATGGTTTCGTCATCTTGATGAACGTAATATCTTTGTCCTTAATCGCGAACCAGTCCCGGTAACGTAACTCCACCGAAACTGTCCCATGACCGGGTGGGAGTTTTACGGCAATCTCTCTACTCTCCCCATAGGGAATTTTTGTCACTTTTTGAAACGGCCAGAAATCAAGATAACCTGGAATCAATTCCCTGGACTCGAAACTGCGTTTTTCCTCTTTGATCCTTTTCCCTCTGTCATCTCGGATACTAACGCTCACTAGACAGGAGTTCTGTTGGTGATATTGACAACGGCCTGCCTGTCTTCGCTTACATCGATGGAAACGCTGACTGCTTTGCCAAGCATTTCCGCATCTTTGTCCCCGAAAAACCGGTGACTCCGCCGGACCCGCATCGGGCCATCCACTACTGAGCGGGCTTTGACCTCGGGCATGTGACAGTGAAGACATGTGACGCCATCCTCGGCGAACTGCGTTTCTGCCCACGCTGTAACAGTTTTTGCGTGGTCCAGTGCTTCATCGTGACAAGACCTGCAGAGACTTGTGCTCGCCAGGGCGGGGTCGAAGAATCTCTTGTCGGGAATCACCTCATGCGGAGCCTGCCCGGACCGGCCGGGCCCATGGATTCCCTTGGAAGAAACATGACAGGAGACGCAGTCTACGCCGAGTTCACGTGCACTATTCCTTTCAACCGGATGAGTACCCTGCGGAAGGTCGAGGACGTTGGCAGGGGCGTGACAGTTCATGCAGGGAATACGAAGTCCCTGAAATATCCGATCAAACCCTTTGGTTCGGATCCGGTTCCAGAATGGCCCCGTTACTGAACGAAAATGAAACGATTCTCGCCACTCTCTGGCAATAGGTTCGTGGCATTCAATGCAACTTTCACGACTCAAGGAGGCGAGCACGGTCGCGTCTTTGATTTCTGGAACATCTCGCCGCACGACGCCAACAGTAAAGTAGATGGTGACACCCAGTAAAAAAAGAAGGATGGTGCCAATAAAGAGAGTGACAGCCTTTAAGGTCATTTTCATAATATTTTCCTTTGGCTCCCCCTTTGATACTAACAGAAACAATATGGATTCATTTTTCCTGAAAAGGACCAACCCCCAAAGGATGCAGCATTATCGATGCATTTGAAGAAGCTCCAACGGCTTGTCTAGTCACAGCCGCAACCGCACTGGGAGGGAGCCTCAGGGGGAGAAGGTGGTCTGTAGGGCGCTGGCTGGTCAACCCCGCTACAGGTCGTCTTGTCTGCGTTCTTATTGGCCAGCCCTTGGCTGATCGCCTGATCGGCAAACTCTCCCGCTTTGTTCCGTACTGCCTTGGCTATACCCGTTACAACGGTTATTTCATGGTCAGTCACTCCCAACGACTGGGCAAGCTGCATATGTTTTGAAATGTTGCTCGTGCAGTTGACTGCAACTGCCGCCCCTAGTTTGACCAGGACGGCCACCCGCTCCGAACTGTCGACACAGCATTCTGCGACCTCGCCCCTGGGAATTTTCAACAGGGCATAGGCCTTACCCTGCATGCTCTCCCTTGCGCTATCGATGACGCAGGCCGCATCCGCCACTGCCTTTTTGACTTCCGGCAGCGTGACGCCCACTTCAAAGATTTTATTAAAGTGATAATCAGCACATTTTTGACATCCGGCCGCCACGGCGGCCCCAACTGCGATCAATTCTTTTTCTTTCCGACTCAATCTGACTTCAGTCATGGTCTGCTCCTTTGTCATGCGTTTCACCTTCTCTTTGACTTTATAGACGGAAGCCAGTCGGTAAAGGATACATCTTTAATCATTTTTCTGGCTGCTCTCCCTGGGATGAAATTGCTTGATTGGAGTGGATTAGGGACTTGAAAAAATATATGGAAAGACAGTTGGCGGGGAATTAGTGCGGTGTGAGTTGAAATAAATATAGCCGACGGTAGAATATCTCATCAGTTGTTCCAGATTATTTGAGGCTGTCGATTTAGTGTGGATCCACCGCAATCCTGCAGTCCCCGCAATCCAAGACAATTACTTATTGGGCTTGAGACCGAACATTTTTAACGGATGAAAGTGTCCAACATGTTGCGTCACCCGAAATTTTAGATTCGCGTTGAGGCAGAACGGCAAATTCTCAGATACCCTGAAAATTAAGAAAAACAGCCCCCCCTTGCCACAGGGGGGGGCTCTATCTGCTATTCGAATGTTAATTCTTATTTCTTTTCGGTTCATGCCAACGGTGTCCGGTTAGAGATTTGCGGAGGCAACCAAATCCCCCTCGATCCCCCTTTAGGAATGGGGGACTAGGGGGGATTTTTTGGTTGCAGGTCGTCACATTCTGTGGGTGCAAAATCTTAAACGGACCACACTGGATTTTTTCGTCATTATCCATTTATTTGCAAAAATCAGGTTCAGGCTCTGTCAGTTTTTCATCATTGCAACCTTTGCTCTCCAGCCCAAAAGGTCATGAAGTCAAAAAGTGACACCGACCGCAAATACGGCCCATGATCAAGTGGTTGACAGGGAGGAAAAATGGGCCATATTTCACCTAGGCACTCAATGCCTTATTACCATGTGCGGGAAGTCAGGGTTTATAAGACCCTTTGAGGATCCCGACTGCCCCGGGTGATGCCAATGGTCAATGACGCTGGCACAAAAAACACAGCAGAAGCCCTGGTGCAGCTTGTCCAGAAGCTGAGTGCAGAACTGCACCGGCAGCAAGCCCCTTTGCTGGGCGTGAGCCTGGACAGTACCCTGGATCACGACTTGGGGCTCGACAGCCTGGCCCGAATGGAGCTCATCGCCCGCATCGAAAGGCATTTTGGCGTCGCATTGCCGGATCGCGCCTTCGTCGAAGCGGAAACCCCGCGTGATCTTCTACAAGCCATACTTCGTGCCAGTAGCCCCAGGGGAAGACCTGCCCTTGCCGATGTCTCGCAGATTCAACTGGCTGAAACAGAGGCCATTCCCCTTTCGGCCCAGACCCTGATTGACGTTCTGCACTGGCATGTATCCGCGCACCCCGACCGCCCCCATATCCAACTCTACAGCGATGAAGGAGAAGGCGCCGTCATCAGCTACCGCCAGCTCTGGCAGGGGGCAGAAAAAGTCGCTGCCGGACTGCAGCATCTGGGGCTGCAACATGCAGAGCCGGTCGCCATCATGCTGCAGGCAGGACATGACTATTTTTTCAGTTTTTTCGGCATACTGCTGGCCGGCGGCATCCCCGTCCCCATTTACCCTCCGGCACGCCCCTCCCAGATCGAGGATCATATGCGGCGTCACCGCGGCATCCTCTCCAACTGCCTGACGGTCACGCTGATCACCGAACCTGAGGCCAGGCCGGTTGCGCAACTGCTCAAAGCTCAGGTCGACTCCCTGCGGCACATTGTCACAACTGCAGACCTCTCTGCGGCACCGGCGCCATTTGAAAGGCCATTGATCGGGCCCGAGGACATCGCTTTTCTGCAGTACACCTCCGGCAGTACCGGCAACCCCAAAGGCGTCGTGCTGACCCACCGCAACCTGCTGGCCAACATTCGCGCCATGGGGACCCGTGTCCAGGCGACGGCCAGGGATGTCTTCGTCAGCTGGTTGCCCCTTTACCACGACATGGGCCTGATCGGGGCCTGGTTCGGCAGCCTCTATTACGCGGCACTCTTTGTCGTGCTCTCGCCTTTGGCCTTTATAACCCGCCCTCAGCGATGGCTCTGGGCGATTCATCGTTATCGCGGTACCCTTTCGGCGGCCCCCAACTTCGCTTATGAACTCTGCCTGCGCAGAGTGGAAGACCGGGACCTCGAAGGCCTGGATCTCAGCAGCTGGCGCGCCGCCTTCAACGGTGCCGAGGCCATCAGCCCGAACACGTTACGCATGTTCTGCGAGCGCTATGGCCATTATGGTTTTCGCCCCGAAGCACTGATGCCAGTCTACGGCCTTGCTGAAAATTCCGTCGGACTGGCCTTTCCCCCGCTCCAGCAGGGACCGATCATTGACCGTATTCAACGCGGCCCCTTTATGCGCGAAGGCCGTGCCATTCCGGCGCCCGAAACAGATGCCTCCGCCCTGGAATTTGTCGCCTGCGGACAACCGCTGGACCGACACCAGATACGCATCGTGGACCCGACCCATCGGGAACTCCCGGATCGGCAGGAAGGTCTCTTGCAGTTCTGCGGCCCTTCAGCCACTGGCGGTTATTTCCGCAATCCTGAAGAAACCCGGCATCTGTTCCATGGCGATTGGTTGAATTCCGGCGATCTTGCGTACATCGCCCAGGGGGATGTCTATCTCACCGGCCGCACCAAAGACATCATTATTCGTGCCGGCCGCAATATCTATCCCCACGAACTCGAAGAGGCGATCGGTCTTATCGACGGCATCCGTGCAGGTCGCGTTGCCGCGTTTGGAAGTGCTGATCCTGCAACCGGCACGGAGCGCCTGATCGTTCTAGCAGAAACCCACGAACAAAATCCGCTGATCCTGGAACAGCTGTGCTCCAAGGTGAATGCTGCCGTTTCCGACCTTGTCGGAGCCCCCCCCGATGAGGTGGTACTGGCCCCACCGGAGACCATCCTCAAGACCTCCAGCGGCAAGCTGCGTCGCACCGCCAGTCGTGAACTCTTCGAAACCGGCCGCATCGGCAGGCCGCAAAAGGCGGTCTGGCTGCAAATCACCCGCCTGGCGCTTGAGGGGTTCTTGGCGAAGCTCAGAAGGACAAAGACCGTGGCCAGTGCCGATCTCTACGGTCTCTATGCGCGAACGGCCTTCTGGCTGCTGGCGCCCATGGTCTGGCTGCTCGTCGTGGTACTGCCCCGCTTTTCCTGGCGCTGGGCCGTGATGCGCTGGGGAGCCCACACCCTTGCCCTCCTCACGGGCACGCCACTGGCGGTCCATGGCCTGGAAAACCTGCCTCCGCCCGATGCCCCCTGCGTCTATGTTTCGAATCACGCCAGCTATCTCGACGGCCCCCTGCTGGTCGGAACCCTGGGGCGAGAGTTCAGTTTTGTCGCCAAGGCGGAACTAACCAAGGGGCTGATCGCCCATCTGTTTCTGCGCCGCATCCAGGCGGACTTTGTGGAGCGCTTTGAAGCGAAGAAGGGCATCGAAGACTTTCAGCGTCTGGCCAAGGATGCCCGCTCAGGGCGGACCTTCTTCTTTTTTCCCGAAGGCACCTTCACCCGCAGTTCAGGTTTGCTGCCGTTCCACATGGGGGCCTTTATCGCTGCAGCAGAAGCAGGGGTGCCGGTCGTACCGATTGCCATTCGCGGTACCAGGTCCATCCTGCGCGGGGATGACTGGCTTCCCAATCGGGGCGCCATTACCGTCACCATCGGCAAGCCAATCAGACCTGATGCCATGACCGTAGGTACCGATAGAGATCCCTGGAGTCTTGCGGTGGCTCTTCGCGATGCAGCGCGCGAAGAAATCCTACGCAACTGCGGGGAGCCGGACCTCGTTCAGGAAAAGCCCTTCTCGTGATCTCAACCTTCTGGATTTTCGTGCTGCCTTGCTGGCAAAGCTTCAGAGGCTCTTGTTTTATTTATTAAGTTGTTAGAAATCAGGCAGGCTAAAAGGCCAGAGCGCCGAGAAATGCCTCGAAGGGTTCTGTGATCTTAACAGGCGAAGAAAACACGAGAACCAGGACCTCCTGGTTTTACACCCAATCGGAAGTCGTCCCCTTTCGGATTCGCAACGGTCGTGCAGAGGCCCTGCATATTACCAGACGGCGGCAAAAGCACTAGATCCATCCCCAGGGGGGGGTGTCGAACCGGAGCTTTCCGGGGCTGAATCGGCGGCTAAGGAGACCTTTGAGTAGGCCGATATTCAGGGAAGCATCCCACCTACCCCTCTGGGTCGATGCCGTATAACCAAATGGGGAGGCGAATGTACTGTCGGCTACCATGGACATTCGTGCGAAAGAGCACGCTAAGGCAAAGAGTTGGCACTTATCGCACGTATGTGGTCACTGGGTCTTCTAGGCCGGTAGACAACATGAAAAACGGCTCGCCAGTAGATGGCTGGGCCGGCTTATTTCTTGTTTCGAAGTGTTTGCCTGCCGATTGGGGCTTCATTTTCAGCGATTATTACAACCCCTGCAAAGCAAGAATGGCCCACCCGGATTTTGGGTTGGGCCATTCTTATGTCAGATAACTGGTGAGTTAAGGGGAATGTTTGTTTCTACAGAGTCGGGATCTGCGCACAGCCTTTGGAACTTCTTAACCGAACACCACTGCATCTTTGCATAAAAAAGGAGCCTGTTTGCGGCTCCTTTCGACGTTGGAGAAGTTATTCCCCCTATGATTTTCCCGCGTATCTGTCGCGCATAACCCTGGCAGCATCGACCAGGTTCCTCAAGGAGGCCCTGCTCTCCGGATCGCTCCGAGTCTTCAGGCCGCAATCGGGATTGACCCAGATATTTTCCCTCGGCAGAACCTCGCAGGCCTTTTCCAAAAGCCGGACAATCTCAGAAACCTCCGGAACCCGGGGAGAATGGACATCATAAACCCCAGGTCCAATCTGATTGGGATAGGTTTTTTCCTCAAAGACCTCCAGCAACTCCATTTGCGAGCGGGAGGCCTCTATGGCCAACACATCGGCATCCATCGCACTGATGGCCTCGATAATGTCATTGAACTCGGAATAACACATGTGGGTGTGAATCTGCGTTTCATCCCGAACGCAGCAACACGCCAGGCGAAAGGCCTCCACGGCCCACTGGAGATAGGTGTTCCATGCCTGCCTTTTAAAGGGCAACCCTTCCCGCAAGGCCGGTTCGTCGATCTGGATGATCCGGATGCCCGCCTGTTCGAGGTCGTGCACTTCGTCGCGGATCGCCAGGGCAATCTGCCGGGTCGTCTCGGAGCGCGGCTGGTCCTCGCGGACAAAACTCCACCGGGCCATGGTCACCGGACCGGTCAGCATCCCCTTCACGGGTCTGGCGGTTAACGACTGGGCATGGCAGATCCAGCGGACCGTCATCGGCTCGGGCCTCTGGACATCGCCGTAAATGATCGGCGGCTTCACGTAACGACTGCCGAAACTTTGGACCCAGCCATTGGTCATAAAGGCAAATCCCTGAAAAAGCTCGGCAAAATATTCGACCATGTCATTGCGTTCAAATTCGCCATGCACCAGGACATCAAGACCGAGCTCTTCCTGCTCCTCGATGACCCGCTGGATCTCCTTTTGAATAAAATCCTCGTAGACTGTCCGCGAAAGCTCCCCCTGCTTGAACCGGCGACGCGCGGCCCGAATTTCCCTGGTTTGGGGAAAAGAACCGGTCGTTGTCGTCGGAAATAGCGGTAGACTGAGCACCTTCCGTTGTTTCCTGATCCGTTCGGTAAATCGGTGAGAGCGTTGCAGGTCCTCTGCGGTAATGTTCTTGAGACGCGCCCTGACTTGGGGATTGGTGATTTCCGGTCTGATTTGCCAGGCCTGGTGGATCTGCTGGTTCTGTTCGATCAACGAAGGATCCAGGCTGCCCTCGGCCAAGCCGGCGAGGGTGGCGATTTCTTCGAGTTTTTCCGCTGCAAAGGCGAGCACCGCCTTGAGTTCGGGGTTTAGAAAGGGCTCGTTCGCCAGGGTGATGGGCACGTGGATCAGGGAACAGGACGGGGCGACCATGAGCCGCTCCGCCCCCACCTTGTCCCTGGCTTTCTGGATAATGGCCATGGAACGCTGGTAGTTGTTTTTCCAGATATTGCGGCCATTAATCACCCCAAGGGACAGGCTTGCGGCAGCAGGAAAAGAGCTCAGGACCGCCTCCAGGTCGATTTCGCCTCTGACCAGGTCAAAATGGTAGGCATCGGCGGGAAGCTTGAGCTTCAGCTCCAGATTATTGTCGAGGGGACCGAAATAGCTGGTCAGGATGATTTTCACCCCGGAAACGGATTGGTTGATTTCCTGGAAGGCCCTTTCGTAGGCCTCTTTATGCGCCTCGGTGAGGTCCAGGGCCAGACAGGGCTCATCTATCTGCATCCATTCGGCCCCACGGGCGGCCAGGTGATTCAGGAGCTCGGTGTAGACCGGCAAAAGCCTGGTCAACAGCGACAGACGGTCAAAACCTGCTTCTTTTTCCTTGCCCAAGATCAGAAACGACAGGGGGCCGATGAGCACCGGTTTGGTTTTGATCCCCAATTTCATCGCTTCTGCAAATTCGTCCAAGGTTTTGTTGAACGACAGGCAAAACTCCTGATCCCTGTGGAATTCGGGAACCAGGTAATGATAATTGGTGTCAAACCATTTGGTCATTTCAAGGGCCGGAACGCCCCGGGGAGGGTCTTCTTGCTGCACGCCACGGGCCATGGCGAAATAGGTGTCGCAGCCCACCTGTCCGCCCGACCAGCCAAATCGTTCAGGGACCGCGCCGAGAACACAGCACATATCGAGCATCTGGTCATAGAGACTGAAATCGTTCGATGGAATCAGGTCAATGCCCTTTTCCTTTTGCCGTTGCCAGTTTTTTCGGCGAATGTCGGCAGCGCACTGGCGCAACTCCTCTTCTGCGAGGGTTCCCTTCCAAAATGCTTCGGTCGCTTTTTTTAACTCGCGATTTTCGCCAATCCGGGGAAAGCCCAGATTATTGGTCAGGATAGCCATCTGCGCCTCCTTGAAAGGTTAGCAAACCGGCTTCTGGATGCCTGGTGGTGGAGTAACCAGGCAGGCTGGCCAGGGCCGGGCGGAAAGCCGGGCATGCTCAGTCCGCGCTCAGAATCTGGTCGAACTCCTCGGCCAACTCGAAAGCCGCGTCCACGTTCCGGGGATTGCGCGAATCGAGATACTCTACGTTGACGCCAAGCTTTTCCTTCGGAAAACCGATTTCATTGGCAAAGGTGAAGATCCGCTCCCAGACGCCCAGCAGGCAGGAGATGGAAGCCTCCCGCATGCTCCGCGCCCCCCGCAGCAGGCGCTCGGCGTCTGCCGGGAGGTAGACGCCCAGGGTTTTCTGGGCGAACACCAGGTCCTTGGAGCAGACAAAGGGGGAGAAGGTAAGAAAAATTTTGGGCATCTCATTGGACTGCAGACGCCCCACCAGGTCCAGCAGCAGGCAGCACATCCATTCGCTCTCGTAGAGGATCTGGGTGGAAAAGAAGGAGAGGCCGAACTCCCGGACCTTTCTCACGATCCGATCCGCCTCGTCCACGGATGCCGGTCGGGCTACAAAATGCCGGCGCCTGGTGGGGATGATGACCCCACCGCACTCAAAAGCCTTCTGACGCGCGATCCGGGCAGCATCGCCGACCTGCAGGGCCCCCTCCTTGTAGCTCTTTTCGCTGGAGTCCGGTCCGACCAGGAAGATGGCTCCGCAGCCAAGGTCCTTCGCCCCGCTGAGCCACCTCTCCAATTCCTCTCGGGTGCAGGAGACGGAGACTTTGTAGAGGTTGACCGGTTTCGCGGTTAGTTCTCGAAGCCAGGCGGCGAACTCGGCCGCGGGCACCCGCTCCCGCTTGCGGCTGAACTCTCCTTCGTCCTGAATGTCGGGAACGCTAAGGGCCTGAAAAGCCTGGTAGCAGGAAAAACTCAGGCGAAGAACGTCGTAGGCGCTCTCCCGATCGGCCAGGGAGGGCGGACAAGCTTCAAGGATAACCCGGGCCTTGAGGATCGGGGAGTTGGTGATTTCGGCCTGCCCGGCGTCCGGGGCATGTGCCAGCTTCTTATTGTTGGTGCCGGGATGCGGTGCCATGACGGTATAGTCCTTCCTTGGCTTTCTAACGGTCAAACGGGTCCGCATCTTGTACTCCAAACAACGACCCATTGGTACTTTCCGACCCGAAACCCAAAGTATATAAAACCAACTACCACATCACCACCTGTCGTCAATACCCTAAATCCCCCATCACCAAGAGGCAGGGAAGATTTAATGCGCCACGCCTCGAGGGAAGACCCGCGCAGAAGCCTGACCGGACACCGGCGACAATTATTGATAGACAACCTGGTGGATGGGCCCGAGAGGGATATGGGCCGGGTTTTGAATCTTTCTTGAGGCGCCTGCATTCTAAGAAAGCAGCCGCCATTAAAAAGACGACCTGCCATAGATGGGCGCGTCGTCTTTTTTCTTTTTTCGCCCTGTTTTCTTGTCGTTTGTTGCTTGTTTCAGCGTCTCATACACCCCCACCATTATGAGAAAGGGCCATTTGACCCTGTGATCAAAATGGCCCTGAAAACCTCTTCTAAATTGTCGTAACCGCCGAAATGGTCAATTTGGCTTTTTATTAACCGTTCCATTAGTGACAGGGGTTTGCTTTGCTTCTGCTAATACTATCCGGTTTTAGATCGAAAGAGATTTGACCGGGCCTCAATGCCCAAAAAGGATGTTCTCCTTTTTTCGGCATTAGTCGGTATCCACCATCTCCACCCAAAAGGTGCTGCCGCCCCCGGGTGTTTCTTATACCCAGGCTCGTCCGCCAAAAAGCCTGGCAATCTTCTGCACCGTGGCCAGGCCAATCCCGGTCCCTTTTTTATCCTTCCCTGTTGTGCCTCGATAGAAGAGCTCAAAGATGGGACCACGCTCCTCAGCCGGGATGCCTGGGCCGTGGTCGCGAACGTAGAGGCCCACCTTCTCGCCTCTGCGCTCGCCTCCCACCTCGATAACGTCTCCCGGTTTACATCCGTATCGCATCGCGTTGCCTATAAGGTTGTCGAAAACCTGAACCAACAGAGTCTTTGGTACCCTCAGGGTCACCAGGTCGACGACCTCCACCGACACACAGGCTTGGGTGATCTGCCCGACGAGTCGGGAGACCACCTCGTTAACGACCTCGCTTGCGTCGAAAGGCTCGGCAGGGCGCTCGACTTGTCCAACCTTGGCCAGGGTGAGCAGATCCTCCAACAACGCCGACATTCTTTTCCCTGACCCACTGATTTCGGACAGACAGTTAAGCTCCCGTTCATTTAGTCTATCTCGGCAGCTTTCATGCAGGAAATCGGCATAGGCGATAATGGGGGTCAGGGGAGAGCGCAGATCGTTACTGACAGTATGGACGAATGCGTCCAGTTCCCCGTAGGCCTCGTGCAGTTTCTGTTCGGCCTGCTTGCGCATGGTGATGTCCTGCACCAGCCCGACGCAATAGGCCGGTTCCTGCGCCAGGCTCGGCACGCATGCCACCGATGCATAGCCCCAGCGGGTCTGACCGTCCTTGCGCAGGAAGCGCTTTTCGGTATTAACGATCAGGCACTGCCACTGCTGCAGTTCCCGGTAATAGTCACGGGTCTTGTTCCGATCTTCCGGGTGGGTGACATCGGCGATGTTGCTTCCCACCAGATTTTCTGAAGAGCAACCGATGAAGTGGCAAAAAGCGGGGTTCACCTCCAGAATCTGCCCATCGGGGATGAGGATAGCCATGCCCGCGGCCGCGGTATTGAAGACGGATTGGAAGCGGACTTCGCTCCGCTGCAATTCCTCTTCGGCTTGCTTGCGCTCGGTGACGTCGAGAAAGACCGCGACGAAGGCGGGAGGCTCGAGAGTTGAAAGCTGCAGGTATACCTCGACCGGGTAGAGGGAGCCGTCCTTGCGGCAGTGCATGGTCGAAAAGCGAATGGACTCCTCTGCCCCCGAGTAAAGCGGAGCGAGGAGTTTCTCGAAGGACCCGGGGGTAAATTCCGGCGCCAAATCGAGGGGGGTGAGATGGCGCAGCTCCTCCATGGAGTAGCCGAGATTTTCCCGGGCTTTGCGGTTGACGCGTATAAAACGGAGGGTTCTGGCATCAAAGGTATAAATCTCGCTGAGCGAAGAAGCGAGGATCCGCCCGAAAAGGGTGGCTTTCTGGATAGCCATTTTGCGTTCGGCAAGCTGCTCCCATTCGCGCAGCATCCTCTCGACGATGTCGGGCAGACCGGTCAGGGTCGCTGGGGATTTAACCAGGTAATCCAGGGCGCCGGCCCTGATTGCCTCCACCGCCGCCCTGGCGTCGTTTTGTTCGGCCAGAATCAGCAGAGGATAAGACGCATCGTCCCCCTCGCCCGGCAGCAGGTCCAGCCCCCTGCCGTCGGGCAGCAAGAGGTCGGCAATCACCAGGGCTGGGGATTCCTCGGCCAGGTGGTTGCGGGCCTCCAGAAGGCTGCCGGCCACCCTCAGGCAGTACTGAGCGCAGGGCTCCAGCGCCCGACAGATCTGTGCGACGTCGCTTTGCGAACCCTCAACTAGCAGCAAGTGAATGGTCTGGCCGTCCATGCGTCACTATCCCCTTTAGTAAAAGGTTAATCCCTGGCCTCCAGTTCTCAAGCGGTAATACTTCCGGGCCAGATTTATTGCTTAAACTGCATAAAAACCCAACTATGCCCCGTCAGGACATTGCTTCAGGATTTATACGCCTCGAGAAGGACGCCGACATGCCCAATTGCCTATTCAAGCATTTTTTTACCCGCAGTAGCGCTCTTGCTCCCGTACCAAAGCCGCCTCCAGGTTCCTTGTTTCAATAGGAAATCTCGAAATCGCAGTGCTGACACCGCCATTCGTTGAAGACAGTGCTGTAGTAGATGCTGATGTCTGGGCCGGGGGAAAAGCCAAGCCCCTCGAGATCGAACTGTCCGGGGGCGCCGCATTTGGGGCAACGGCCTATATCTCCGTGATGGATCGGGTGGTCGAGGGTCCATTCCAAAATGATGACCTTGTTTTTAAGGATGGCTTCGTATTCCTCTTTGCTTTCAAACATAAAGGACCGTCTTTTCATTTTATGTGTTTGAGTGATGCTGGTTGACGAAGATACCCGTTACCCCGAGACGGTTTGGTGTCGACAATACTTCTCGGGAAAAGACAAGCCCTTACACTCAAAAAACACCTACCAAGTCCTTTTCAAGCTTTTTCCTCAATTGTTCGTCCTCGAAATGGATCCGAATCGGGTGAATATCGCGAGGCCGGTTATTTGACAGTGCTAATGATAGGGATAGATTTTAACAATAGACTGCTTTGCGCTGGGGAGGGCAGGGTTAAACGCCGAAGACTCCTCCCCCAAAGCACTTCCTTATTATGCGCAGGAATAAGAAATGGCACGCGCAGCAGCTTGGTCCAGGCAAGTTCGCCTGAGCAGGACCCACCCAGAGTCCGCAGAGGGGAGATGTTGTGATGAGAAAGAAAATATCGGTAATCGGAGCTGGCCATGTTGGAGCAGCAACTGCATTTCGTATTGTTGAAAAAGAATTAGGAGATGTTGTCCTGCTGGACATTGTTGAAGGTATGGCCAAAGGGAAAGGCCTGGATATACTCGAAGGCGGACCTGCCGGCAGGTATGACACTGCGATCATTGGCTCAAGCTCCTATGCCGAAACTGCAAATTCCGATGTCATAGTGATCACCTCCGGAATTCCGCGGAAACCGGGAATGAGTCGTGACGACCTGGTTTCGACAAATTTCGAGATCGTTAAATCTGTAACAGAAAGGGTGATTGAACATTCTCCCGAGGCCATGCTTCTGGTGGTCACCAATCCGCTTGACGCCATGGTTTATACCGCTTTTAAAGTGAGTGGATTTCCTAAACACAGGGTGTTTGGAATGGCAGGAGCACTGGATACCACCCGTTTCCGGAAGTTCATTTCCATGGAGCTCGGCGTCTCGGTGGAAAACATCCAGGCCTTGGTTCTGGGAGGCCATGGCGACACCATGGTTCCGATTGCCCGCTGCGCCACCATTTCCGGAATCCCCCTTTCTCACTTTCTCCCCCAAGACAGGATTGATGCAATCATCGAAAGAACGAGAAAGGGAGGCGGTGAAATCGTCAATTACCTCAAGACCGGAAGCGCGTACTATGCCCCTTCTCTTGCCATCAGTGAAATGGTCGAATCTATTGTTAAGGACAAGAAAAAAATAATACCCAGTGCGGCCTACCTGGAGGGAGAATATGGGATCCACGACCTCTTTTTTGGAGTTCCTGTAAAACTGGGCGCCAAGGGCATCGAGGAAATCATCGAGATCGAACTGACCGATAAGGAACAGGAAGCTATCAAGAAATCGGAGGCCTCAGTGCGCACCGTCGTGAACCTGCTTCAATTCTAAGCCCCCCGCTCCGAGATCAGTCAAGAATACAATCAAGATTCTCTTGAGACGCAACTGGCAGCGAGCCTTCGATCAGCACAACTGAGAAAGGAAAACAAACCTATGGCCAAGGAAAAGGGTTTTCCTAGCGGAGTAGACCTGCTTCACGATCCTGCTTTAAACAAAGGAACCGCATTCACAGAAGAAGAACGGGATGCATTGGCGCTTCGTGGCCTTCTGCCGCCACATGTCTGCACCCAGGATGAGCAGGTCATGCGTATCATGGAGAATTTCCGAAGAAAGCCCAACAATCTCGAAAAATACATCTTCATGATCGCCCTTCAGGACCGGAATGAAACCCTCTTCTACCGGGTACTCACGGATCACATCGAGGAGATGATGCCGATCATCTACACCCCTACCGTGGGAGAGGCCTGCCAGCAGTTCGGGCATATTTTCCGCAGATCCCGCGGGCTCTACATTACCACCCGGGACAAGGGGCGGATGACTGAAGTTTTGCGCAACTGGCCGGAGCAGGACGTGCGCGTCGTCGTGGTCACCGATGGAGAGCGGATTCTGGGCCTTGGCGATCTGGGTGCCAACGGCATGGGAATTCCGGTGGGGAAGCTTTCACTCTACACGGGGTGTGCCGGGGTTCCGCCGGCGCTATGCCTCCCAGTGACCCTGGATGTTGGGACCAATAACGAGGAGTTGCTGAACGATCCCCTTTACCTGGGCATTCAACAGCGGCGCCTTCCGAGGGAGGCCTACGACGAGCTGGTCGAGGAGTTTTTCGCAGCGGTGCTGGAGGTCTTTCCGCGGGCCCTTATCCAGCTGGAAGATTTTGCCAACATCAACGCGTTTCGCCTGCTCAAAGAGCACCGGGAAAGGATCTGCCTCTTCGACGACGATATCCAGGGAACCGGGGCGGTGGCCCTGGCGGGCCTGTACTCGGCCCTGCGCATCACCAAAAACCGGCTGGAAGATCAAAGGATCCTGTTCCTCGGCGCCGGGGAGGCGGGCATCGGCATCGGCAATCTGATCGTTTCGGCGATGGTCGACGAGGGTCTGTCGCCGCAGGAAGCGCGGAAGCGGTGCTGGTTTTTCAACTCCAGAGGACTGATCGTCAAAGGCCGCCCCGATCTGGCCGAACAACAACGCCCCTACGCCCATGACCATGAAGACCTGCCCGATTTTCTCTCTGCCCTTCGTGCCTTGAGCCCCACGGCCATTATCGGGGTCTGCGGCAAGGCCGGTCTGTTCAGCCGGGATGTTCTGGAGGCGATGGCCGACATCAACCACAGGCCCATCGTCTTTGCCCTCTCGAACCCCACCTCGAAGGCCGAGTGCACCGCCGAGGAGGCTTATGCCTGGACGCAGGGACGCGCCCTTTTTGCCAGCGGCAGCCCGTTTGATCCGGTTACGGTGTGCGGGAAAACCTTTGTCCCGGGCCAGGGAAACAACGCCTATATTTTTCCCGGTGTAGGGCTGGGCATCATTGCCTGCGAGGCCAGGCAGGTACCCGATGAAATGTTCTTCAGGGCTGCCAAGGTGCTGGCGCACGAGGTTTCAGAGGCGGACCTGGAGCAAGGGGACCTCTTTCCGCCGCTGACAAAGATCAGGGAGGTCTCTGAAGCCATTGCCATTGCCATTGCCGTAGCTGAGGTGGCTTACGCAAGGGGCCTGGCAGGTAAACCGAGGCCCGAAGACCTGCCGGCATTTATCAGCTCCCGGATCTATGTGCCCAACTACCGGAGTTATGTTTAGTCTCTGTTACAGGGGTCGGTTCAGGAGCGGCTGCGTACCGTCAGCACCGGGATCTGGGAGCGCCGCACGACGCGTTCCACCGTGCTCCCCAACACGACGTGCTTGATGCCGGTCCGACCGTGGGTTCCGATGACGATCAGGTCGGCCTTCACCCCCTCGGCCTTGCGGATGATCTCTTCGAAGGGGAAGCCGACCACCTCCTCTGTGGTATAATCGACATCGCTCGTGATCGTTTTGCAGAATTTCTCCATTTCCTTGAGGGCGTTGCGGTGGACCTCCTTTTGCATAATATCGAAAGCCTCGTGCGGGATCAGGGTGCGCTGCTTCTCCACCAGTTCCCCGATGACGTGAATGATGTGCAGTTTGGCCCCGGCCAGCTTGGCCAGGCTGAGCGCGTAGTCCAGAGCGGACACCGAACTCTCGGAGAAATCGGTGGCGTAGAGAATTTTCCTGATATCCGTCATATCCCTTTTCCCTTCTCGATCCCCCTCTGACAGCCAGTTAAGCCACTGCGGCGGTAAGGTCCCGTTTGTTCTTGGCCTTCTGCATGAACAAAACCAGCAGCGCCAGAACCACCCCGATACCATCGGTAACGAAGGTCGGCCAGTACAGCAGGAATGTCGCTGCCGCCAGAATCAGCCATTCGAGGACATTGGTCCGGCGGATCCAGAAGAGCATGGTCAGGGCCGAGAAGGCCACGGTGCCCAGGGTCGCCGAGAACATCGACGAGAAGACCTGCATCGGTTTGGCCGGACTTTCCCCTTCGATGACGATATCCCCCGGGTTGGCCAGCCCCCCCTCAAAAGCCTTGACCACCGCGACCTGACCGTCCCTCGAGGCGCGCAGCTCGATGAATTCGACACCGTCCTGCAGCTCGATCAGCAGGTCCCCCTTCCTGAAGCTGTCCCCTTCCTTGACGTGGACGCTGCTCACCGTGGCAAAGGGCATGTCGCTCTTCAGTTCGGGGGCGGTCACCTGGATCGGCTTGCCCTGAAAGAGGATGGACGGGGTGAAGGCGAACAGCAGCGGCATCACGTAGAGGAGCTTGGCGAACTTGAAAGCGGTCCATCCGGTCTTCCAGGGGTCGGCCTGGGCGATGGCCGCACCGGCGTAGGCGGCGACGCACACCGGAGGGGTGATGTTGGAGTCCTGGCTGAACCAGTAGACGATCATGTGGGCGGCCAGAACCGGGACCCCCAGCTCCACCAGCGGGGGGACGGCCAGAACAGCAGTGATCAGGTAGGCTGCGGTGACCGGCACCCCCATGCCGAGCACCAGCGAGGCAATGGCCACCAGCAGGATTGCCGCCAGCAGGTTGCCGCCGGCCAGGGAGATGATGATGTCGGAGAACTTCAGGCCGATGCCGGTCAGGGAGATGGTGCCGACGATGATGCCGATGACCCCGAGGGTGGCGCCGATGATCAGGGTGTTGTTGGCCCCGGTCAGAATCGCCTCCCAGATCTCTTTCGGCCCCATGCGGGTCTCTTTTCGGAACCAGCTGATGACGACGCAGGATATGGTTGCCCAGAAGGCGGAAAAGCCCGGCGAGCGGCCCATGATCATCAGGATGGTGATGATGATCAGAGGCAGCGAGAAGTACCACTGCTTTTTCAGGACCTCCTTCCAGTGGGGGACCTCCTCGTCGGCGACCCCCTTGAGTCCCTGCTTTTTCGCCTCGAAATGGATCATGCAGAAGACCGAGAAGAAGTAGCACAGGGCGGGGAAGAGTGCGATCATCATGATGTAGGAATAGGGAGTTTCGGTCAACTCCGCCATCAGAAAGCCCCCCGCGCCCATAATGGGGGGGAGGAACATGCCGCCGATGGAGGCCGAAGGCTCGATGGCCCCGGCCACGTGGGGCTTGAAGCCGGCCTTCTTCATCAGCGGGATGGTGAAAGCTCCGGTGGAGACCGTGTTGGCGATGGCGCTCCCCGAAACCGAGCCGAACAGGGCCGAGGCGATGACCGCCACCTTGGCCGGGCCGCCGGTGGTCTTGCCGGCGGTGGCCAGCGGCAGGTCGATGAAGAACTTGCCCGCTCCCGATTTGTGTAAAAAGGCGCCGAAGAAGATGAACAGGATGACGTAGGTGGCCAGCACGTTGGCCATGACGCCGAAGACTCCGTTGGTGGTCAGGAAAAGGGAGGTGCAGAGTCGCTCGATGCCGAAGCCGCGGTGCGCGAAGAGTTCCGGGAAGTAAGGTCCGAGATAGCCATAACAGAACATGGCGACCCCGATCAGAGTCATCGACCACCCCAGCACCCTGCGGCAGACCTCCAGGGAGAGGAGGATGCCGAGAATGCTGACCATGGCGTCGAGTTCCGTTTCGGCGCCGGCCCGGTAGTTGAGGTTTTCGAATTCGTGGATCCAGTAGTAGACCGCCGCCGCCGAGGCCAGCGCGAAAAGGATGTCGGAGAGGGTCGGATTCTGTTCCCAGCGCTTTATCATGGCGTTATCGGCCGCCATCAGGCCCGCAGCGATCAGTAGTGTCCCGACGGCCAAGGGCCAGAGGCCGGCTGCCGATCCGAAGACGGCGATCATCCCCCCCTCTGCGTAGGCCCCGGAGACTTCAATCAGACGATCGTGAAAGGCCGCGGTGCTGTCGTAGAAAATAAAGATCGCCAGGGTGCAGGAGATGATCGCCCCGAGGAGGAACGAAAGAGGGATTCGGATGTGCGTCTTGCCCGCGGGGTACAGGAGGAAGACCAGCACATAAGTGGCGAAGACGTAAACCCCGCGGTGGTATTGGGTCGCCGTGGTGGCAAGGCCAGCGGTGTAGAGGTAGAAAAGAACCATCCCCCCCCCGGTCAAGGCGACCAGCCCTTTGATTATGCCGGTGGGGGAACGGTAGGTTCTGGTCTCCTTCTCCATCAGCTTTTTCAGCTTCTTCTGCTCTTCGGGAGAGAGATCCTGCAATTCTTCGGTCGGTTCCTGGGCCATGGCCACCTGCCTTGTAGGAGAGGGGGGCTAAGGGAATGTCTTTTCAGTCTATCTGCGAAGCGGGGCACAGGGCCCCGCTTATTCAGGTGATGATTCCTCGAAAAATCACTCGCCCGCCTGCTCCGGGTTAAGAGTCAGGCCCTTTTCCACCCAGAGTTTCTTCGCCCCTTCGTGGACCGGCGTCACGATGCCTTTAAGGGCGCCTTCAACCGACATCGCCTTGGCGGTGCTCTTTACCTTGACCATGTAAGCGAGCCCTTCGGGGGTGAAGATGTTCTGGGTGGCGTCATAGACCATCGCGGGTTTGACATGTTTGCCGGCCACCCAGAGGGCCGAATCCTGGAAGGTCTGAACGTCGTAATCGACGCCGCTGTAGGTGCCGGCGGGAATGGTGACCGGAGCGTAGAAGGGGTACTGTGCGAAAGCCCCTCCCTTTTCGCCTTCCTCCCAGGTGGAGAGGATCTTGATCTTGTTGCTGGCAGCCGCCTGGATGACCGAGGAGTTGGGGAAGCCGGCAAAGACCCACATGCCGTCGATCAGGCGGTCCCCCAGGGCCGAGGCGGCCTTGCTGTAGCCGAGGAACTCCGTTTTCATCTTGTCCCACAGGCCAAGGGCTTCAAAGTAACGCTGGGCGGCCGCCGCGGCCCCCGAACCGGCCCCGCCGACAGCGACCCGCTTGCCGGCCAGATCGCTGATCGAACTGATGCCGCCCCCCTCCAGGACGATCAAGTGGGCAGGGGCGCCGTACAGATAGGCTATGGCATGGACATTCTCATATTTGCGCTCGTCCTTGGGCAGTTTGCCGTTGCGTGCCAGGAAAGTGTCGCCCGAATACGCAATACCGAAGTCTGCGTCACCGGAATTAATCCGGCGCACGTTCTCCACCGAGCCGGCCGAGGCCATGTTGGAGACCTCCACGTTGGGAAGCTTTTTGGAAAGCCGGGCGGCCATGCCGTTGGAGAAGTACTGGAAGGTTCCTCCCTCGGGTCCACCGGAGAAACCCAGGCGGGTTTTGGCGGCCAAACCGGTATCGGGGATCAGGATCAGGGCTGCTGCTGCGAGGATAGCGCTGAACAGGGACAGGAAGCGAGCTGTTTTACCCATGGCTTGACTCCTTCTTCAGTAAAGTGGGATGCAACGGGTACAAACCCCTTATTAATCAATATCATGGGAAATCTTTTCCGCAAGGATTAGACATGTTTGTGTTTGTTTGCCAATTTAGGGAGGTTGCCTCTGAATGGGCGGTTCAGGCCCTCCCTCATCGCAGTCGGGTCTGCCGCCTCACTCGTTGACACGAACCTGCCTGTTGTTAGACTCGCAATAAAGGTCCTGAGACCAATTGCGCCAAAACCATGCGCTCAATACGCGAAACAACCTCAGGTCGGGATTAAGGGAGATAAAACCTATGCGGTGCGCCCCCCCAATACTCCTTTCTATGGTCAGCTTCTTTCTCTCCGTTTCTATCTTCGCTTTGAGCCCGGCATTGGCGCAGGAAAGTCTCAAAGTGGGTATTATCCTGCCTTTAACAGGTTCGCAATCCTTCTTTGGCGAGGTTGAGAAGAAGGCCTTTAACCTGGCCTTGAACGAGATCAATGCGGCCGGCGGTATCAATGGAAAGAAACTGGAATTGATCATTGAAGATGATCGAAGTTCCCCGGAGGTCGGCGCTTCTGTGGCCAGAAAACTTATCGAAAAGGACAAGGTTTTGATGCTGGGAGGAGGGTACAGCAGTTCGGTAACGGCCAAAGTCGCTGAAGTGGCTCAACAGCTGCGCATTCCCTTTCTTATCAATACGGGCTCGGCCGATGGCATTACCATGCAGGGCTGGGAGTATGTCTTTCGTTTAAATCCGCCATCCAGCGAGTATTCCGCCATTGCAGCAGACTTTCTAGCCCAAGTGGTCAAACCTGAAACCGTTGCCATTATCTATGAAAATTCAGCCTTTGGTCGGTCGCAGGCCAGGTTCTTCGAGGAAGCCTGTAACAAGTTAGGGATCAAGCTGGTCCTGAAGGAAAGTTATAATCAGGCCGATTTCAAGCTCTGGCGGGTCATGCAGATACTTCTCAAGGTGAAGCACGAAAAACCGGATGTGGTGTACATGGTTTCATACCTGCTCGATGCCAGTCTCATCATGCATCAGGCGAGAGCTTTGGCCTGGGCGCCCAAATTGTATTTGGGCGGCGGGGCAGGATTCACCCTGCCGGAATTTTACGAGCTGACCAAACAGGAATCCGAGAACGTGATGACAGTGACCCTGTGGCACCAGACATTACCCCATCCCGGAGCCATGGATTACTTCACAAAATTCAAGGAAAATTACGATCGGGAATCCGATTATCATGGGGCCGAGGCGTATTCGGCCGCCTACGTCATCGCCGACGTTCTTAAACGTACGAAATCGTTCGGAGCCGAACATCTGAGGCAGGCGCTGCTGGAAACCGACATGATGACCCCTTTCGGCCCTGTGAAATTCATTTCTTACGACAACAAGACCAACCAAAACAAACTAAACACCTATCTAGGGCAATGGATAAATGGGAAATTAGAGCTTGTCTGGCCCGAAAACGTGGCTCAGGAAAAATATGTTTATCCGGCAGAACAGCCCCAATAGCGGGCGGGCAACAGATGTCCCGAAGGTTCCTTTTAAGGCCTGATTCGGAAAAATAGGGTTTGATCCGTGTCCAGAAGGTGTTGATCCTTGGTTTTTCTCCCAGGGATCCGGCGATTAAAGGGTTCGGCAGCGGGGTTGATGAAGGTGGACTTCACATCCTTGATTTATTTGAATTTTTCCAGGCAGGCGCGGATGAAGGCAGGAAGATCTCCCGGGTTTCGGCTGCTGACCAGGTTATCGTCCTCGACGACCTCCTCGTCGATAAACTGAGCCCCGGCCCGTTCGATCTCCTGGACAATCGACCTGTAGCCTGTGATCCTGCGCCCTTTCAGAACGCCGGCGGCCACCAGAAGTTGAGGTCCATGGCAGATGGCGAACACCGGCCTGCCGCATTCGACAAAATCCCGTACCAACCGCACTGCATCGGCATTTTGTCGCAGACGGGAGGGCGAATGCCCGCCAGGGATCAGCAGGGCGTCAAAATCCCTCGCGGAAACCTCGGCAACTGCCCTGTCGATGGGGGCTTCGGCCTTTCCCTTCTTGCCCCTTACGTTTTTTCCCGCCTGCAGGCCGAGATGGACAATCTCGTACCCTTTTTGCCGAAAAGCCTCGATCGGCCGTGCGTACTCCGAATCCTCAAACTGATCGGCAATCAGAACGGCGATTTTTGCCATTTTCTTCCTCCCGGTCGGTCCAGAATGCATCTGCAGAGGGGGCCCCTGCAGGAAATTGCCCCCGTTGTTCAAAACATCGAGCTGGCGAACACTTCGACACTCTGAGATTTCGTCGCGCCAAAACGGCCACGACAACTCAAGGCGCATACCTTCCCATCAGTTGGGCTTCGGCCAGAACATGCCCTTTCATCGCATCAAGAAGCTGGGGTTTGGTCAGGCCCTCTTCGAGCTCGAGGTCTGCATCCAGGGCATAGAGTTTGAAATAATAGCGGTGGGTGCCGCCCGGCGGGCAGGGACCACCGTAGCCGGTACGACGAAAGTCGTTGCGTCCCTGGGTGGAACCGTCCACCAGGGTCCCTTCCGGAGCCACACCCTCGGCAAGCCCGTCGCTGCCTGCGGGGATGTTGTACATGACCCAGTGCACCCAGGTCCCCATCGGGGCGTCAGGATCATCGCAGATCAATGCCAGGCTTCTGGTCCCCTGCGGCTGGCCACTCCAGGCCAGTGGAGGGGAGACGTCCTCACCATCGCAGGTTATAGTGTTGGGGAATTATCCCCTCATCGTCAAACGCCGTGCTGGTAATTTTCATCGTCACGGTCAGGCCTCCTCGTGGTCCTTTTGTGGCATTCGCCGGTTCTGGCAGGCCCAAAGCAGCAGGCCCGCCAATAGAATCCCCACCATCCTTCCGGCCATTACTCATCTCTCCTGGGTCAGCTGCCATAACCTCCGATACCACCGTTTCGTTCGGCCATTATACCATCTGCTGGGGATAGTTCTGTTGGGGGCGATGACGCGTCAGCAGGACTATGATCATCAGCTGAAATTGATGAGGGGCTCTTTCGTTTGTAAGGCAGAGCCGCAGAGCCGTAGGGAAGACCAGGGGCAGTTCCAGAAGAACCTGGTAGCTCTGAATGGTTTTTGACAAAGGTTCCTATTCCTCTGCGTCCTTGCACCCTTGCGCTGAGAACAGGTTTGGGGCTGGAAGGCTTTTGGTCTGGGGCATTGGGGGGCTACCATCTGTAAAGCAAGAGAAAAATGGGTGAATTTTAACCTCTGAGGGTGTTTTTTGCCGATATTTTTGGGCCCCAATTGGGCCAATAAGTAAATCTGAGCGCAGAGCATCCGCATGATCACTCTAGAAAGAGAGCCCCTGCTGTCTGTGGAACCTGGGGCTTTCGGGTAATGATTGGACCGTGGTGTCTGCCGGTGTTTCTGGGGGAGGCAAACTGTTCCATTAATCGTCTTATTGGTTTTCGAGGGTGGCTATGGGTAAAAAATCGGTTTGTCTTAGAAACCCAGCATTTGTGGAATTACCGGGGAGCTTTCAAGGGAGGGGAAGGGGAAGTTTTACAGAGGTTGCTATACAGAACTCCCCCTGTCCGGATGAGGGGCAGTTCTCAAATCATTATGCCAGGCGGTGCATCATCTGCCGGTTTACAGAACCGTTCTGTCGGTGCTCTCCGTCCCCACCTACCGGATTGACACTTGTCAACTGATTCCTGGCTAAGGTATAAACTAAAAACCTAGAATATTTAGGGTTTATAGCTTAGTTTCCATATACGGAAACTATGGATGGAACTAGCCCAGTTTTCATATGGGAAACGAGCAATTTTTCGCAAGATCAAGGAAATCAAGAGCTTGCGCGGAGACGTACATTGTACGTCGCACAAACAAGATCGCAGATTGACGCAGAGATTGCAGAAAAGGGCCGTTTCCGGATGAAAACTAGCTGAGTTGACATTGAATATCGATTAGGAAAACATCTTAATGGTTTGCTGAAAATATCCGGGCTGTGCCCCCGCGGGGGGGCTGGCAAAAACTTGATCGCAACTGGGTATTTCAAGGTCGACGGCGAGGCGGGACTGCGCAAACGGTGCAAAATTTGCACAGGTCAGGTCGTTGAATTCGAGGGACATGAAATAGTCATAAAATGATGGCGTCGCAAAAAGTCCGATCTACTGCGTTGCAGCGCTTTTTCAGGACTTCGACATACCATATGTATGCCTTCACCCCTGAAAACCCACTACGCCTTGTAGATCGAAATTTTTGCTTAGCCATCTCATGACTTTTTGCGAGTGCATCATAAAATGAGGGAAGGCTGTAACGTTCGTTATCTCCAAAATCCCGACTATCAGGAATTTCAATGCGAGAAAATCAACAGCCCAGCGAAACAGACGCTCTTGAAGATTTACCCCTGCACCTCGACGGTCGCACTATCGAGGGCGATGGGGATTACCGTTTTGAACAGGCGGAGCACTTTGAAAAACAGGGTAGACGGCCTGCGGGCAAGGGCTTGCTGGGCAAATTGGGCCCGATCGGCCTTCTGCTCATATTTCTGCTCAGCAAGCTGAAATATCTCGGGCTGATTCTCCAGGTGGGCAAGTTCAAAACCTTTATCACCATGCTGATCAGCATCTGGGCCTACGCCATGTTCTGGGGTTGGTCCTTTGCGGCGGGGTTTGTGGCGCTGATCTTTGTTCACGAGATGGGCCATGTGATTGCGCTGAGGATGATGGGGGTCAAAGCCTCGGCACCGATGTTTATCCCCTTTCTTGGGGCCTATATCGGCATGAAGGAACTGCCTGATAACGCCTTTGCTGAAGCGGTGACGGCCTATGGCGGGCCCCTGCTCGGTACCCTGGGGGCGATCGGTTGTGCCGGCGCCGGCATGGCCACCGGTAATCCTTTCTGGTACGCCCTTGCTTCATCAGGTTTTTTGCTCAACCTGTTCAACCTGCTGCCGATGTCGCCCCTTGACGGGGGAAGGATCATCGGTGTGCTCAGCCCCAAGCTGTGGATCCTCGGCCTGGCCGGGGCCATCGGCCTGTTCTATTTCACCTGGTCGCCAGTGATCGCCCTGATCATCATCATGGGCAGTTTGCAGATATATTCATCGTCAAAAAAATCCAAAACCGCCAAGGCACGCTACTATAATGTCTCGCTCCTGAAACGGATTGCCATGGGGGTGGCCTTTCTGGCGCTGCTGGCGGTCACCTCCATCGGTATGCTGGCCATGCAGGTTCCCCTGAATGCTTTTCAGCAGGAGGCGGGCATCTCGGTTGGGGACTATTAGGATCGAGCCGGACGATTACGCCTATGTTGCAAGGTCTCGGCTAAAGCGCGAACACTTTGAAAATATTCATAATTCCGACCGTTCATGCTGAGCTTGTCGAAGCATAAGTCAGCAGTCAGGTCGGGGAGAGGCCTTCGACAGGCTCAGGCCGAACGGGAGAAGGCTCAATTAAGTTTCCATTACAACCCCTTTCAAACACCAACTACAGCAAAAGGTCCAATTAATGAGCGCATCAAATCCCCTTGTCGAGATGGAAACATCCCTGGGTGAAATCATCCTTGAACTTGATATCGAAAAAGCTCCGGTGTCTGTCGAAAATTTTATATCCTATGCCCGCGCCGGCCATTATGATGGGACGATATTTCACCGGGTCGTCAAAGGGTTTATGGCCCAGGGTGGCGGCCTGACCTCGGATATGCAGGAAAAACCAACCGGTGAGCCTATAGTTAATGAGGCCCGCAATAAGTTGAAGCATAAAACCGGGACCATCGCCATGGCACGCACCGAAGAAGTCGACAGCGCCAGGGCCCAGTTCTTCATCAATACTGAGGACAATAAATTCCTCAATAACACCGGAACAAGCCAGGCCGATTTCGGTTACGCGGTTTTTGGCGAGGTGGTTGACGGGATGGATGTTGTTTACACCATTGAGCAGCGCCCGACGCATAGTGTTGCCGGCTATGATGACGTGCCCGTGGAACCTGTAGTGATTACGAGGGTCACGGTCATCGATTAACAGGACAGCCCGCTGGCGGGTTCGATCTCTTGCGGTGTGAAAATGAAGGGCGGCTACTGGCCGCCCCTCGACCAGCTTTAATAAAATCACACTACTGAGAAGAAGCCGTCACTCTGCGAAGGAGGTGGAAAATTATCCGTAAGGGGGCTTGTATCCGTAGGTCCTCTCTTCGCACTCTTCCGGGCTCCAGGTTTCGTGTTTTTTCGAGCCCTGGATTTCGACCTCAATCCCCTTTTCGCTGCAGGAACAAACCAGGCCATCGAGATTATTATTCTTGTTCTCGACCCACTTCACGTGACCTTCCGCAGCTGATCCGCACATACCTTCAAAGTCTCTTCGTTTCATGATCCTGCCCCTCTCTCCGCCCTTTATGGGCGGTCGTGCTGAACCCTTCTTTTTATTCTTCCTGCATCAATTATAGCCTTTTCGGCGAGGTTCGCCATTTCTCAGGTCATGGGAATACTATGAAAATGGGTTTTTAAGTGGTCGGGGGAACTTCCGCCCAGGCAAATGCCCATCGGTTGGTCTTGTTGTATAATGTGTGAGAATAAACACAAAAAAGTTATGAAAACTGAAATTCCAAAATGCGACCGCAGCTGGTTAGACGTTCATCTGGTGACCATGGACCCTCAAAACGAAGGGGCCTATGGCCCGTTGAAAAACCACGCCATAGGGGTCGCGCAAGGCAAAATCAGTTTCATCGCTGCGATGAGCCAAGTCGATCCGAGCGCCTTAACAGGGGAACTGATCGAAGGGCGCGGCCGCTGGTTGACCCCTGGATTGATCGACTGCCATACCCACCTTATCTACGGCGGACACCGCGCCAACGAATTTGAACAACGCCAGCAGGGGGTCGGGTACGAGGAGATCGCCCGGGCCGGCGGTGGCATTCTTTCCACGGTTCGGTCAACACGGGCTTTAAGCGAAGAAGTGCTTATGGACCAGGCTCGCCCGCGTCTTGAGACCCTGATGAACGAGGGGGTGACCACCGTTGAAATCAAGTCTGGATACGGGCTCAGCGTTGCAGATGAACTCAAGATGCTGCGCGCTGCCAGAGGCCTGGCGCTGCAGTACCCCGTCAACATCCGCACTACCCTGCTGGCTGCCCACGTTGTTCCTCCGGAGTTCAAGGAGCATCCGGATGCCTACGTGGACCTTATCTGTGAGGACCTGATCCCCCAGGTGGCCCAGCAACAGCTTGCAGAAGCCGTGGATGTTTTTTGCGAGGACATCGCCTTTAGCATTGAACAAACCGAGCGTATCTTTCAGGTCGCGCTGGACTGGAATCTGGGGATCAAGGTTCACGCAGAGCAACTCTCGGCTGGCGGGGCCGCGGCTCTGGCAGCGCGTTACGGGGCCTGGTCGGCTGATCACCTGGAATATCTGGACGAGCCTGGCGTGCTCGCCCTGCAGGCTGCAGGCACTGTCGCCATCCTGCTTCCAGGCGCTTTCTATTTTCTCAGGGAGACCCGCAAGCCGCCCGTTGACCTGTTGCGCCGCCACGGCGTTCCCATGGCGCTGGCCACCGATCTGAACCCGGGGACCAGCCCCCTTGCTTCGTTGCAGCTGATGATGAACATGGGGTGTACCCTCTTCGGCCTGACCCCGGAAGAGGCCCTGGCCGCCACCACCCGCAATGCCGCCCGGGGGCTTGGACTCAATGAAAGACTGGGCACCCTGACGGTCGGCATGGATGCCGACATGCTGCTCTGGGAGATCGAGCACCCGGCCCAACTGGCTTACCAGCTTGGGGGGCTGAGACTGGCGCAGCGCATCTATCGAGGAGAGATCCGCCATGTATCAAGCCCCTGACCTGGCTCTCTGGCAAGGACGTATCGATAAAGATCCAAGTGGTCGAGCGCTGCGCTGGCATCAATGTATTTTCCCCTTGGCCCAGGGATACCAGCCACCGGGGGTGGTTGTGCTCGGCATCTGCTGCGATGAGGGGGTGCGGCGCAATCTTGGTCGTCCCGGGGCGCGACATGGGCCCGATGCCATCCGCAAAGCCATGGCTAACCAGGCCTTTCACCTCGAGCGGCCACTCTACGACGGGGGGAATCTGCTCTGTGAACGGGATGACCTGGAGGCCCTGGCTCTTGAACAGGCCATGATCGTTGAAAAATTGCTCGAGCAGGGCCATTTTCCCCTGGTGCTGGGCGGCGGGCACGAGATCGCCTACGGAAGTTTTCTCGGGCTGACTCAGTACCTCGACCAGGCCGGGGAGCAACCGACTCTGGGGATTCTCAATTTCGATGCCCACTTTGATTTGCGGCAGACTCCCCTTGCCAGTTCTGGAACACCCTTTGCGCAGATTGCCCATAGGTGCGGCGAACAGGGTAGGGCATTTCGTTATTTTTGCCTCGGGATAAGCGAGGTCGCCAATACCGCAGCCTTATTTGAGAGAGCCCGCAGCCTGGATGTCGGATTTATCAAGGATGAGGAGCTGACTGGCTGGAACATGGAGTCGGCAGAGGCGGAGCTGGAAGGGTTTCTTGCCCAGTGTGACGCCATTTACCTGAGCATTGACCTCGATGTTCTACCCGAGGCCGTGGCCCCGGGGGTGAGTGCCCCGGCCCCTCGAGGGCTCACTCTGGAGGTGGTGGAGCACCTGATAGGCTTTATACGTAGCCGGGCCGGGGAGAGGCTGAAGCTTGCCGATATCGCAGAGTACAACCCCGAACTGGACATTTCTGAGCGCACCGCCAGGGTCGCTGCACGCCTGGCACACCTGCTTGTGAGATAACCATGGATAGTAAGCGTCTGATCAGGGCCCCTCGGGGGCCGGAGATTACCGCCAGAAGCTGGCTGACCGAAGCGGCGCTGCGCATGCTGATGAATAACCTCGATCCTGAGGTCGCAGAGCGCCCCGAAGACCTGGTGGTGTACGGCGGCATCGGCCGGGCCGCCCGCAACTGGGCCTGTTACGACAAGCTGGTCGAGGTGCTGCGGCGGCTGGAAGAGGATGAAACCTTGCTGGTTCAGTCCGGAAAGCCGGTCGGGGTTTTCAAGACCCATCCCGATGCCCCCCGGGTGCTGATCGCCAATTCCAACCTGGTGCCTCACTGGGCGAATTGGGAGCATTTCAATGAACTCGACCGCAAGGGGCTGATGATGTACGGGCAGATGACCGCCGGTTCCTGGATCTATATCGGCTCGCAGGGGATTGTTCAGGGGACCTATGAAACTTTTGGCGCCGTAGCGAAAAAGCACTTTTCCGGCGATGCCCGGGGGCATTGGATTCTTACCGGTGGACTGGGTGGCATGGGCGGCGCCCAGCCCCTTGCGGCAACCATGAACGGATTTTCAATGCTGGCCGTCGAGTGCGACGAGTCGCACATCGAAAAGCGATTAAAAACAGGCTATTTGCAGCACAAGGTTAAAGTGCTGGATGAGGCCTTGGAGATGATCGAAAGGGCCTGCCGTGCAAAAGAGGCGATTTCTGTCGGACTTCTCGGCAACTGCGCTGAGATCCTGCCGCAGATCGTCGAGCGCGGGATCACCCCGGATGTCTGCACCGACCAGACCAGTGCCCACGACCCGCTCAACGGTTACCTGCCCAAAGGGTGGAGCCTCGATAAGGCGGCGCGGTTGCGCCGGGAAGATCCTCAGGCGGTTGTGAAGGCAGCCCGGGCTTCCATCGCCCTTCATGTGCAAGCGATGCTCGATCTGCACAAGCGCGGCGCCGCAACCCTGGACTATGGCAACAACATCCGCCAGGTGGCTTTCGACGAGGGGATTCAAAAAGCCTTTGACTTCCCCGGTTTTGTGCCCGCTTACATCAGGCCGCTTTTCTGCGAGGGGATCGGTCCCTTTCGCTGGGTGGCTCTCTCGGGCGACCCGGAGGATATCTATCGCACCGACGCCAGGGTCAAGCAACTGATCCCCGATCATCCCCAACTCCACAACTGGCTCGATCTGGCCCGGCAGCGCATCCGATTCCAGGGGCTTCCGGCGCGCATCTGCTGGCTGGGACTAAAGGACCGCGCCAGGGTCGGGCTGGCATTTAACGACATGGTTGCCAGCGGCGAATTGCAGGCCCCGGTGGTTATCGGCCGCGACCATCTGGATGCCGGTTCGGTGGCCAGCCCCAACCGGGAGACCGAGGGGATGCGCGACGGCTCCGACGCGGTCTCTGACTGGCCGCTGCTCAATGCCTTGCTGAGCACCGCCGGAGGCGCAACCTGGGTGAGCCTGCACCACGGCGGCGGCGTCGGCATGGGTTTCAGCCAGCATGCGGGGCTGGTGATCGTTGCCGACGGCACCGAGGCTGCGGCCCGGCGGCTGCAGCGGGTGCTGTGGAATGACCCTGCAAGCGGTGTGCTGCGCCATGCCGATGCCGGCTATGACCTTGCCATCCGGTGCGCCGAAGAAAACGGCCTCGATCTGCCGATGATCGGGTAGGGGCACGGCATGCCGTGCCCTTGTTCGGTTGTGGTGCATGATGAAACCGGGCACGGCATGCCGTGCCCGGGTCCAATTGTGGTGCATGACGAAACCGGGCACGGCATGCCGTGCCCCTACATGGGCCAATAGCGAATGATCCGCGAGGCGTAGCCGATGCCGAAACTGCTTCTTGAACCCGGAAAACTCACCCTTGCCCATCTTCGTGGCATCCAGGCTGACCCTGTGGAGTTATTCCTGGCCCCGGGCTGTATTGAAAGGATCCACCAGGCGACTATGACCGTCAAGCAGGTGATGGCCCAGGGGCGGGTGATCTATGGGGTTAATACCGGCTTCGGCTTGCTGGCCAACACGCGGATTCCCGCTGACGAGCTTGAGCACCTGCAGCGCTCCATCGTTCTGTCCCATGCGGCAGGTACCGGCGAGATGATGGCGGAGTCGACGGTCCGGTTGCTCATGGTACTGAAGATCAACAGCCTGGCCCGGGGGTACTCGGGGATTCGCCTTGAGGTGATAGAGGCCCTGATACGTCTGCTCAATGCCGAGGTCTATCCCTGCATCCCGCAAAAAGGCTCCGTGGGCGCCTCAGGTGACCTGGCGCCCCTGGCCCACATGAGTACGGTCCTGCTGGGGGAAGGGGAAATCTTCTATCGCGGTGAGCGTATGCCGGGTCGAAAGGGGCTGGAAATTGCTGGCCTCGAGCCGGTCACCCTGGGGCCCAAGGAGGGGCTGGCTCTGCTCAACGGGACCCAGGCCAGCACCGCATTTGGCCTCGAGGGACTCTTCGGCGCCGAAAACCTCTTTGCCGCAGCGGTGGTCGCCGGCAGTCTCAGCGTCGAAGCGGCTCTTGCGAGTCGCAAACCCTTCGATGCGCGGATCCATGAGATCAGCGGGCACCGCAGCCAGATCGACGCTGCCGCAGCTTATCGACAGCTGCTTGAACACAGTGAGATC
>CALZIZ010000008.1 GCA_945787465.1 uncultured Desulfuromonadales bacterium
TCCTCCATTTGCCGGATGCCTGCCTGCTCCCCATCGGTCCAGACCTTGGTTGCGGCAAAAAGCTGGTCCCGGTGCCCAACGCGGTTCAACAGCTCGCCGATGACCCGCTCCGCCGCACCATACATGGGCGAGGAATCGATCAGCTCGCCGCCGTTTTCAAAGAAGGCCTGCAGGACCTCGGCGAGGCCGGACAGGGCAGCCTCGTCGCTGCCGATGTCAAAGGTTCGCGACGTGCCCAGGCCGATGACCGGCAGGGTCTCGCCGGTGGCCGGGATTGCCCTGCGGATCGCGGCCTTGTCCGCGGCTCGCAGCCCCGAAGGAGCAAGCCATACGGCCGCAAGCGCAGCGGCCAGGGAGCCGACAAAGGTTCTTCGGGACATTTTGGGTTCGTTTGCATTCATGGCGATACCTCCTGAGATTTTGCACGTGCTTCTTGCATTCTGCCAAGCCGGTAGCAGATCCACGCCCACACACCGGCCACCGGCACTGCGATGAAGGCGATGGCTGAAAGCCCCAGGCCAAGGGCCTGCAGACCCGTATAGGCCCAGGCGCTGATTACATCTCCACTGCGGTAAATGACCGTGTCGATCACGTTTTTCGCTTTGTACTTTTCTTCCTGACCGAGAACGACGAAGAGCATTTCCCGCGCGGGCTTCATGATGGCGTAATTGCCGGCCCGACGCCCGATCTGCACTGCGATCAGCACCCCCAGCAGCGGTACGAGGCCGAGCAACAGGAAACCGGCCCCCAGCAACAGGGGGATCAGCGCCAGTGTCCACCCCAGACCGAAGGCCTTGACGATACGGCTGGTAAGAAAAACCTGCCCGGCAATGGTCAGGGCGTTGGCGGCAAAATCCATGACCGCGAAGACGATAGTGCGCTTCGCCGGGTCACTGAAACTGTCACGGATGATCTGGGCCTGCTGAAAATAAAGGAAAGTCGAAAGGGTCGTGTAGAGCAGGATCAGCAAGCAGATCCCCAACAGGTAGGGCGAGCCGACAATGAGCCTGAGGCCCGCCAGGGCCCCGCCGCCCAAACCGCGTTCATTGCCGACGAAGGGGGTGTTTCCCGAAACTCCAGTGGCAGCGGCCGGTTCAGGATCCATGCTTTCGCGCCAGGCAATCAGCCGATGAATGCAGAGCATAGCCCACCCCAGGCCGGCGGCTGAGATCAGCAGCAGGTTGGTCGGCCCCAGGGGGATGGCCAGGGTGGCGGTCAGGACGGGGCCTGCCAGCGCTCCGGCGGTGCCGCCGGCCGCGATAAAGCCGAACAGGCGCTTGGCCTGGGCATCGCTGAAAAGGTCGACCATGAAACTCCAGAACACCGAGACGATGAACAGATTGAAAACACTGGTCCAGATAAAAAAGGCTCGCGCCACCCAGGCATGGGTCACTCCGGAGCGGAACAGCCCGAAAAAAAGCAGCAGGCTGGCAATGAAGAAGAGATAGACGAGGGGGAGAAATTTTTTACGGGGGTAGCGCGAAGTTACCCAGCCGAACAGAGGAACCGAGGCCAGCATCGCCAGAAAGGTCCCGGTGAACAGCCACTGCAGATGCTCGACACCCCCTGCGATCCCCATTTCGTCGCGCATCGGACGCACGATATAGTAGGAGCACAGCAGTGCGAAAAAATAACTGAACGACCAGAGCAGCGCCCGGATTTCTTCCGGTTCCACCTGGACCAGTCGTTTCAGCCAGAGATGGACCCGCGAGGTGCCGGATTCGGCAAATTGAACCATGGAGACTACCCTCCAAATGCGGACTGACATCTCCTTCAGTATATCGCGGAAGCTGGCTGCCTGCCTTAGGTCGGTTGCTGCCTTTCGACTGTCGAAAGCAGAACCATCAATTCATCTCCATGGTATTGTGTGAGGGATGAAAAGGCCCCCCCCTGGGGAAGCCCTTGACCATGAAAAAACAAACGCCCTCTACCGGGCAGGTAGAGGGCGTCTGTTGCATAAAAAAAATATATCCGCCGTTTCCGGATGGAAACCAGGTTAGTGAACCGAGCCTTCCTGGCCGCAGCAGTTCGGGCCCTTCTCTTCGCCGGAGCAGCCACACGTCCCGGTGTGAGCTTTCTTGCCGGCATCCAGAGAGGTCGCCTGCCTCTCGACCTCAGCGCCGTAAGCCTGCAGTGTTGCAACGGCAACGGGTAAAGAGGTGTACAGATGGGCAAACAACTCTTCTTCTTCTTCGGGGGTTTCGGCCATTCGCCCCTCATCGTCCATGAAAAGCTCCGGAGCATCCTCAGGGTACGAGAGCCCAAGCACGACGCCATAGCTGGCAAGGCGCTCGACCTCATCCTCGGAAGGCTCTTCGGGGATATGCTCTTCAATCTGCCAGATCTGGGGGCGTATCAGCAGCGCCTGGTGAAACCCGAATACCCAGTCATCCAGATCGAGAAACTGCTCCTCGGAAAGGTTTTCAACGTCAAAGGGAAAGGTCAGTTCCCCCTTGATGCGCAGCTCGTAGAGCCTGCTGTAGGCCTGGCTCATCCAGCCGACAAGCTCTTTTTCCTGGTTCTCGTCTTCGAATTTCACGAGGTCTTCACCGAAGACTTCGGGCAGCCATTCGTTGGGATCAAAGACGGTGGGGGTGATCACGACTCCGTATAGAAAGCCCTCGAGAGCAGGCATATTGAAGGCCTGTTCGGGATTAACGGCCTGCTGCAGCAGTTTTTCCAGCCCTTGTTTTTCTTCTTGGGACAGCATGAATTCTCCTTGATGATGGGGCAGTTTTGTAGTGGTGCAAACTTCAGTGGGCGAAAGTATAACCTCAGAGCCCCAAAGGGGGGAAGATTAAAATCCCGTTTACAGCAAGAGGATTTAAAGATGCTGTAATTCTGGACCTTGAATCCTCGATTCTCAGGAGATTAGCTCATCAATGGCTTTGAAATCGAGCTCGCTCTCAGCCAAAGAGCGGATCAGCTCGATTTTTTCCTGGTCTTCTGCGGTGATCTTCGAAACGTCGGAATTGATGGTTGAAAAAGCCTCAGCATTGGTAACTTCAGTGCGAATGTAAGGAACCTTGCTGTCATCGAGGATGGTCTGGGTAATCTGGGAGATGGGTGACAGCCCCGCGATGACCAGACCGGCTATCTTCTTTTTATAAGCGGGCATGTGGTAGAGCGAGGCCAGCATCACCATAAGCTCGTCGCGGGTGCTGTTGACCAGCAGCAGGCTCGATTCTTCAAGCAGGTCGGCCACCCGCTGGGCAGAGGCGGCGCCAAGTTGTACGTGATGCACAATTCGCGAGGCGGCCTTCTGGTCGCCACGCAGCGGCCGATCGAGGATCTTGGTAATGCGGCTGAGGGTCGGATTAGCGAGGATCGGCGAAAAGTTGAACCCTCCCAGAACGGGAAAATCCACCCCCTTGAAGGCTTTTCTCATATAGTGGAGGGAGTCTTCACGTTTCTCGGGGATCAGCTTGTTGACCAGAACCAGCTTGACCTGCACCCCTTCCTGACGAAACAGGGCGAGGTTCATGCTCACGGCATCGATAGCATTGCCGATTCCGCCCCCGGACATGAGCATGACCGGGGCGCCAAGCACATTGGCAATTCGGGCGTTGTTCATTCCGATAACCGACCCGACCCCGCTGTGACCGGAACCCTCGATGACGAGAAAATCACAACGCTTCTCCAGTTCGGTGCCGGCCAGGCGAATTTTCTCAAGAAGCTCCTCAGCAGAAATCTCACCATCGAGAATCTTGCGGGTCGAGCCGGGATGAAGGACCACCGGGGACATGTACTCGATGTCGCCCTCGAGGCCAAAAACTCCGGCCATCAAGGCGGCATCCTTGTCGACACTCAATCCGCCGAAGCTCGCCGGCTTGGGCCCCAGGGGCTTGATGAACCCAACCCTGCCGTACTGTTTTTTGGCCATGTGCATCAGCGATAAGCTGGTGGTGGTCTTACCCGAGTTCTGCCCTGTTGCGGCAATAAATATCTTTTTGGCCATATCCCTAGCCTCCTTGGTAGTTCCGGCACCCCAGCGGGGCTCTGCGCACGCTGTGGGGAGAAAGTTTTTTCAACCTCTGAACTTTCTCACACCTGATTCAGGCGGGCAACATTTTTCCAGATGTCATGAGTGATCAGGCGAAAGGCATCCCAGACAGGAACCACCATTGACAGTGAGGTACAGACAGTTGGGAGGGATCATAGGTTGTCCAGGCAATAGAAAAGCGGTCAGGCCACCCCGGGAACTCAAAAGGGTGGCATGACCGCCATATTGCGCCGCCCAGCAGGTGAAGGACGGAAGAAAAGCCCTTATCCGCCCAGGGCATCGGTTTTGTGATGTTATTTTGCCTCAAGGGCCGCCAGGCGCTCCTTCAGTTTCTTCTCCCGCTGCCTGCCGGCAGTGACATCGCGCATGATGGCAGCCACCCCCAGGACCTTTCCTTCATCATCCCGCACCATGACGATGGAAAATTCGCTGGAGATTTGGCTGCCGTCGTTGCGTAGCGCAGGCACCGAAAGTAGATCGGTTCCGTAGTGGGTTTCGCCGGAGGCCATGACCTTTCGATACCCCTCCCAGTGGCGTTCCCGCAATCGTTCGGGAATGATCAGGTCGAGGGATTGTCCGAGGGCCTCTTCGGCTGGGTAGCCGAAAATCCGCTCTGCCCCCTGGTTCCAGAGACGGACAACTCCTTGGCTGTCGGCGAAAAGTACCGCATCCGGAGCCTGTTCTATAAGCTGTTTAAAGATCTCGACATGATTAATTTCATTCATGGGGCTAAAGGTCCTTTCTTTGGGATGCAGGCCCAGGGGAAAGCCCAAGGATTCCATCTCCCTTTTTACTATTGATGATTTCCCGCACAGTGCCATGATTCCAAATACTCCTTCAGGGCAAAGGCATTATTTAGACACTGTTCCTTTGAGCTGTAAACCAGAGTGACCGTGCCTTCCTTTGCGAGTTCAAGCAGTTGGTTTATGGCATCCCTGTAGGCATCCAATTCTGTAAAGTATCTCCGTTGGAACTCGGGCCATTTTGCGCGATCGTGGCCGTACCACTTACGAAGCTCCGTTGAGGGTGCGATCTCCTTGAGCCAGCCATCGATCTTTACAGCAGACTTTGACAGGCCACGTGGCCACAGGCGGTCAACGAGGATGCGTCGCCCATCCTCGTTTGAAGGTGGTTCGTAGACTCGTTTGATTCTGATATCCAAGGGTTCTCTTTTACCCCCCCGAGCCTTATCCTGTCTCAGTTGCCACGGGGACAGGATAAGGATTTGGGGAAAACGCAACTCGTTAAGCAAAGCTTACGGATTTTGGATATAGGCGTTCTTTCGGGTGTAGAACCACCAATTGAGAACAAGACAGACAAAGTAGAAAACCGAGAAGCCGTAAAGGGCGTTTTCCGGAGTGGTTGCCTTGATCTGTTCACCAAATACCTGGGGAATGATGAAAGCGCCGTAGGCGGCCACCGCCGAGGTCCAGCCGAGCACCGGACCGGCCTGCTCCTTGTCGAAGATGTGGGCGATAGAGCGGAAGGTCGAGCCGTTGCCTACGCCGGTGGCGGCAAAGAGCACTATGAAGAGGACCAGGAAGGCGACGAAATGCTCTTCGGGGGTGGCCGAGCCATAGGCGGCCTTCATGAAGTAGGCGCAGCCCAGAGCCGAGGCGATCATGACGATGGAGACCCACTGGGTGACGATGGCGCCGCCCATTTTGTCGGCGATCTTGCCTCCGACGGGACGGATCAGGGCGCCGATGAACGGCCCCATCCAGGCGTACATCAGGGCGCTGGGGCCGTTGGGGTTGGCGGTGTTGTGGGTCATGATTCCATCGACCATCACATGGGAGAAGCCGAAAATGACCTTGATCGACAGGGCAAAGGCCGCCGAGTAGCCAATGAACGAACCGAAGGTCATGGTGTAGATGATGGTCATGGCCCAGGTGTGCTTGTTGCCGAAAATCTTGTACTGGCGGTTGAGGTTGGCTCGCAGGGCCCCTGTTGTCAGGTGCTTCATGCCGTAAACCGTCGCCGCCATGACCAGCGGTAACACAATCCACTTGCTGAGCAGGCCCAGGCCGACCGGCGCCGGGAGCAGCAGGTAGAGACCAACCGAAGCGGTCACGAAAGCGATCAGCAGAAGGCCGGAAATCTTGGCAAAAGAAAGCGGGGTGGAGCCGATCTCCGGCGAAACGGACTCGGTGGTGATGTTGTTCATCCCGAAGAACCCGGCGAAAGCCAGCGGAATCAGCAGCACTAACCAGATGTACCCGGCATTTTGAATATAGGTTTCGGTTCCAGCAGGAATCTTGCCGATCAGGGTACCGCTGGTGTTGATCAGGGTCATTGGTTCCCCACCGAAGATACCGAATGTCATTACCAGGGGGATCAGGATCTGCATGGTGGTGACGCCGAAGTTCCCCAGGCCCGCATTGAGGCCGAGCGAGGTGCCCTGAACCCGCTTGGGGAAAAAGAAGCTGATGTTGGACATGGACGACGCAAAATTGCCGCCGCCGATGCCGGAAAGCAAGGCGAGAATGTAATAGATCCAGATTGGCGTCGTAGGGTTCTGCAGGGCGATGCCAGTCCCCACAGCAGGAATCATCAGCAGGGCTGTGGTGAAAAAGATCGTGTTGCGACCACCGGCAATTCGGATCAGAAAAGAACTCGGAATCCGCAGGGTCGCCCCCGACAGGCCGGCGATCGCCGAGAGGGTGAACAATTCAGCCTGGGTGAACGGAAAGCCCAGATTCAGCATCTGAACGGTGATAATGCTCCAGTAGAGCCAAACAGCGAAGCCGCACAGCAAGCTGGGGATCGAGATCCAGAGGTTGCGGGTTGCAATCTTCTTGCCTTTGGACTCCCAGAATTGCTCGTCCTCGACATCCCAATGGTCCAGATTAATTGAACTCTTTTCCGAGCTTTTCAGTCTTAATTTTGACATCTTCTGCCTCCTCTCGGTCATTTTCGAACAGCGTTAATTTATCCTTTTCAATCCTCTGCATATCGTCGGGATGTTTTTCCCTCATCATTGACTGGATAGTCAGGTGCATCCAGATTAAGCAGACTAAAGACAGGGCGAACATAAACATCCAGCAGCTGGTCCAGAGTCCGGTTCCTTCGAGCAGGTAGCCGAAGATGATGGGACAGACGAAACCGCCCAAACCACCCAGAACGCCAACCATGCCGCCAACGACCCCCACTTCTTCAGGAAAATAATCCGGAATCAGCTTGTAGACCGCAGCCTTGCCGATCCCCCAGACGCTTCCGAGCAGGATGACGAAGACCGCAAAAATCCAAACATTGGCCTGGAAGAATATTCGGGTCACCCCCTTGGCCAAAAGTTCCTTCTTTTTAACCGTCTGACCGACTTCGACGACCGACTCCTGCCAGGCCTGCTTGCTCGGCAGTATCAGCATCTGGTCATCGAAGTTCTTCAGGCTTTCAGGTCTGCGATTCAGGCTGTATGACTTGCCATCAACAGTCACCGAATCCGGGGTTACCTCCGTCACTGTGCCCCCCCGGGTGGCCATAACACCCCGCCCGGGAGAGTAAATATCCATCTTGGGGATAATGACCAGAAAGCTGAGCAGGACAGAAGCGCCCAGAACCCAGTACATCACGGAGCGCCCACCGAACTTGTCGGACATCCACCCTCCCAGGGCACGAATAACACCGGATGGAAGACTGAACATGGCAGCAAAAATACCGGCTGTTACCAGGGGCAGATAGTACACGTTGACAAAATACGGGACGAGCCACTGAGAGAAGGCCACGAAGCAGCCGAAGACCAGGAAGTAGTAGAGACCGAAGCGCCAGACCTTGATATCCTTGAGGGGCGTCAGCATCTGAACGAAGGATTTACCGTGAGTCTTGGGTTTCTTGTTTTCGGAAAAGATGAAAAAGATAACGCCCATGGTCGCCAGCATGATGGCGTAATAGACCGGCAGCTGCCGCCAGCCTTCGATGTTGGCCCCATGGTCGGTCAGTTTGTTGAGCAGTGTCGGGGCCAGAAGGGTTGTCAGGGCGGCGCCTGCGTTGCCGGCGCCGAAAATCCCCAAAGCGGTGCCCTGACGGTTGCGGGGATACCAGACCGAGGTAAAGGCGATGCCGATAGAGAAGCTGACCCCTGCCAGGCCGAAACCGAAACTGCAGAGGGCGAAGGTGTTGAAACTGTCTGCCTTCGACAGCAGAAACATCGGAATGGCGCAGAGTACCAACAGGGTTCCGTAAATCGGTTTACCGCCGAATTTATCGGTAAGCATTCCGGCCGGAAGTCTGAAGATCGAACCGGTAAGTACCGGGATCCCCATCAGCCAGCCGATCTGCACCGGCCCCCAGTCGAAGACCTGGTTGTCTACCAGAAAAGTCACCAGAACGCCGTTGAACATCCAGGCGGCGAAGCAGACCGTAAAAGCCAGGGTGTTGAGGAATAGGATTTTGTGCGATTTTGCAGTTGCGACTTCTTGCATAATTCCTGCCTCCCCAAGTTAATAACCCTGATTTCGGATTTTGTCCGGTTCTTAAACCCAGATCCGATGGAGCTGGGTTTAAGCCCGCACAGGAAGTGGCAGAACCCTGTGCGGGGAAAAGGATATCCGTCCGCTCTACTTCTCCTCCATCCCGGGCCGTCGCAGGTTCCAGACCACCACCTGGTAAGGGCGCGCCAGGTAGCTGAGGGGCACGCTGACGATGTGCACCAGCCGAGAGAAGGGAAACAGGGCGATGAGCACGAAAGCGTTGACCACATGCAGCTTGACCACCAACGGCAGAGCCGCCAGGTACTGCACCTGCGGGTCTAACTTCACCAGCGACCAGAGCCAGGGGGTGGCGGTGTGCAGGTACCAGACCGAGCCCCAGCGCAGTGTGAAGGCGATGTAGACTCCGGTGGCCACCTGCAGCAGCAGTGAGGCCAGCACCAGCCAATCGACGACCGAGGTGACCGTGAGCAATCGCTCGTTGGTGGCTCGGCGCACCATCAGCAGGATCACGGCAACCAGGGTGCTGAGCCCTAAAGCCATCCCTGTCACTTCCAGAAAGTACAGACGCAGCGGTCGTCCCAGCAGGGCCCCCCAGCCGGAAGGGACCAGAAACGCCAGAAAGTGGGCCAGCAGGATGATCATAATGGCATAGTGCCAGGGGACCGAGCCCCAGAACAGCGTGCGGCTCTCCAGAAACTGGGAGGAGTGGGAGGACCAGGAGTAGCGGTCGACGAAATAACGGTAGCAACCGACGGCTACGGCCAGAGCGACTGCTACGTAAGGAAATACGCCAAACAAAATCATATCAGCCATGAGAGAAACTCCTTTTACTGGTCAGCAACCAGCAGTTCAGACTCGGTTGCGGCTGTCACGGACAGAAAGCTCTGCAGGGCTCGGATCAGGTCCACGTAGGGATGTTGATCTGCCTCGATCCCCTGGGTCATTTTTGCCAATGCGGGTAACAGCCCATCCTCGATGATTTCCTGGCGACAGGCCTGTTCGGCAATCGATCCGAGAAAGCGCAGCACTTCACTCAGGTGATCCGGGAGCTCGCCCTCGGAAGTAAAATTGTATTGTCGGTAAAGTTCCCGCAGTTTGATCAGAAACATGGTGCGCTGCTGACTCTCCCCGCAAAGTTGATAACCGACATAGGGATGACAGAGCGCCTGCAGGTCAAAAGTGCCGGTAAAGGCCTGCTCCACCCCGGAGCTGCCATTGGCCTCGAGAAAGCGGATGAAACTCTCCAGAGAGGCTGTCGCCTCGGCACTGATCTGCTGCAAATGCGCAGCACAACTGGCAGCGCGTTCCCGGACACTGGCGTCGGGATAACTGAAGAGGGCCGCAAATTCTCGGCAGAGTTTTTGATGATCTTGTAATTCAGTCATTGTATGTGCTCTTTCAATTGCTGTATGGCTAAGTAAAAATACGACTTACCAACGCCTCTTCGGTTCCTGGCGGCTGCCAAAGCCCATCTCCTGTCGGTGCTGCTCCGGGTCCATTCCGGCTTCGACCGCCCGGTCTCGCAACATCGGCGGGACCACGATCCGCTCCTTAATACTGGTCAGGGAGGTCATGCGGTAGATTGCCTCGTTGACCTCGTTGCTCACCTGGGCCGTGCTGCAGGCCTTGGCCACCTCTTCGTCCGAGATGTCGCCGACCGTCACATTGCGCCGCTGTATCCGCACCGCGATAAGCTTGCGGTAGACCGCCTTGACCTCGTCCTCGTTGCCACCGGCAAAGAGGCTGGCCAGGTACTTAATAGGCAGTCTGGCCTTCTCCAGGGTGGAGAAAAAATCATCGGCCAGCTTGGTGGTGCCCTGGTTATGAATCGAGAGTACCGGCAGCAGCGGCGGCACATAAAAGAGCATCGGCAGGGTGCGGAATTCGGGGTGGAGCGGCAGGGCGAGACCCCATTGTTTGACGAACTTGTAAACCGGAGACTTCTGCGCCGCTTCGATGACCTCCTCGGCAACGCCCGATTTGTGGGCCGCCTCGATGATCTCGGGGTCGAAGGGGTCGAGGATCATCTCGCGCTGGGCCGCCGCCAGTTCTGCATCGTCCTTCATGGCGACCGACTCGATGCGGTCGGCGTCGTAGAGCAGCACGCCAAGGTAGCGAATCCGCCCGACACACGAATGGAAGCAGGCGGGAGCTTCCCCGGCCTCCTGGCGCGGGAAGCAGAGGATACATTTTTCCGACTTGCCGGTCCCCCAGCTGTAATAGGTCTTCTTGTAGGGGCAGCCTGAAACACACATCCGCCAGCCCCGGCACTTGTCCTGGTTGACCAGGACCACACCGTCCTCACCGCGTTTGTAGATAGCCCCGGAGGGACAGCTGGCCACGCAGCCGGCGTTGAGGCAGTGGTTGCAGATCCGCGGCAGGTGGAAAAAGACCATGCGCTCGATGGCGAAGAGCTGCTTCTGCTCTTCTTCGCTGAGCTGCACCACCCCGGGGTCGTTGGCGGCATAGATGTTCGAGCCGGAGAGGTCGTCGTCCCAGTTGGGGCCGGCCTCGATTTTCATCGGTTTGCCGCTGACCATGGAGACCGGGCGCGCCGTCGGCTGGTCGTCGCCGGCCGGGGCGTTGGTCAGTTCGTCGTAGCGATAAGTGAAGGGCTCGTAATAATCGTCCATGGTCGGCAGGGCGGGGTTGTGAAAGATCTTACCGAGAGTGCCGCCCCGGCCGCCGATCTTGAGCTGTAGCTGTTCTCCCTTCTTTTCCCAGCCACCCCGGTATTTTTTCTGGTCCTCCCAGAGGGTCGGGTAACCGGTGCCGGGTTTGGTCTCGACATTGTTCCACCACATGTATTCGGCCCCACGGCGGTCGGTCCAGAGGTTCTTGCAGGCGATGCTGCAGGTATGACAGCCGATGCACTTGTCCAGATGAAAGACCGTAGAAACCTGTGCGCGTACGTCCATAATCGTCTCTCCTTACCAGTTGGGTTCGCCGTCGAGCTTGCGCACCAGGATGAAAGTGTCGCGGTTGGCACCGGTCGGTCCCCAGTAGTTCCACCCATAGGAGAACTGACCGTAACCTCCCACCATCAGGTTAGGTTTGAGACGGATCCGATTGAGACTGTTATGCCCACCGGCCCGCCGATTGCCCCGCAGTGGTGATTTGGGCACCCCGACGGTCCGTTCCGGGGAATGATAAAGAAAGGCGATGCCGCGCGGCAGACGGGCACTGACGATGGCCCGGGTCACGACCACCCCGTGATCGTTGTAGACTTCGACCCAGTCGTTGTCGATGACGCCGATTTCCGCCGCATCCTTATCGTTGATCCAGAACGGATGACAGCCTCGGGAGAGGGTCAGCATGCGGTGGTTGTCGCCGTAGGTGCTGTGGATGCTCCACTTGCCGTGGGGGGTCAGGTAGTTGAGCATGATGCTCTTCTCCTGGGTCTCCGTGACCACCAGGTCCTGCAACGAACTCGGATCGGGCTTCGGCTTGTAGGTCGGAAGATTTTCGCCGTAGGCGATATAGCTCACGTGGTCGAGGTAGAAGTGCTGACGACCGGTCAGGGTCCGCCAGGGGACCAGATGTTCGACGTTGATACAGAACCCGGTATAGGCGCGACCGTCAGTTACCAGGCCGGACCAGACAGGGCTGTTCAGGAAGCGGCGCGGCTGCCGGTCGAGGTCGGCAAAGGTGGTGCGCACATCGCGGCTGCCCGCGGCCAGAGAGGTCAAGGGCAGTCCGACCTTCTCCTCCTTGGCCTCGAAGGCGCGATGAGCGGCCTCGCCATTGGTTTCCGGAGCCAGAGCCAGGATCACGTTGGCGGTATCGACGGTATCGGCCAGGGAGGGGTACTCTTTACCTCCCCACTTCTCGGTCGGATTCTTCTCCACCAGTTCATCGTACATATCCTCGATCTGCCAGCTGAGGCCATGGGCGCCAATGCCGTTCTCGCGGGCGTTGGGGCCGAAAGAAATGAACCGGTTGTAGAGATTTTTGTAGTCGCGTTCGACCACCACCAGGTTCGGCATGGTCTTGCCGGGGATCGGCTCGCACTCGCCCTTGCTCCAGTCCTTGATCTCGGGCTGGGCCATTTCGGCCGGGGTGTCGTGGGCCAGGGGAACCGAGACGATCTCACGCACCGGCTCGGGCAGATGGGTTTCGGCCAGATGGCTGACCTTTTTGGCCAGCGCCTTGAAGATATTCCAGTCACTCCGCGATTCCCAGCAGGGGGGAACCGCTTCCTGCAAGGGATGGATGAAGGAATGCATGTCGGTACTGTTCAGGTCGTTTTTTTCGTACCAGGTGGCCGTCGGCAGGACGATGTCCGAATAGAGCGCCGAGGTGTCCATGCGGAAGTTGATGTCGACCACCAGGTCGAGTTTCCCCTCCGGGGCTTTATCCCGCCAGACCACGTCTTTGACCGATTCCTCAGCCGTTTCGGGAGCGACGGTATTGGTATGGGTACCGAGGTAATGCTTAAGGAAATATTCATGCCCCTTGGCACTCGACATCAGGGCATTTCCGCGCCAGATGATCCACATCCGCGGCCAGTTCTCGGGAGCGTCGGGATCCTCGACGGCAAACTTCATTTTCTTATCCGCCAGCTGTTTGACGAACCAATCGACGATCTCCTGGTTGCTCCCGGCGCCGGCGGCTTCGGCCTGCTTGACCGCCTCGATCGGGCTGCGGTCGAACTGGGGATAGAACGGCAGCCAGCCATTGCGGACAGCACGGATCTGGTGGTCCATGGTGTGACCTTCGGTGATGGCGTTTTGCTCCGCCACCGGGTTGATCCGGGCTTCGTCGGCGGTACGCTCATAGCGCCACTGGTCACTGTGGACGTAGTGGTAGGACGGCGCGTTCTGGAAACGGGGCGGTTTTGACCAGTCGAGAGCCCCCATGATGCTCGCCCAGGGGGCGGCCGGGGCCAGTTTTTCCTGGCCGACGTAATGGTTGAGACCGCCGCCGTTTTTGCCGACGCAACCGCACAGCATCAGAGAAACGATGCCGGCCCGGTAGATCAGGTTGGCGTGGTACCAGTGGTTGACCCCGGCGCCGATGATGATCGAACACTTGCCCTCGGTCTTCTCGGCCGTGGAAGCCCATTCGCGGGCAAACTGGATCACGTTGGCGCGGTCGATACCGGTGAACTTCTCCTGCCAGGCCGGGGTGTAGGCGGCCCCTTCATTGTCGTAGTCCTTGGGATACTGCCCTTCCAGGGCCCGGCCGACGCCGAACTGAGCCATCATCAGGTCGTAAACCGTGGCGACCCGGACAGTCCCTTTGGCGGTGTTAAGGGTACGCACCGGCACGCCACGCGAGGTGACTGTTTCATTGGAGAAATCTTTGAATGAAACCTGGCAGACCTCGTCGTGTTGCTTGAGAAAGCTGAGCCGCGGCGCGATGTCGCTGCCATCGAGGCCGTCCTTCAGCTCCAGGTTCCACTCCCCCTTCTGCTGCTGCCAGCGAAAGCCCAGGGTTCCCCTGGGCATGCGCGGCTCATCGGCTGACTCGTCCCAGACCAGGAACTTGAAGTCGCCGTTTTCTGTCCCCTCGTAGCGCGCCAGCCCCGAAGATCGCACCATACGGCCGGGGGCATAGGTGCCGTCCTTTTCCTCCACCTCAATGAGGAACGGGCTGTCGGTGTAGCGCTTGAGGTAGTCCATAAAGTAGGGGGTTCCCTGCTTATGGTGGAATTCGTTGAGGATGACGTGGTTGACCGCCATCCAGAAGGCGCCGTCCTGTCCGGCATGGGCCGGAATCCACCAGTCGGCGTGCTTTGAGGTCACGCTGAAGTCGGGGGAGAGGACGGTGACCTTGGAACCGTTATGACGGGCCTCGGAGAGGAAATGAGCATCCGGGGCCCGGGTCATGTTCACGTTCGAACCCACGACGGCAATGTACTTGCTGTTGTACCAGTCGGCACTTTCCGCCACATCGGTCTGCTCGCCCCAGATTTCAGGCGAAGCATTGGGCAGATCGCAATACCAGTCGTAGAAGCTCAGGTTGGCCCCGCCCAGCAGCTGCATGAAGCGGGAGCCGCCGGCAAAGCTGAGCATCGACATCGCCGGAATCGGGGAGAACCCGACAAGGCGGTCGGGACCGTACTTTTTGATGGTATAGACGGTCGAGGCGGCGATGATCTCCTCGACTTCATCCCAGTTGGAGCGACGGAACCCGCCCTTGCCGCGGGCCTGCTGATAGCTCTTGCGGCTTTGCGGGTCTTCGACGATGGAGGCCCAGGCGGCCACTGGATCGGCATGCTTGGCCTTTGCCTCGCGCCAGAGGTCGGTCAGCACCCCGCGCAGATATGGATACTTGATCCGCAGCGGACTGTACAGGTACCAGGAGAAGGAGATGCCGCGCTGACAGCCCCGCGGCTCATAGGGCGGAATGCCGTCTTCCAAAGGGGGATAATCAGTCGCCTGCAGTTCCCAGCCGACAATGCCGTCTTTGACATGGACGTTCCAGGAGCAGCCTCCAGTGCAGTTCACGCCATGGGTACTGCGCACCACCTTGTCGCACTGGTTCCGATTACGGTAAAACTCTTCCCATTTGCGAGACTTGGGATCGACGATATCTTTGATCCAACTCATAACATTTCACCCTTTCTTTTTACGGGCCTTCTCCACCAGAGGCTGCCGAACATTCTTCAGCCGCCGCCATCCCAGCACGCCAATCAGACCTAGAAAAACTGCCGTAGCCAACCCCACCTGCCCCGCCAGTGCTGCGCCAATAGGCGGCGCGCCGTTTCCCTTCACTTCGGCCAGAAAAGCCGTCAGGTCGACACGCTCCTGCTCGGTCAGGGGCCGGGTGGCATAAATCGGTTCCATGCTCGGAAACGACAAATCCTCCAGGATCGAAATCACCCCGTCCTCGCCATAATCCTCGTACATCGGGGTCAGGTCCGGGCCGTAATTGGCCGCCCCGGCCCGCCCGAGCCCGGCACCGGCGATGCCGTGGCAGGCCAGGCACGGCGCTCCATCGTTGTCAAAGGAAGCAGTCCCGACAAACAAAGCCTCCCCGCGACGCGGATCTCCACCGGATTCAGCGGCCGCGACCGGCGCCAGAAATATCAAGACTCCAGCTATGAACGCCCCAATCTGCAACAATCTTTTTCTGATCATTTTTCACCTCGTAAGGGACCCAAAAGTTATTGGTGAAGGGCTGATACGATTAGTTCTGAAAAACAACGATTTAAAAAGATTCTGAACTACCAACCAAAACCGACCTCCTTGGTGAGCTAGCCCCAATAAAGCCAGTAACATTTTAACATTTCAAGGGAATTTATCAGATTGCCTTGATGAAAAAATTAAAATATTTTTCTATTGTTGTATTTGACCTGGATCAAAAAATGTCATTTATTTAATTTTCCTTCATAAGGCACCAACAATGACTGCTTCATAAAATTACACAGGTTCCCACTAAGACCATCTTGGGAGGTCTCGACAATGTTCGTGTTGCCAGGCATTGAATCGACCCAAGCCTTTAATCCTCCTGGATATTTTCGAATGCCCTAACGATATCAATCCTCGATACGACTCCGACCGGCTGGCGTTTCTGATCGACGACAATTATTCTCTTTATTTTTCTTTCTAATAGAATCTGGGCGAGTTCCCTTAACGGGGTGTCTTTTTGAGTGGTGATGGCTGGGGAGGTCATGATTTCCGAGGCCGTTCCACCGGGAGCGCCCTTCACCAGAGCTTGCGGCAGGATGACATGCTTGAGCCGATCGACCAGATGGGGTTCCTGATGAATCTCATAGAAAATGATATCGGACTCCGAAACCACCCCCACCACACGGTTTTCGCCATCGACCACGGGCAGGCCGCTAATGCCGCGGGTACTCATTAATCGACGCACCTCGGAGACCTTTGCCTCCTGAGGGACGGAAATAACACTCCGGGTCATGATGTCCCCGGCAACCGGGCCCTCCTCTTCTTTTTCATGAACCATCGGTGGTGCGCCGGGATGGCGCAGGCGGCCGGTATCCAGGGCAATGACGGTTCTTACGGCCAGGGTGTAGAGGAGCCCCCCGAAGGCCCAGATCCCAAGGCAGATCAGGACCTCCCGAAACGAGGGCATGTATTCATAAATTTCCCCGAGCGTATCGGGAATGAAGCCAGGAATGATCAGACCCATTCCTTTCTCGATCCAGATCCCGACAAAAATCAGTGCACAGCCAATGTTAAGAGTGAAAAAGTTTTCCCTGGTCCGGGGCAGCAGGAAAAGGAAAAAACCGATGGTATTGAACACCATGGCGGTCCATATCCAGGGGACCAGATTGTTGTGGCCATGGAGCCCTTCATAGAGATATTTCATCGGTTCCAGATGGACGGTATCCGAGTAATATTCCTTGAAGATCTCGGCGAACATGAGGAACAGATTGACAGCCATGGCATAGGCGATGATCTCGGCCAGTTTGAAGATTGCCCGGTTGCGGACCTTAAAATCCATGACCTTCCTTAAAACCTGGAAGATGAGGATCATCAGGGCGGGTCCAGCACAGAACGCCGAAGCGAGAAATCTCGGTGCGAGAATCGAGGCGTTCCAGAATGGCCGGGCCGGCAGGCCGTTGTACAGATAGGCCGTGACGGTATGAATGCCGATGGCCCAGGGGATGGAGAGCAGGATCAGGGGGATGACGAAGCGCTTGTTGGGCTCCCGGCCGAAATAGGTGCAGGCACCGATATAGGAAACGATGGTGAAATTGAGAATCAGGTAGCCGTTGAGAACCAGTATGTCCCAGGCAAGGACCGATGAGGGGAAATTCAACCTCCCCACCATTGGAATCATGTGCCAGAGCCGGTCGGGCCTGCCGACATCCACTAAGACGAACAGCATCGCCATGATCACCGCGGTGACCGCCAGCAGCTCGCCGAAGGCGGTGATTTTCTTGATGGCCTTGAAATGATGGAGATAGGCTGGAATGACCAGGAGCACCGCCGCCGCGGCAACACCTACGAGAAAAGTGAAATTGGAGATGTAGAACCCCCATGAGACCTGATCTCTCATGTTGGTTATCCCCATCCCATGATAGAGCTGGGTCAGGTAGGCCCCTGCCCCCATGACAACGAAGATGGTCAGGAAGATCATCCAGGCATAAAAAGCCTTTCCGCCGACAAACATGACCTCAAACAGGCACTTGAAGAAGTCTCGAACTTCTTTCATATTTCCTTTAATCGTCAGTTCCATCTCTGCCCTACTCCTCTGAGCCAAAGAAAAAAAACCTTTAAGCCCAAATACAGGTCTCAGAGCCGGGGGGGGGCCTGAAAATCTAATCCGGGTTACCGCTCAACCGGTATTGCGCAACCCCGCGGCAATGCCGTTGATTGTTGCAGCCAGCGCATAGTTGAGCTCGTCGGTCTCTTTGCCGCCGCGTTTTCTTCGTAACAGCTCGATCTGGATCAGACTCATCGGGTCGACGTAGGGGTTGCGCAAGCGCAGGGAGTTGGCGAGATTGGGGTTGGTCTGCAGCAGACGCTCCTGAGCGGTCACCTGGAGAATCATGCGCCGGGTTCGACGGTATTCGTCGGCAAACATGTCAAAGACCCGATTGCGCAGACCCGGGTCGGGGACCAGTCCGGCATAACAGCGAGCCAGGGGGAGATCGACCTTGGCGAGGGCCATTTCGACGTTTCGCACCATGTCGAAAAAAATCGGGAAGCGCCGCATCATGGTGCGCAGCAGCTGTTTTTCTGCCTCGCCTCTGGCGGCGAAATTTTCGAAGGCGGTCCCGACGCCGAACCAGGCCGGGATCAGCAGCCGGCTCTGAATCCAACCGAAGCCCCAAGGGATAGCCCGTAAATCGTCGAGGCCCTGGTTCTGGCTGCGCCGCGCGGGGCGCGAGCCAATTTTGGCCAGCTCGAACTCGAGGACCGGCGTGCCCTGTTCGAAATAGGCAAGGATGTCGGGATTGTCGGCGATCTTCTGCCGGTAGCAGGCCAGGGCTTCGTCGCTCATCTGCTCCATGGCCTCCTCCCAGGCTGGATCTGGGGTCGATTCGACCAAGCCTGTGCGGGTCAGGGCTTCGAGGGAGGCTGCGACCATCAACTCGAGGTTGCGCCGAGCCAGGGCAGGATCGGAATACTTGAAATTGATCATCTCCCCCTGCTCGGTGAGCTTGAACGAGCCACTAAACGCACCAGCCGGTTGGGCGATGAGCGCCCGGTGGGTCGGGCCACCGCCACGACCGACGGTACCGCCGCGCCCGTGAAACAGGCGCAGTTTGACACCGCAGTCGTCGGCAACTCGGTACAAAGCACGGTGGGTCTTGTAGATCTCCCAGGTGCTTGTGAGCATGCCGCCGTCCTTGTTCGAATCTGAGTAGCCGAGCATCACCTCCTGCCAGCGTCCCCAGGAGTCGAGGTAAGGGGCGTAATCGGCGCACGACCAGAGGGTGCCGCAGATATCGGGGGCGTTGCGCAAATCCTCAATCGACTCGAACAGCGGCACTGGCATCAGGCCGGGATCGCCAAGGTCGCGGCGGCCAGCCACGGAGATGCCGCAAAGTTCCATGAGCCAGACCAGGGAGAGGATGTCCCGGACGGAGCTGGCGCCGCTGATGACATAGCTGCGGATCGCTTCGGGGGGAAAATCGGCCTTGAGACGCCCCAGAGCCCTCAGTGTTTCGAGCAGTTCGGCGGTCTGCGCCGAAGGGGCCTGCGGCAGAGGATCGGCCGGGTTGGCTGCGTGACCGGCCCCTGCGGCCAGTTCGCTCACCGCCCGGGCATGGACCTTTGCGTGTTGGCGGATATCGAGGGTATGCAGGTGAAAGCCGAAGGTGTCGACCTTGCGCAGCAGCGGCTCCACCAGCCGCGAGGCGAGACGCTCGCCCCCCTGGGCGCGCAGGCTGCGGTTAAGAATGTCCAGGTCGGCGCGCAGCGCCGCGGCATCAGGGTAAGCTTCCGAATCGGCGGGGTCGAGCAGGCAACGGCGCAGCCGGTGCCTGACGATGCTCAGATAGCGCCGGTAGAGCTCGCCTTCAGGCAGGGTTTCGGCGGCGCGGGCCGCCTCGGGAAGCTCCTGGTCATAGCGCTTAAGCGTATCGGCCAGAGGTGCGTCAACCCCGACCCGGAAGGTTGAAGGCGTGAGCAGCTTGCGCAGCTTTTCAACCTCGGCGAGGTAGTCGGAGAGGATCAGTTCCCGCGCCTTCTGCAGAGCCTCGCGGGTGCTTTCGACGCTGACAAAGGGGTTGCCGTCGCGATCGCCGCCAATCCAGGAGCCGAAGCGCACCACCGTCGGCAACTCTCCCGGATCGAGCTCGACCCGGTAGATTTCGGCAAAGTCCCGGGCAATCTCCTCGTAAAGCGAAGCGGTAGGGGGGAGCAGAGAGGCCGTGTAGTGGTCGAGGCCCATAACGATTTCATCGCTCACCCTCGGCTTTTGCCGGCGCACCTCATCGGACTGCCACAGGCCGGTGATTTCTCCGAGGATCGCCTCCTGGCTCTCGAGGGCCTGAGCGCCCGGCAGCGGAAGCCGATCAAGTTTTTCCAACTCGCCTGCAATCCGCCGGCGCTTGAACAGCACCACCCGACGCGCCACCTCGGTGGGATGGGCGGTAAAGACCGGGGAGACTTCGACCTGCCGCAGCCACAGCATGGCCCCGGAGGCATCGATGCCGGCCTGGCGCATGCGCAGCAGGGTGGCTCGCAGCGATCCGGGCTTATCGGGGCTACCCGTAACCAGGTGAGCGCGGCTGCGCCGTTTGCGGTGGATGTTTTCGGCGAGGTTTGCCAGCTCGAAAAAGGTGGCGAAGGTCTTGGTGATCTGATAGGCCTCGGTGGTGCTTAAGCGGGCGATGATCTCCATCGCCTCCTGCAGCAGCGTGCACTCCTCCGCGTCTTCCAGCGCGGCATCACCCCAGGCGTTCTCCATCTCGCGGTGGCGGATCGCAAGGAGCCGCAGCTTTTCTTCGACATCGAAGACCTCCTCCCCCGCCTGCTCCTTGATCACGGTGCCAAGCAGCTTGCCAAGGGAGCGGACGTCCCTGCGCAGCGGCAAATCCTTGACTACCGGGTCGGAAGTGATCAGTTCTTGAAGTCTTTCGGCCTGGTTTTTCGCTGTCCAGAACAGCTCCCCTTCGGACATGGCCTGCTCCTTTCTTATTTCCGGCCTTAACAGCCGGAATCCCCAGTGACTCGCTCCCTGGCCTGACGGATTTCAGTTGCCTGCCCCCGATACGGGATCAAAGACCCTGGGCGGTCCTTCGAGAAGCAGGTGGCGGATGGCCTCGATTACACTGCGGCAATAGCCCCGGGTGTTATGGACGTAGGCCTGAAGAATCAGTTCGCTGACCGGCGGGGCCGGTTCCGATCCGAGGTTGAAGGGATCGTCTGCAAAACGCAGAAAAACCGGTTGGGGAAGGACCACGGCAGCCGCATCACACTGCTCGAACCCCCGGCTGCCGTAAGGTCGGTCCGCAAGGCGCAGCACCTTGGGCAGCCGCGTCGCCGTGCGGCCCAGACTCGCCGCGATACGCGCTCCATCGAGCCGGCTGCCGTCTTCGCAGAGATAGCTGAAGAAAAACCGGCAGAGCTGATATCCGGGCGGCATGGTCAGGGTCCGCAGGGAGATGGTGTTGATGTTATTGCTCGAAGGGAACAGCCGGTTCATCGACAGCTCCACCTGGGAGAAACCGGGGCGTAGATTGTTGCGCGGGTCCTGCTCACGGGCCCGGATCGACCCCGTCCCGAGGCGGCCCGTGGGCGTATCGGGGTGGACGATGTCCACCTCCATGGCCCGGAAATCAAGAGTGCTCAGCTCTGCCTCTTCTGCCAGTTCGAGAAGGCCCCTCAGCTGCGCCTGCCAGCCGTTGGTCTGGCAGGACCCGAGCGCAAAAATCCGGTCGCCCCCCGCGGGCCGCGGCTTGACCGGCAAAAACCGCCCCGGCGCTCCGATCAGCCCGGGGTAAAACCCCGGAAGTGAGGTCGCCTCCGCGACGCCGACCACGTAGTCGGAAACACTCAGAAATCGCTCCAACAGTTCCCGGTTGTTGATATGGGTTTTGGCGGTGGCAACGATACAGACACCGAAGGGCCCGGGCAGCATCTCTAGGGGATAGCCCTGCATGTCGCCGAAAAAGACCGGCACCCGGTTTCCGCAGATCACCAGGGAGCTTCCTTCAACGGCAACCTGGTCGAGCAGCCGGGGCTGGGCGAGCACGATCCGTGCACAGAGCCCGTCCATCGGCGTCAGTTCCGGATGGCTGGGGTCGGTGGCCACCGGATTGGTCAGCACCGCCCCGATCTTGAAACCGTCCTGTTGCGGCTGAAGCATCCCGAGCAGAATCGAACCGATTTCGGCGCCGCATCCGATAAGAAGAACTTGTTTCATAACCCGCCTTTCATTTTCTTTAACTATCACCATACAAGGCACCAAGACACCAAGAACAGCGATAAACTTTGTTGTCTGCCGTTCATGCTGAGCCTGTCGAAGCATCGGTTTACCAGACGCTTCCAAGGCCTTCGACAGGCTCAGGCCGAACGGACTGACGTTGGTAGGATGGGGCCTGCCCCATCACTGAAAGCACCATACAAGGCACCAAGAAAATCTCCGGTCAAGGGCCTTCGACAGGCTCAGGCCGAACGGGGGTTGGCCTTGTTTCAGAATCCCCCCGCATCAGGCCAGGTAGCGCAGCTCCGAGTTGGGGGTTCGGCAGTCCATGTCGGTGCCGCGACTGCGGTGGTCGGCGATCTCGGCGGCGATGCCCGGCATCCGGCCGTAGAGGAACAGGCGGAAAACCGCATCCTGCATCGCCTCGGGCGTCACCGTACCGGCCTGCAACTGCGGCCAGAAAAGCTCCAGGGACAAGGTGGCGATCACTGCATCGACATTGACGCAAAAGACGTTTCGGGTGGCCCCGATGCTGTACAACTGTTCCACCAAGTGATGGTAGAACTCGAGAAACGGATTGCTGATGCCCTGCTCCCGAAGCAGGGCACGCAGTCGTTCTTCACGGGGATCGATATTGACCGCCTGCCCGCGGAACACCGGGTGGTTGATGCAGGGGATCGGCGCGGGCGGATTGGCATCGCGGGCGCTGCGCTTGGCCGCCAGAAAATTGCGGGCGCTCTGCTCAGCCAGTTGCTGCAACAGTTGCTCCCGTTCCGCCTCTGGCATTTGGTAAGGATCATGGTCGGCAAACACTTCGAGCAGATAAGCGACGGCCTTGAAACCGTTGCCTCCGTGGGCCAGGCCGGTGTTGGTCATGAAGCCGGCGTAGGCGGTTGCGATATCGTTACCGGCGCTGACACTCTCCTTGGCTCCCATGACGCTGAGAGGCCCCGGACCATTACTGACCGTGAGGTTAAGCAGGGCGTTGAGGCCAAACTGCTCTTCGCCACTCTTCGATGAGCGTCCGAACAGGCTGCGGAAGAGGGTTTCGACAAATCCCTGGTCAAGACCTGCTTCGGCCGTTTCCGACCATAGGGGGGTGACGGCGCCCGCACTTGCTACCAGACCCATCAAGGCCAGGTGAGTGCCGAGTTCCACCGCGGTCTGCCGCGGTATGCGGCGACTCTTCAGGGCCGGCCAGGCCCAGCCGAGCAGTATCGCCGCGGTGAGCAGGGTCATCGGGTTGGTCTGTTCATCCTCGCTCTTCTCGCGAGCGCTGTATTGCTCGGCAAACCGGGTCAGCAACGTCTCTATCTCCAACGTCCTGATCAGGCCGGCGCAATGCTCGGCCGCGGCCCTATCCTGATCGGAGACCGGACTTTTCGGCAGATCGCGGATCGCATCCAGAGCGTTCTGAAGAAGTTCCTCGTTCAGCTCTGCCTCTGGCCCACTGTCGTGAAAAAGGGTATCGATCAGGGTGTCGCTGATGGTGACTGTATCCCGGAACCAGTTGTTATTCCCGGCCAGCAGAACTTCTGCGGCCAGGTAGGCATTCGGGGTGCAGGTATTGGCCCGGCCTAGGGGGGAGACCGGGCTTTGCCGGCTGTCGGCCCGCCGGGTCAACCAGTTGAGCAATGCGTTGGCCAGGGGGGTGGCCTTCTCGTCCAGTTCATAGCGCAGCAGGGCAAACAGACAAGTTCCGGCAAACGGTTTTTCGATCAGCTCGAGGATCGGTGTGCCGTAGATTTCGGTCTGCTGGGTCGCCGCATCCACCCGGGTGGCGCTGGAGGCGTTGCGCATCGATTCCCGTACCAGGCAGGCGCCGACCTGCCGGTTGGCCTCTGCCAGCTGTCGGTCGTAGGGGGCAAGAGGCGTCACCGGCTGCAGGCGCAGGTGTTCGGGGAGAGCACCCCCTTGGTGATTGACCAGCCAGGGCTTGAGGGAGAGATCCCCTTCGGTTGGAAAGTCGGGCTCCTCGCCGAGCTGGGTCATGACCGCGCTGACTGCCGCCGGCAGATCCTGGATGGAGGTCACGCGCACGCCCCGCGCACCAACCTGAGGACTTGGGGCGGAAAACGCCGGAACCTCAAAATACCTGTCGAACCAGGCCTCCTTGGCGAAGGCATCGTCACTACCGCCGGCCATGGCCCCGGCATGACCGCAGGGACGTGCCAGGCGGCTTTTCCAGCGACCGGTCACGCAGGCGACCAGCGGCTTGCTGAACGGCAGCCGCCCCTCGGTGATCCAGTCAAGGGCCTGCTTCTCGTAATAACCTCCCGGTTCGATGTACACCACAACCGCCTTGGTGCGGGGATCGTTTTCGGCACAATAGAGAAATTCGGCCAGAGCGAAATGGATGTAGTGATCCTTGCCGCTGCTGAAGATGCTCGAAGTACCGAAACCGCAGGTTTTCAGGTATTCGGCCAGGGTAGTGCAAAAATTCCCGGAATTGCTGTAAATGGCGATGCTGCCGCGTTTCAGGCAGTCGGCCGGGTTGTCGCCACCGAGGGCGCCGCCAATGCGGACCTGGTCCCAGGAGTTACCGATGCCGAGGGAGTTGGCTCCGAGAACGTCGATTTTGCGATTTTGGGCCACGTATCGGATCAGCCGGGAATCGCGGACCGAAACCTTTTCGGTGACGATGAAGACCCGCTCCAGGCCCTGGTTGTGTACGCAGAGTTCTGATACGGCGTGGCTGACCGCAGCGGGGGGAAGATAGATGACACCGGTATCGAATTCGTGCCCGTTCTTCAGCACCTCGGTGACACTACCGTAAACTGGGATCGGCCCGGCCGACGTCTCCAGCTCTTCGCCGGTGCTGCCGAACTGGACCCCGGCGACTATGTTGCTGCCGCTGAAGGCGTGCGACATGGGGGTCACCTGGGCGCTCTCGGTGCCGAGAATGTTCATTACACAGACCCGTGAGCGACGGTTGGCCAGCTCGTGCAGGCTCTGGGCGCCGACAAAATATGGAAAAGGCGATGAGGTAGGCATGGCAATCTCCTTGGGTAATAACCGGCTCAGGCAGTGCGTGCGGTTGCTTTAGCTTCGTTCGAGGCTTTCTCCAACCAACGGTCGAGTTCCAGAGCATAGTGGATGACGCTGACCATGCTGCTGTCAAAGCCGAAAAAGGAGTGAGGTATCTGCAGCCTATCGAGCGTATCGCGGGCGTAAGTCAATCCCTCGACCAGACGGGGGCCGCCCCGCCCGACCACCACATGGATCCGCGGGTTGAGGTCAATATGGTCGCGCAGAGCGTCAAAGATCCCCTTGAAGGTGTTGAAAATATTTGTATTGTTGGCACGCCCACCGATAACCAGCAGGACTTTTGCCTGATGAAGCCAGTGCCGCATGGTGATATCGGCAATCGCCTTCATTTTCTCAAAAGGGGGGTTGCCGCCGAAATCCGAGGAGAGAATGGCACGGTCGCCGAGGATTTCCGTGGTCACGCTGTTCGCACCGCCACCGAACATGAACGGCAGGATGCTCCCCTGAGGATTGATTTCGACCACATCGCTCTGTCCCTGGTGGGTGCGCAGAACGTTGATTTCCGCCTCGAAGCGGCTCAGCTCGGTGGAAAAAATTTCCTCGGGAAAACCGAGCCGGCGCCAGGCCGGGTTATCCAGGTCGAAGGCGGCCTTAATATCGCAGGCAACAGGTAGATAGCGCCCGTCTTGTCTGGTCATGCGGATCGGATTCAATTCCAGCACGGTCATGCCGTAGTTGTCGTAGAGCTGCCAGAGTTTTGGCAGGTGCTGCACCAGCGGGCTGATGTAGTGCGCCGGGCAGCCGAGTTCCCGCAGCGCATCGTGGACGTGGAACGCCTTGAGTCCGGTGGCCGGATTGAAGGTGATGATCTTTTTCCGCTCCGGGGGGAGCTCCTCGACGTCCACGCCGCCTTCGGCGGTCAGGGTCATGACTGGGCTGCGGAAGATGGTTGAGGCGCTGATATTGACATAAACCTCGACGTCCGAAGGGATAAACCCCTCAAAGGTCACGCCGTTGGCCTGCACCTGACGGTTCCCCTGCTCATGGATAGCGAAATAGAGCTCTTTTTTCGCAACCATCGCCTCGTAGGGGTTGTCGACAATCCGCACCAGTCCCGCTTTTCCCTTCTTGCCGATGCCACCGAGAAAGACCGGTTTGACGACGCACTTACCGCCGTGCCGCTGAATCAGGCCACTGACCTCATCGAGGGAGGCGCTGGCTCGCAAGGTTTCGGCTACGGGAAAGTCGACCAGTCTGAGCAATTGGTTTCCGAATTTCATGCCGGTTATCTGCATCTGGATCCTCCCTTATGAAAATCCTGTGAATAAAAGCGAATTTGCCGTGTGAAAACAACATTACGCCTTGTTGTCACGCCCAGGAGGTTGTCGGACCTGACGGACAATAACGAGATATTGAATGTTCGAGACCAGATTTTCGAGACTTTGAGAGCGAATAGCAGGGCTATTTGCCGAAAAGTGTCGAGGATATGGGCCGATCAGCCGATTTCGCAGTAGGTTCATGTTAAGCCCGGCAGCCTCATGGAATGAAACCTGATAAAGTCAGAGCTTATCGACGATAAACTCAGGGAATAACGTAGGTGATTTGGAAACATTGGAAATTCGTAGGGCCTTCAGACTGTCATAGTAACGATGAACATGATTCAGGGTGGCATTGCCCGGCTCATTGTGTTTCCTCTTGGCAGCAGCGATCCCGGCTCTTCTGCCGAAAACGAAGATATCCAGCAACGAATTGCCCATGGCGCGGTTTCTTCCGTGAATGCCGCCGGCGGCTTCGCCGGCAACAAAGAGATTCTGCACCGAAGATTCGCCTTTTTCATCGATGAGCACCCCGCCGTTTTGGTAATGCAGGGTGGGATAGATGAGCAGCGGGCTTTTGGTAACATCGATCTTGACCCGCATGAATTGTTTATAGAGGGAGGGAAACCGCTTTTTGAGAAAGCCTTTTTCCCGGGTCTCTTCCAGGACGGGAATATCAAGCCAGACCCCCACCCTACCTGATTGGGTTTTGACACCGTTGCCGATCTGACATTCCTGAATAATAGCGGAGGCCACCACATCACGGGTTTCCAGCTCGTTAACGAACCGCTCCCCGTGGACGTTGACCAGGTGGGCGCCAAGGCTGCGGATCGCTTCGGTAACCAGCACCCCGACCATATGATCGGGAAACATCACCCCGGTCGGATGATATTGAAAGGAGTCGAGGCCCTCCATCCGGGCACCGGCTCGGTAGGCCAATACCACCGCGTCTCCGGTAGCCCCGAAATTGTTAGAAGTGGGAAACCCCTGGTTGTGAAGCCGACCGGCGCCTCCGGTAGCGAGAATCACCGCCTTGGCCTTGACCGCGAAAAAGCGTTTGCGGCCGAGGTCGAAAAGAATGGCCCCGTTGCACTCACCCGCCTCGTTCGTGGTCAATTCCACTGCTGGGGTGAATTCGGAGATTTCGATCCGGTCGCTCTTGCGCAGCTCGTCTTTGAGAACCTTCATGATGTTCAGGCCGGTATGGTCGCCGATAGAAAGGATTCGGGCCGAGGACAGCCCGCCGGCCTTCTTGGTCGCCAGATTGCCGCTCGCGTCCCGGTCGAAATTGACGCCGATATCGAGCAGCCATTTGACGATCCCGGGTCCGTCTTCGACCATGGTCTTGACCAGACTCCGTTTGCCGGCAAACTGGCCGGCCAACATGGTGTCGGCGAAATGTTTGATGAGAGAGTCATTCTCCGCCACCGAAGCCTGCATCCCCCCCAGGGCCATTATGGTGTTAGAGTTGCCCAACCTCAGTTTGGTGGCCAGCAACACCCGGGCGCCGACGCTTTCGGCGAACAACGCCGCGGTAACCCCGGCCCCACCGCCGCCCAGGACCAGGACATCGGTGGTGTATTCAGGAACCAGGTCGATCTTGGAATAATCCAGATCGCTGAACGCCTCTAGAAGGTCGGCAACCTCATGGGTTACCCGGTCGCCCTTGTTAGCTCCGATTCTGAGATTACGAAATGCCGAATCCTTGTAATCGGGGTGGTACCCTTTCAGCAGTTCGCTCTTTTCCTGATCGGAAAATTTTCCCAACGTCTGTTCTTTTCTTTTTTTCCGGGTGGCCGCCGCTTTCTCCAGAGGCTCGATCAGATATTCAGCATACATACGATACCTCCATTAACCTTCAACGGTCTTGCGACAGAAATCTCTCAGGGCCTCATCGCTCATGGTCAGGATTTTCCCAAACTCTTCATCATTCTTTAGAGATTCCACCTCTTTCAGCCTTTTTTGGAGATTGGCAGGAATGGGGCGCTGTCTGGCGCAGGAGCGCTGGATATAGAGCCCGACAAACTGGGGTGCAATGCTTTTTGGACACCGGGAGGCACACAGCCCGCACATGTGGCAGTCCATAACCCTCTCGGCGGCCGGGAAAAAATCTTCTTCCTTGGCCTTTTTCATGACCCCAGCCACATCAATCCATTCCGGACAGATATTGCAGGCTTTGCAATCGTTGCAGGAGTAGAGTTCCGGATACATTTCCGATAGCACCCCCAGAGGATCTTCCAGGCTCTTCATGTCGTATCGTGCAACCCGGGAGGGAAAATAGGGGAGCATGATCACATTCATTCCCTCCTCGACAACCACCTGGCAACCCAACCCGAACTTGACTCTCTGTGCCCCGGCTTCAAGAAAAGCCACGGTACAGGCGCCGCACAACCCAGAAAGACATCCGATTCCACGGTTGAGTTCATGACCGGTGTCCCAGAGGGCCTCGATAACAGTCAGCCCCTCGGGGACCCTGATCTTTCTTCCTTCGAGTTCCATGGTGATCATCGTTTTCTGCTCTTTCATAGCCACCCTCTTCGTTAGGCAGTCACAGCTCGCAGGGGTTTTGTCGGTAGATACGCGGTTAAGAGAATGCTTTTCCCGACCTATCCATTCAGGTTCATCCCGGCCACTTGATTACCGGTCTTACATTATAGGTTGCAAATTGATTTTTTCTACTTTTAGAACATTACTCATGAATAGTATTTGACTCAGGTCAATTATTGAAAATCTCTTAATTTTCTAAAACCATTCAGCCACGGGATGGGCGTACTTGGCATCGAGGTGGGGAAGATGTAACTCAGAGGCAATGTTTTTCGCTGATTTGTTGGATCTTGCGGCACAATCCTTTACCCTGAATACGTAAGTCTGACCAGACTTTGGATCGAATTCTTTACAAAAAGGAAAAACAGCGGGGAATAACCTGAAGGGGGCAAAAAAAAGCGGCCATGCGGCCCCCCTGGGAGGGGACAGCATGGCCGCCTGAAATGGTATTCGAAGAACGGGTAAATGAAAACGCTATGGAGTCTTAGTGGTAAATCCCTGCGCCGACAAACATGTCGGTTCCGGGTACCCGATAGATATAGGTCGATTTCTCCGATGGCTCCTTGGCCCTGGGCTTGGGCCAAAGGTAATCGACCCACCCCTCACCGGCGGTTGAGGCGACTTCAACGAACTCGACAAACAACATTTTCGGATCTTTCTTGTTTTTGTCGGTCACTCGGAGCAGGCTGCCCTTCTTGGTCAACTGGGGGATGATTGGATGGGCCAGCATGTTGCCCTGAAGATCCATAAGAAAGACGTACGTGTCCTTCCAGACAAACTTCCCTTCTTTGTTGCCGATTTCAGCGATGGCACCCGTCTTGTCCTGCAGAAGCATTTCGGCAGCCAATTTTGTCTGGGCAACACACTCATCCCTGGTTGCGCTTTCGGCAAATGCGGTTCCGGTCAGAAGAAATCCCACAAACAGTGTCAGTAGCAGTTTCGAGAACTTTTTCCAGTAGCAGTTTCGAGAACTTTTTCATACTTCCCCCATCTTGAGTTAGATTTAGGATCTCCGCCCTGTCAGCGATTTTATTTATGCGTTTTCACACCAGAAACCTTGCTAGTCCCGTCCCTTAGTGCCCCCTGCGGTTAATCCTGTCTGCTAATTATGGCCCTTTTTCCCGCTGTCTGCGTTACGCCTCCTTGACTTAACGCAAGCTAGGCCTGCGTCGGCGCGCCTTGACACCAAGCAAAATGCCTCAGAATTATTTGACACGACTACCCGCACGGGACACTAGCTTCCGGATGGATACCAGCTGGCATCCAACCTCCTTTCTGCAGAATATCCAGATCAATTCGCTGGCCAGGCCAAGGTTGATCAAGCCCCCTTCTTTATGCTCGCTGTGAGATCGACTTTAATTGAGGGGCAACAGGGAAAATACTAACACTGTTTTTATTTTTGTAAAACCTTTTTTAATCTTTATTTTTTCACATTATTTTTCAATATCATAAGGCGCAACACAATGTTTTCTTTTTTAGAATTACAGACCTAAGCACCTGCCCTCGCCTTTCTTTCCGGGACTAAAAAAAGCTCTCTTCTTGAGCCTCTTTTTTTAAAAACGTTGGAACCTTGGCTTTTGCAACGGTGGCCAGTCGATTCATCAATTCAAAAGAGATACGTTGAAAACCATAGGCCGCTTGCAAATCATGCCCCATGCGCAACCACAGGTGGGCCGTCATTTCAGCATCGGCAAGGGCCCGGTGAAACTGCCCCTCGGTGGGCAACTGTTTATATTTCACCAGGGTCTCAAGCTTATGGTTCGGGGCCTCCGGATAGATCCGCCGAGCCACAAGCAGAGTGCAACCAAAGTCCTGCTGCCTGCGCATTTGAATCCGGTTCAGCTCGGCATCGAGAAACCTTCTGTCAAATGATGCATTGTGTGCGACCAGGGGATATTTGCCGATAAAGTTGCAAAACTCTGCCATCACATCAGAGGTTTTTGGGGCCTCACGCAACATATCGTTGGTAATTCCGGTAAATCCCTCGATAAAGCTATTGATCCTCCTCTCGGGGTTCATCAGGCTCTGGAAACGATCGACAATTTCATTCTCCCGAATGAGGACGGCGCCGACCTCGATGGCTCGCTCGCCCTGCTCGGGGGACATGCCGGTTGTCTCGAAATCAAGGACCACAACCCCCTCAGGTGCCCAATTACACACTTCTCAAAACTCCCTTCCGTGAAACCTTAACCACCCCTGGCGGTATATGGCCATGCTAAAAAGATAGGGCAAGACCGAACCGCATCTCACCCCATCGTGATTTCAAAAGGATACTAATATTTTACTACTCTCGCCGCCGCGGCCATAAGAGCAACACCAACACCCCCAGGCTGGTCGGCAGGGCGACGATCACCAACTTGGCGACTTCAATCCAGGCCGCATAGCAGGCCTGCTCCACTGTGAAACTGGATGGGAAAAACCCTTTAAGGTAATGAATTTCTGCAATACTATGCCAGGCAACGCCACCGAGAACCCCCACCAGGGCCAGGGCCGCGACCAAGCGCAGGTTGTGAAACACAGCTTTTCTGGTCATTTTTCAACCTTGACCCAGACCGCCGCCGATTGGCTGCCACGACCGGTTCCGATCGCCAGTATCGCCCGGCTGATTTCGTCACTATCCTGCAAATGGCCACCGAGATTGTACCAGACCCCGAAGGGGATATTGACAGTGGTTGTCAGAGCCTGAAACTCCAGGGTCTGTTCGGCCCCTCCAGGCAGAGAGGCCATATGTGGGGTGATTTCAATTGTCACTGAATCGCCCCGAAGGTGGGGTCGAACCAGAAAGCCAGTAGAGACCTCCCGAAAGTCGAGGGTGCGCGAAACTCCGGAATAACGTCCGGTCACAACCGCCAGCTGCCGACTGAAGGGAACCTGCTGCCCCACGGTGATCAGGCCCTGTTGGCCGTCGAGAACCTGAATAAATTGCTCGCTCGATTGCTGCATGTTGCCCAACCGACGAGAATAGCGTACCCGCGGATCCCCCGGCTGATCGCCGCCGAGAACAACCCCAGGTCGGCTTGATAAGGTTTTGCCGCCGCCGACCCTGATGCGACCGTTGCCAATCGCCCCCGAAGCCTGCCCTTCTCTTCGCACATACCCCTTACTTCGGTCCTGACGGACACTGATGCGCAAGGTTTGGCGCTTGATGTCAAGCTGCCTCACCAGGTCTTCGATGGAAGCGAACGAAGCCGCATCGGTCTTGATAATAAGTTTGTTTTCATAGATAGTGGCCTGACCTCCTTTTCCGAGCAGAGGACGCACGACCTTAACGAGCTCTTCAGCAGACCGGTGTTGCAAGGGGATCACCTTGAATTCCCCGGCCAGAGCCGTTTGGGCCATCAGCAACAGCAAAAGTAAAAGAATATGCACTGTACAGTGGCTTCTTGTCATTGCAGAGCCTCCAGGAAAATCCTATTGATATACACAAATAGTAATTCAAAATTGGGCCAAATTGAAGAGCGAAGGCCGGCAACAGGTTTTTTTACAGAACAGAGTCCGGCTCGGCTAACAGGAGACGGTTTTTGGGGGTAATATCGTCAGGGATCTGCTGGGTATATATCCGGTACCCCTGCCTGCGAAGGCGAGCAACGCGAGTGACATCGACGGCAAGGGGCCCGTCAAGCCAGCCCTGCAATCCACCGAGATCGGCACCATCAAGATCATGACAACAGGGAAGCAGAGAAAGACGAGCCCCAGCCGAAACAGCCCGCTCAAGAACAAGGTCACTCAGCCCGCCGCAGGCGTGAACCGAAACGACCAGATCGTCGCTGCAAAGCGCCACCGAATCAAGCTCCGTCTCCATAAACCGCACCCGCCCTCTCAGGCGAGGCCAGGCGTCTTCCAGTACCTCGGCCAGCTTTGCGGCGCTGGCCGGAAGGCAGCGGTCAACCGCAAGAGCCTCCGTGGAACTGCTATCGAGCAGCAAAAGAATATAGGCGGTCAACCCATGACCGCAGGCCAGGTCGACCACCCTGCCGCCCCGAAAGCGACGTCTCACCCGACGGGCAACCTCCCAGGCTTCGTAGAGTTCTTTACGCGGCAGGCAACCGGCTCGGCAGACGGCCCGGGCGATGCGGTCGAAGAGAGTCTCGCCGGCAAACTGGGGTATCAGCTTTTCGGTCAGGCGGTTGCGGGAGGCGCGGTTCACGATTCGAGGGCAGCCTGAACCCTGCCGACCTGGCCATCTTCGAGCCTGACCTTGATCCCCCGCGAATGAAAGGGCGCCTTGGTGAGGAGATCCTTGACGATGCCCTCTGTGAGCTTGCCGGTACGCTGATCCTTTTTCAGAATAACAGCCACCGCAAGTCCGGGATGAATATCTTTTCTTTGCTGTCCAAACATGTAAATCCTAGCGTGATTGGTGATTGGTGATTGGCCAGAATCCGGACCGGATAATTTTTTCCTAGCCCCCTTCTACCTTCTACCTTCTACCTTCTACCATCCTGTCCGCAGGCATGATCTTTCCCTCGGGGCTGACATAACGTACTTCGCAGCGCATGTCGAAGCCGATTCGCTGCAAAACGACTTCACGGACATGAGCAACCACGGCTAGCACGTCTGCTGAAGTCGCGCCTCCCCGGTTAACGATAAAGTTTGCATGACGCGGGGAAACCTCGGCGCTGCCGATACGAAATCCTTTGAGGCCGGCCTCTTCAATGATTTTTCCCGGGGGACCGACACTGGCGTGCATCTCGGCGGTACTCAAAAAGACCGAGCCGCAATTCGGTTCTTTGCGGGGAAACTTCTGGCGCCTCTCACGAAGGTCACAAAGCATCTCGCGACGAATCTGGCGTGGATCGCCTTTTTCGCACTCCAGTTCGGCCTTTAGCACCACCATGCCGCGACCCTGCAGGGCGCTGTGCCGGTAAGAAAATTTGCAGTCTTCACGGCTCAGCACTTCCTGACGGCCGTCATTATCGACAACCCAGACCCGCCGTAAGTTTTCGCCGATCCCCTTGCGGTGGCTGCCGCCGTTCATCAGCACCAGACCGCCGAGGGTGCCCGGGATACCGATGGTATGTTCCAGCCCGGCCAGCCCGGCCTGCGCCGCGCTGCGGGCAAGCTGGGGGACCCAAACACCGCGCAAGCCGGCATCGTCGAAGAGCAGGTTGGTCCCCTGACCGATAACAAGCAGCGGAATCCCCTTCGCCCTGAGATATTGAACCACAGCAACCGCCTGCTCGGTGGAATGGGGCTCGACCAACACGGCCGCGGGACCGCCGATGCACCAGCTGCAATGATCGCGAAGAGGTTCGTCAAAGAGGACCTCGCCAACATCGAGGCTTGAGAGACTCTGAAGCGCCTCGTGATATTCGGTTGCGGATACTGTTATCGCCATGGTTCAGTGCACCAAATAATTAGAGATAGGGGGTCGAACCTGGAATCGGGGCCACTTGCTAAAGGGCGACCGCCAGAGGCTCACTGTAGAGTTCGTCCCTGAGGCGGGCGACTTCGCCATCTTCAAGGTAATCGTCAAAACTCATGGCCCGGTCGATAACCCCGAGCGGAGCGATTTCCACAATGCGATTGGCCACCGTCGAAACGAACTGGTGGTCGTGTGAGGCGAACAGGACCACTTCAGAAAATTCGATGAGACCGTTGTTCAGCGCGGTGATAGACTCGAGGTCAAGGTGGTTGGTCGGTTCATCGAGAATGATGGCGTTGGACCCACTGAGCATCATCCTGGCGAGCATGCAGCGCACCCGCTCGCCCCCTGAAAGGACAGCGGTCTTTTTCAGCGCGTCCTCTCCCGAGAACAGCATGCGGCCTAAAAACCCTCGGGCAAAACTTTCCCCCTCGGTGGGGGCAAACTGGCCGAGCCACTCGATCAGGTTCAGGTCGTTGTTGAAATAATCACTGTTTTCCTTCGGGAAGTAAGAAGAGTTAATGGTCACTCCCCAACGGAAACTACCGCTGTCGGGCTCCAGTTCACCGGCGAGGATCTGAAACAGGGTCGACTTGGCCAGGCTGTTACCCCCGACAAAGGCGATTTTGTCCCCCTTGTTGACGGTCAGGGTCAGCCGATCGAGAACCTGGACACCGTCAATTTTCTTGGAGAGTTCTTTGATTTCGAGAATGATGTCGCCGCAGGCACGCTCGGGCTTGAACACCACGTAGGGGTATTTGCGCGAAGAGACCGGCATATCCTCGATGGTCAGTTTCTCGAGGAGTTTCTTGCGCGATGTCGCCTGTTTGGCCTTGGACGCGTTGGAGGAAAAACGCTGGATAAACTCCTTGAGTTCATTGGCCTTCTCGGTCACCTTGCGGTTTTCTTCCTGCTTCTGCTTCAATGACAACTGGCTGGCCTGGTACCAGAAGTCGTAGTTGCCGACATAAACGGTGATCTTGCCGAAGTCGATATCGGCGACATGGGTGCATGCCTGGTTCAGAAAGTGCCGGTCATGGGAGACGACGATGAGCGTATTCTGAAACCGGGAGAGAAAATCTTCAAGCCAGGCGATCGATTTGAGGTCGAGGTGGTTGGTCGGCTCATCGAGCAGCAGGACGTCCGGGTTGCCGAACAGCGCCTGGGCGAGCAGGACCCGAACCTTGTCGCCCCCCTCGAGGTCCTTCATCTTCATGCTCCGAAGCTCCTCGGGGATACCGAGTCCATTGAGCAACACCGCCGCCTCGGACTCAGCCTCGTAGCCATTCATTTCGGCGAACTCAGCCTCGAGCTCCCCGGAGCGGATGCCGTCCTCCTCGGTGAACTCTCCCTTGGTGTAGATCGCTTCGCGCTCGACCATCACCTCGTAGAGCCGTTGATGTCCCATGATCACGGCATTGAAGACCGTTTCTTCGTCGAAGACGAACTGGTCCTGCCGCAATACTGCAATCCGCTGCCCGGAGCCGATACTGATCTCACCCTTATCCGGCTCCATATCGCCGGCAAGGATTTTCAGAAAGGTCGATTTTCCTGCACCATTGGCGCCGATAAGCCCGTAGCAGTTGCCGGGTGTAAACTTTATGTTGACATCTTTGAAGATGACCCTCTTTCCGTAGGAGAGGGCTACATTTGTTGCGCTGATCATAACTTTAACTTCCTTTAAACCTGAACCCAGGTTTGAAAATAAAAAACCACAAGGGTGAATCCCCGTGGTTCACGTGCAGATGATTTATACCACTATCGCCCGCCCTGCCGCAATCCCCCTCCCCGGATCGGGTCCGGAGGAGCAAAATCCTCAGCAGACTTCCACAATTTCGAACTCCCGGGTCGAATTGCCGATCCGCAAGTCAACAACATCCCCTACAAACTTACCGATCACTCCCCGGCCGACGGGGGAACTCGGGGTAATCACAACAATTTCAGCGCCCTCAGCCTGCACCTTCAGCCCCCCGGCCTCGGGACCGATAAAGACCTTCTTCTCCACTCCGTCCTCGGTCTCAAGAGTCACAAGGGCGCTGAGATAGATCGCTGAATCCTCATCGAAAGGCTTCAGGTGAAGATTTCTATAGGCCTCCAGGGCGACTTTGATTTCCTGGGCCCGATTGGCCTGCGCCTGGGCGATGTAAGAGGCCTCAAGGCTCAATGTAGCATATTTATTGTCAGGGATATTCTCCTCATGAATCGAGGCGTCATGGGCCGCTTTGGCCGCTTTGAGCAAGACGGCGAGATCTGAGGAAAGCGTTTCGATAATAATTTGAAGAATTTTTTCTTTGTTCATATGGGTTTCAATGCCGCTCCCCGGCAATGTACTTCAAGCAAGGCGTCATCCCCGATAAATTTTTCGGGAGGACAAAACTCCCTATAAGGCGAATGACTATTCGGATTTCTTCTGAAGCTACATCAGCCCCTTGGCGCGCAATTCCTGAAGCAGGTCTTCACCCAAGCTGAGGCTGTCAAAGATGATGGCTGAGGTCATGGTCGCTGAGGTAACGGCATCGACCCGGGGATCGAAAGGCGGGGGCGCCGTGAGATATTTGCCCACAACCCGTTCACGCATCTTGCTGACCTCTTTTGCGTTCCAGTTCACGTTGCCATACTTGGTCAATTGCAGAGGCTCAAAACCGACAACCTGCCCGGAGGCGTCGAAGACGTAGATGAAATGCACATCGTGGCAGATGTCGCAAACCGACATGCGGCTGGTCACCTCGGCAAAAAGCCGTTGGCGGGTCTGGCCCCTCTCCATCAGGGCCGAATAGACACGCCGGCCGCTACGCAGTTCAACCTTTGAAAAATCGACAATCATCCCCCCAGCCCGGATCAGGGCCTTGCGCACCCGCAGCTCGAGCTCTTTATTGGTGAACAGGGGCTCAATGGCTTTGCTGACCTTCTGCGCGGCCATGCCCTGGCTGCGCAGTTCCGCCACCTCTTCAGAAGCCAGACTGCGCAGTTCCTCGAAGAGGTTCTGATAATGCGTATTCAGGCCGTGATGAGTGCCGGCAACTACCCCCGGGCGCCCAGGCAGGTCTTGGCGCAGGTAGATTGAAAAGGGTGTGGAACTTCCCCCCAGGGCGCGATGGGCCGCAAAACGACTATCGGCAATTATTGGAAAATTCACCTGATAACCGGCCTTGAAGGCTTTTACCTCACCGGGAAGGTTGCCCACGGCAATGGCCAGCATCTTGATCCGCCCACGGGTTTCAGGGTTAGCCTCGAGCAGCTTAAATAGCTCATTGTAAGACGGCGCCTGCATCTGGCAGTGAGGACAGTGAACATTGAGAAGCTCAACGAGCAGCAAATCGGCCTTGACCTGACTCGGAGTGAAAAAATCCGCCTCCGAAATTCCAAGATAATCCCGGGCGCCTGCCTCTTTCGGAGCCTGCAACTCGATTTCGGGGAAAAAATCTCCAAAGGCTATAATCTGTCGCTCCTGCCCTGAAGCATGTCCTGCCAGAAGAGCAATGATCAAAAGATGTGGGACAAGAATCCGCAACCAGCGGTGCATCAGCAACCTCCTCCTGGGCCCCGATGGGGCCTCAACTATTTTTCTTAAGGCAAATTAAGCGACAGCAGAACAAGATCCTCTGTTCCACAATTTTCGTACCCGTGAATCTCGCCTGCCTCAACCCTGACCACAGCCCCGGGACCCAGAGTTCGCTCCTCCTCGCCCGCCCTGACTTTCGCCTGCCCCTCCAGAATATAGAAGAGATGGGCGTAAGGATCACGGTGCGACGCAAACCTGCCCCCGGGAGCGACCCGGGTCAAAACCACCTTGGTGGCGCCGTCAAGAAGCACCCTGCCGAACACATCGCTGGCAACATCTGGCCTTACGGCCTGCTCTTTCAGCGTATGGGTATCAAGAAATGCTCCCATCATATTCTCCCAATTTTTGGCAAGCCTCTTTTCACCGGGGGAATTTTACTTTTTTTCGTTGAGTTGGCAGTTTCGCTACGAACACCGCGTGCCGCAGCCCTCCCCGGCCTGGCCGTTCACAGGTTACCGAAAACCCGCCATTGCGCAAGCGTTTGATAAATCCTGCGTCATGGTTTTCGCCCCAGATGGCAAAAACGCCCCCGGGCTTCATGGCCGACCGCACGTTATCTATGGCCCGGCTGCCGTAGAGCGGGTCGTCTCGCTTATGGGTGTGGGCATGGGGGCCTCGGTAAAGATCGAACACGACAGCGTCGAACCCCTCCAGGCTACCGTCGGTGGCATAACGTCGAACCAGGTCGGCAACGTCGCCAATCTCCACCGTGACCCGGGGGTCATTAACCGCGCCATCGGTCAGAGGCGCAAGGGGGCCACGGCACCAGTCGGGCACCACCGGGTTGAGTTCGGCAACAACAACCTCGCCATTAACCGGCAGCGCATCAAGAACGGCCTTAAGGGTAAAGCCCATCCCCAGCCCCCCAACCAGCACCCTGGGGCGTGCATGGTTCTTCAGGTGACCGCAACCAAGGGCCCCAAGGGCGACCTCGGAGCGGTGGGCCAGACTGTTCATGAGCACCTGGGTGCCCACGGTAATGAGAAAGTCTCGCTCGCCGCGTTGACGCAACTCGAGCGGGCCTTCTTCGGTGGGGACACTGTCAATAACTTTCCAGGGTTGGGCCATGAAAGAACCTCGAGTAACAGAAACCAGAAGATATAGTCTTACTCAGGAGGCTGTAATAGGTCAGACAACCTCCTGGTATCACGACACAACAATCGAACGCAAAAAAGCCTCACGATAGGCCGTGAGGCTTTTTTGCGTTGCAACGATGCAAAAAAACAGTCTTACTTATATTTTGCGCACGTTGGACGATTGAGGTCCTTTTTGTCCCTGAGTAACCTCAAAGGTCACGCGGTCACCTTCAGCCAGAGATTTGAAGCCGTCCCCCTCAATTGCAGAGAAATGAACGAAAACATCCGGTCCATTGTCCTGCTCGATAAAACCAAAACCTTTTGCGTCGTTAAACCACTTGACTGTACCTTCTGCCATTTTCTTTGCTCCTTTTTTCTCCGTCGCGGATAGATCACTTGTTTGGGCAGGGTCACCCTTGGCGAACATAAAAAAACCACATAGCCCGGGAAGGTCTGTGTGGATTTTACCTCGTTGACATGACGTCAATATGGCTACCAAGCGAAACCTTACACAAACAGACTTTAGAGTGTGCAGATTATAACGATTGGCTCCAAGAAATCAAGCCCTTGTAGCCATTTTTTTCGAAAATCTGAAAAATCTTTCCCCGGGGCAAGGCGGACCCCTGCCGCTCCTTTTGGCATTATATTCTAAGAGCCTGCTGCCCCAAGAGAGGGTAAAAATTGTCCCACCCTTATGGTCAAGAACAATTATGACTGTATAATTTAACTCAAACCGTTGCTTTTTACTAATTTCAAAAATAGGCAGAACAAAACACCTGGCAACCTGCGTACACTCTGGCTCGTTTAATGCAATCTGTATTTAATTAATGAATTAATGCAATCTGTTAACTCTGTATTGTTTTAACCTGTTTTGCTTCTGCAAAAGGGGGGACGAGATGAAGATACTGACTTTTGTAGTAATGGCCTTCGCCTACCCTCTCATGGCGCTCGCAGGGGATTTAAACGCCCCCCAACCCGACAAATATGAAGCTGCAAGGGAGTTCACCAAGGTTTTTCTATTAAAATTTGCGCCGAATGTGCAAGAGGCGATTAAAGCCCTTGATAATAAAATCCGTGAAATCACCACATCTTCCGGAGAATTTCACAACAACAAAAATGAAAAAGAGCTTTTCATCGAAAACTACCCTCCCGACAGCGAAATTGTAGAAGCTTTACGGAAAGACCAGGGTCCCCCCTTGTTCAGGTGGGAGGCCAGGGGAAACTACGAGTACGTCAAAGGCGGCTTGGAAGTTAACCTCACAAAAGATTTAGGCAAAAACACCGAAATCACCCTGCGAGGACTGGTGACCCAGGAATTTTTCCAGTCATTCGGACCCGAATATCAAGTCAACACGATGTTCGTCTGCAGGTTCTGATTACACCCTTTTCCACGGCCCCCAAATCCCCTGCTGGTGCCCAAACCTGCCTCCTACGCAGGCTTGCTCTTCCCCAGAATGTCACCACCGCGACAATCCTCCCAGATCAGCTGCCTGTCCACGCCCCGGCGTTCAAACTTCAACCCGATCAAATCGCCCCCCCGGACTCCAATTCGCATAAAGTGTCACGCACCATGGGTAGCATGCGACGGACAATTTCGGCCACCCCTCTTTCATTTGGGTGAAGTCCGTCGGAGAGGTTCAAGGCAGGCTCTCCGGCAACCCCTTCGAGGAAAAAGGGATAGAGGGGAACGGCGTATTTTCGGGCCAGCCCGGGATAGATGCCGTCAAATTTAGTATAATACTCTACGCCAAGGTTGCGGGGGGCCCTCATGCCGGCAAGTATCGCCTGTACACCCATTGCTTGAAGACGGGCCAGGATGGCATCAAGATTTTTTCGACTCTGCTCCGGGTCAAGACCGCGCAGGGCATCATTAGCTCCCAACTCCACGATCACCAGGTGCGGATCATCCTTGAGGGTCCAGGCAAGCCTGGCAAGACCACCAGCAGTGGTATCCCCGGAGACCCCGCCATTAAACACGGTGACCCTGCCCACCTCAGCCTCGAGGGCCGCCTGCAACTGGTCGGGAAAAGCGCTTCCCGCAGAAAGACCATAGCCTGCGGTGAGACTGTCGCCGAGCACTGAGATGCGAATTGGTTCTGCGCCTGAGGCAGCTTGGTGCAGTGCCGGGTCAACATTTTGCGCGGCATCGACCTGAGGGTCTCCGCCGGTGAAACCCTCAGCATCGTCGGCCCCTCGGGGGCCGGAAAGACCACCCTGCTGATGGCCGTCTCAGGCCTCGAACGCCCCACAGCCGGTCGGGTCCATGTCGCCGGGATCAACCTCTACGACCTGAACGAAGATGGTCTTGCCAGGTTTCGCCGGGAACATGTCGGAATCGTCTTTCAGTCTTTCCACCTGGTGCCGACCATGACCTCCCTTGAAAATGTGGCTCTGCCCCTGGAGTTTTCTGGGGCCGCAGATTCTCGCGATCGCGCTGCCGCCGCCCTTCAGGCGACAGGCCTTGAACATCGCCTGGCACACTATCCCGGGCAACTCTCGGGCGGCGAACAGCAGCGGGTTGCTCTGGCCCGGGCCTTTGTGGCCGCCCCCTCGCTGCTGCTCGCCGATGAGCCGACCGGTAATCTCGACCGGGACACCGGTGGCATGGTCATGGAACTTCTTTTTGAACTGCAGCAGCAAAACGGTACCACCCTGATCCTGGTCACCCACGACGAAGCCCTGGCATCCCGCTGTCGAAGCCAGGTCAGGATGGCAGACGGACGGCTCGTCTCGCCTGAGGACCGTGGCCATGAATGAACCGAGCCTCTTGCCCCTGGCCTGGCGTCTCGCCCGGCGCGAGTTACGCAGCGGCCTGCACGGCTTCGGGGTGTTTCTGACCTGCCTCTTTCTTGGGGTCTTTGCCGTCAGTGCGGTCGGCTCCTTTACCTCCGCTGCCCGATCAGGTCTTCTAAGCGACGCCCGGGCCCTGCTCGGCGGCGATCTTGAAATCCGCCAGCCCCATCGTGAACTCCCCCGGGAACAAGAAGCCTTTGTCAGTAAGGCAGGCGTCCTCTCCAAGATTCTGGAGATGCGGGCCATGGCCCGCACCCCGGAAAACGACCGAAGGATTCTGGTGGAACTCAAGGCTGTTGACGCCGCCTACCCGCTCTATGGCCAATTAATAACCGAACCTGAAAAGCCGCGGGCGCTCGCTTTTCAGGGCAGCCTCCGGGACCCCGGAGCCCTGGTCGAGGAGTCCCTGTTGCAGCGCCTCGATCTTAAGGTCGGTGACACCTTGCACCTCGGCCAGGCGACATTTCGGATCGCCGGCACCCTGCAAAGCGAACCCGACCGTACCATCAGGGCCTTCACGCTTGGCCCGCGACTGATGATCAGCCAGGAAAGTCTGCCGGCGACCGGCCTGCTCGTCCCGGGGAGCCTGGTCACCTACGCCTATCGCCTGCGCCTGCCCCCCGAAGCTGATGCGGAGATTTTTCGCCGATCCTTGCAGGAACGTTTTCCCGACGCCGGATGGCGATTACGGACCTATCGCCAGGCCGCGCCCCGGGTGCGCTTTTTTCTCGACCGCATGGCGACCAACCTGACCCTGATCGGTCTCTGTGCGCTGCTGATCGGGGGCCTCGGGGTCGCCGGGGCGGTCCGTGGCTATCTGGGCGGCAAGGTTTTTCACATCGCCGCCATGAAATGCGTTGGTGCCTCGGGGAACACAATCTTCACAGCCTACCTGATGCAAGTCCTGGTGTTGGGGACTATCGGTGCCGGGGCAGGGGTCAGCGCCGGGGCGGTGGTGCCCTACCTGGCACACTGGTTCATCGGGGACCGGATTCCCGTGCCGCTGCTGCCGGGCATTTTTCCGGCGCCGCTGATGACCGCCGCCCTGTTCGGCCTGTTGATCGCCGTGGTTTTTTCCCTTAAGGCCCTCGGCATTGCCAAGCGAATACCCCCTTCTGTGCTATTCAGGGGATATTCGGACCATGCAGGCCTCGATCCCGGGGGTGGAATCCGTATCGCCATTGCCATTGCCACCCTGGCACTGGCAGTCCTCGCCATTGCCACCAGCGGCGATCGGCGCCTGGCCCTCTGGTTTACCCTGGGTGCGGGAACATGCTTTTTTATTTTCCGATTTCTCGCGGCTGTAATCATCGCTGCTGCGCGCAAGGCCCCCAAGCCACGCCAACCGGCCCTGCGCCTGGGTTTGGCCAACATCCACCGCCGCGGCTCTCCTGCTGCAAGCACCATTTTTTCCATCGGCCTCGGCCTGACCGCCCTGGTTGTCGTCGCGCTCGTTCAGGCTAATCTAAGCGCCCTGGTTGAAAAGACCGTACCCAAGGAGGCCCCGGCCTATTTCTTTATCGATATCCAGAACGAGCAGGTGCAGGAGTTCGAACGCATCGCCCTGCAAGTTCCCGGGGTTGATCGGATGGAACGCCACCCGACCCTGCGCGGTCGGATAACCGCCATCGACGGCATCCCCGTCGGTAAAGCCAGCATATCGCCGGAGGTTGCCTGGGCTGTACGCGGCGACCGTTTTCTCAGTTACACAACGTCCAGACCCGCCGATACCGAGTTGACCGCCGGCAGCTGGTGGCCTGATGATTATCGTGGTCCGCCGCGCATCTCCCTGACGGACGATCTTGCCAAAGGGTTCTCGGTCGGCATCGGAGACACTCTGACGGTCAACGTCCTCGGTCGCGACATCACCGCTGAAATCGCCAACCTGAGGCATGTTGACTGGTCGACCCTCGACCTGAACTTCGCTATCCTCCTCTCCCCGGGAGTCCTCGAAGGCGCCCCGCAAACTCACATTGCCACGGTTTATTCCCCCCCTCAGCAGGACGAGGTACTTCTGCGCACGGTGACCGATCGCTTCCCCAACATCTCCGCCATCGGAATCCGCGAGGTGTTGCACAATGTCTCGCGCACCCTCGACCGCATTGCCGGTGCCTTCACTGCCATGGCCGCAGTTGCTCTGGCAACAGGCTTTCTGGTGCTTGCCGGAGCGGTTTCTGCCGACCAGCACAGGCGCATTCACGACGCGGTCATATTCAAGGTTTGCGGTGCCACAAGAGGCGACATCCTGGCAGCTTTTGCCGCCGAGTTCCTTATTCTCGGCCTGGGCGCCGGTCTCGTCGCCTCCCTGGTCGGCAGCCTGGCTGCTATGGGGATTGTTAAAGGTCTGATGAACACCGGGTTTTCATTGCATATCGGCACAGTGACGATCACCCTGGCCGCCGGGATCACCTTGACACTGGTCCTGGGATTAACCGGGACCTGGAAAGCCCTGGGGAAGAAACCTGCAGAGTATCTGCGGGAGATAGATTAAGAGTTTAACCCATGAAGGGTGAGGCGTGATATGTAATGTGTATTGTGTAATGTGTAACGACTTCTGGGGCGTGGCCTTCACAGATTACATATTACTCTTCACGCCTTTTACTCTTTAACGGGCAGAAAAAAACTTTTGACCCCGCTTTTTCGAATAGTGCCAAAAGCTAACCAGACAACACTGGGTTTCAGATAAAACTTTTGACTTTAGTCATTTTCTTTTCGTGAGCCCTGGCGTATTGTGCCCGCGAAAGGAATGACCAAGCCTATGATACCCTGCAAAAAAATCGGACCCTGGCGTACCCTTATTCAGTGGGGCTTTCTCGGATGGTGCCTTTTTCTCGGCATCCAGTTTGCCCTTTTTGTGCGTCACTTTGAAACCCGAGGCGCCACACCGCAATACCTCAGACCGCCAGGCGTTGAAGGTTTTCTGCCGATAGGCGCCCTGGTCAGCCTCAAGAACTGGCTGGTGAACAGCGTATTCGACACCATTCACCCGGCAGCGTTGGTGATCTTCCTGTCCATCCTGGCGATGAGTCTGCTTGCCAAAAAATCCTTCTGCTCCTGGCTCTGCCCAGTAGGAACCCTCTCTGAATCTAGCTGGAAATTCGGAAACAGGGTCTTTGGCCGGACTTTCCGCCCCTGGGGCTGGCTGGATTTTTCCCTTCGGACGCTAAAGTATCTGCTGCTGGCCTTTTTCGCCAAGCTGATCCTGCTCGACATGCCCGGCTTCGCCCTGCAGGGATTTCTCAAAGCCCCCTACTGGGCCGTCAGCGACGTGAAGATGCTGCACTTTTTCACCAACCTCTCGACTACCGCCATCACCGTCGTCCTGCTCCTAACGGTGTTGTCATTACTGATCAAGAATTTCTGGTGCCGCTACCTGTGCCCCTACGGCGCCCTGCTCGGCCTGCTCAGCGTGCTCAGTCCGCTAAAAATCCGCCGCAGTGAAGCCCATTGCACCCATTGCGGCAACTGCACCCGCGTCTGCCCCTCGCGCCTTGAGATTCACACCCGGAAGGCAGTCTGGTCACCCGAGTGTACCGGATGTCTGACCTGCGCAGATAACTGCCCCGAAGCTCAGGCCCTCGCCATGGGTCCGGGCTTCGGATTACGCCCCCTGCCCCGCCGCCTCTTTGCCCTGACGGTCCTGCTGATTTTTTTCACCGGCATCGCCGCCGGAATGCTGACCGGGCACTGGGAAAGTTCGCTGGGCTACGAGGACTTTCAACGCCTGATCCCCATGGCCCAGCGACTGGGGCACTGACCGCTTTTTGACCAGACCGCTGCCTTGATCAGCAATTCTCGCTTTTAGCGCCGACGATGACCGTCAAAATGCCGGTGACGGTTGTCGGAACGGCCCCTGTGGCCATCGAAGTGACGACGCGGTCCGTCATTATGCCGCAAATGCCTTTCATAGCGCCAATGATGCCCCCGAAAGTGACCGTGCCGGTTGAATTTCCTGTGATGCCTGTCGAAGTATCGGTGTTGTCTGTCAAAGTGCCTCGGGTGCCTGCCATAGGCTCCGTGGCGGTTTCCGTGCTTGCCATAATGATGCCCCCAGAAGCCCCATGACAGGTGAAGCACCTGGGGATTATCAAGCATATAGCCGGCCTGTACCGGGCTTCCGATAGCCCATTGGAAGGCAAAGTCGTCAGCGAAAGCCGGAGCCCCCAGCAGAAGCACAAGGGCAAACGGAACAAGCAGCAATGCTTTGAAATTGTGTTTCTTCCCTAGTACCGGATAAGAAGTGAAATTTTTCATCTCTCAACTCCCTTCCTTTTGGGCCAGATGCCTGAAGCCCCCTGGCCATTTCTTTTCATCCTCCTTATCTCCACTGTAGATCGATCGCCAAACCGGGTGTGTTAAGACTGGCCCTTTTCAGGTTAAGATTTGTAATGGTGGGCCGTTGCCTTCACATTTCTTTACAAAGGCTAAGGACTCCAAAAGCTTTCGCCACAGGCCACAGAGAAATGGACGATTAGAAATATTGGATTTTCTCTGCGGCCTCAGCGTCTTCTAGTGAGCGGAGCAAACGGGCGGTAAAAAGGTTTTCCTTGCGTTTCAGGTAAGTGCTCCAGAGGTGCATCTTCGGCGGGGTTTAGGCAGGCTATTGGGGGTTGGAAGGGAGCAGCCCCTGGTGGGCAAAAGAATTGCAGTAGCCGCTCAGGACAAGTCGCTTGGCCTTTTCGATATCGGGGGCGAAATAGCGGTCCTGGTCGTAAAAGAGCACCTCATCCCGCAGGCGGAGCTTGGCCCGCTCCAGTGCAGGGGAGGTCTTGAGGGGGGCGCGGAAATCGACACCCTGGCAGGCAGCCAGAAGTTCGATCCCCAGAATCCCTGCCGTGTTGTCCACCATGTCGGCGAGCCTGCGGGCCGCGAAGGTCGCCATGGAGACGTGGTCTTCCTGATTGGCCGAGGTAGGCAGGCTGTCAACCGAGGCGGGATGGGCCAGGGTCTTGTTTTCGCTGGCCAGGGCGGCGGCGGTGACCTGGGCGATCATAAAGCCCGAATTGAGGCCTCCGCGCTCCACCAGAAAAGGGGGCAGTTTGCTCAGGTGGCTGTCGATAAGCAGCGCGGTGCGCCTCTCCGAAAGGGCGCCGATTTCGGCAATGGCCAGGGCCAGGCTGTCGGCAGCCATGGCGACTGATTCGGCATGAAAGTTCCCCCCGGAGAGGATATCGCAGTCCTCGGCAAAGACCAGGGGATTGTCGGA
>CALZIZ010000009.1 GCA_945787465.1 uncultured Desulfuromonadales bacterium
TGGTCTATCTGACATTTCAAATCTCCAACGCCAGCCGTTCCTTCGGATAGGTGGCGCGTTCGGGGGATTTGAGAGAGGCCGGTGAAGGTTCTTTCGATCTGTCCTGGAACGTGCAAGGGGTCACCCAGAAATGTAAGATTCTAGAAATGGACAGTCTGGTTCAGAGGGACAGGCAACTGCGGAGCCAATCCCCGTCATGAACAATGTTTACATCCCGACCGAAATATCCTATATTACATATGTTTTAATTTTAATCAGGTGGGTATGCGGTGTTTCTTGGGGCTGATTAAAGAATTGATGAACGTCTGTGTCGGTGTGAACCGATCAGGCGTTTTTTTTTAGATAAAGCTGGGGTCAGCCTGAACGTTTTTCAACCTGCCCCAATGATATCGAACTTGAGGAGGCTTGTTTTTTAAATGGATCTGGTTTGTCCTGGGTGTGGTCTGTCACGCTCTTTCAGCCCGCGGGCTGGTGAGAGAAAGAAGCTGACTACACGATGCTCCCGCTGCGAAATCCGTTTTTCCATCGATTCTTCCAATGGAAATTTTCTCGGCATTGAGTGCCCCAAATGTCAAAAAACTCAGCCTGTCCAGGATTTCTGTTCCTTTTGCGGGGTGATTTACCGCAAATACTCGGTCCAGAAGGTCGAGATGCCTGAAGTCGCCGTTTTATCGGTTTCGACCCCTCAGCCGCCGAGGCGTCGATGGGGATGGGCTCTGGGCTCTTGCCTGGTTCTGATTCTGTTGTTGGGCGGACTCTGGCAGATGAAGACGGGCAACGGTTCTGTCGCAAGTTTTGTATTTAGCGATTCTCCCCCGGTGATCGAAATGATGGCCACAGGAACGTATCATACGGTGGTTTGCCGGGCAGACGGTACGGTGTGGGCCTGGGGCAGAAATACCTCTGGTCAGCTCGGTATCGGGATGCCTGGGGGGCAGGAGGGGGTAATGGAGCCAGTGCCGGTCACCGGCCTCGATGATGTGGTGGCGGTCGATGCCGGCTTGTCTTTTTCTATAGCCTTGAAAAGCGATGGCACCGTCTGGACCTGGGGTGACAACGATTGCGGCCAGCTCGGTCTGGGAACCTCCGTCAGAATCAAGCCTGCGCCGACCGAGGTGCCGGGTCTTTCAGGCGTCGTGGCCATTGCTGCCGGCAGAGAGCATGCCATGGCCCTGACCGCTGACGGGGAGGTCTGGGCTTGGGGTGAAAACAGCATGGGACAGTTGGGAATCACCGATATCCCCTTGAGAATCAACAGCCCGAAACGGATACGACAAATCTCGGATATTGTCGCCATTGACGCCGGCGAACTCCAATCACTGGCCCTGAACAGCCAGGGGGAAGTTTACGCTTGGGGAGGGAACTTTTACGGGGAGATCGGCAACGGCGGTTTTGAGGATCAACACCGCCCGCTTGAAATCCTGGAGCTGCCGTGGATAACGTCGATCTCGGCGGGTAATGGCGTGAGCGTTGCCCTTGATACCGAGGGTAATCTTTGGCACTGGGGGCGGGTTCACACGCCGCCGAGTCGCGACATGGGCAGCACGGCAACGGATGTCTGGCGTGAGCATGGGTGCGAAACACGCCCGATACAGGTAGCAGGGATCGACCATGTAGAGCGGGTCAGCGCTGGCGGGGGCCGGGTTCTCGCGCTTAAAAATGGCGGGGAACTCTGGACCTGGAAGACCTATAAATCCAATGACGATCTGCGCGACGTCAACCCCTTTATTCCAACGCTCGTCAAGGCCGGAACGAACAACGAGAACTGGGGGCCCATCGGCTCAATCGAGCGATTTGTCGCCGGCAGTCGCCATTGCCTTGCGCTGCATACCGACGGTACCCTCTGGGCCTGGGGTAAAAACTACTACGGCCAGCTTGGCGTTGGCATCACCAAGCGCGGCTACACTCCGACCCCTGTCAGTGAGGAGACGGGGGTGCTGGTGCTTGGCAATGTCGTCGTCCCGGAAGAGACCGAGGTGGCGGTTATCGATACCAGCGGGATGGATATCGCCTGCGGGCAGGAAGCCGGTTTTCTGCTGAGGGGCGGTCGCCTCTGGTCGTGGGGGAACAATGACTCCGGACAGCTCGGGCGGGGAAGTAAGCGCGACAGGAATCCGGAAGATCGATATCCCGCTGAAATCGAGTTCGACGTTCCCGGTGGGCTTCTCGATGTTGCGGCCGGGCACAAAGACGGTTTTGCCCTGTCCCGTTTCGGGGAGGTCTGGTCCTGGGGTAAGAAGGAGGTGCTCGAGAAAAAAGACAATTCCAGTTCGAAAGCGACGCGGGTGACGAAAATGCTCTTTCGTCCGGAATCCTTTGCCGGGCTGAAAAATATCCGCAGCATCGCCCCTGGTATCCATCATGCCCTGGCCCTGGACAGCGACGGCCGGGTCTTCTCCTGGGGCAACAATGAATTCGGGGAGCTGGGAATCGGAACGATGGGGCTGGGAGAGGTTTCTGTCGATGTTCAGGCGGTCGAAGGCCTTGAAGGCATCACGGCGATTTCGGCCGGGAATCACCATTCCCTGGCCCTTGACGAAAATGGACGGGTCTCGGCCTGGGGCGAAAACAAGCACGACCAGCTCGGAGGCAGTCATAATGATAACTACCCTTATCCCATGTTGGTTCCCGGCCTTGACGACGTCATTGCGATCGAGGCGTGCAACCGCTTCAGCCTGGCACTGACGAAAGACGGGAATGTGATGTTCTGGGGCGAAGGGATCTACGGCGATTACAGTACTGGACGTTCTGCGCACGTCAGCGCAACGCCTGTGAAGGTAAACGGTCTTCAGGGGATTACCGCGATTGCCTGCGGCGGCAAGCTGTATACCAACGTTGGTTTCGCCCTTGCCTTATCTGAAGACGGCAAGGTCTGGGCCTGGGGTAATAATTCTCGCGGCCAGCTGGGGACGGGCTCCGAGGGTGGCGAGAACCTCACCCCGACCGAGGTTCCGGGCCTGTCGAATGTGGTCAAGATCGCCGCAGGAAAGGATTTTTCGTTAGCCCTCCGCAGCGACGGAACCGTTTGGGGCTGGGGACGCAGCATGGGGGGGCAGCTCGGAGGACAGATCGCTACCGCTTCTCCTGTCCCGGTGTTTGATCCTGCTGTGGAGGATTGAGGGGGAGGGACTGGCTCCGCAGGTGCCAGTCCCCCTTTGGCCTTTTTGTTTCGGTAACCCACTGACAAATACAAAACCGGCGGGTCGCATCCCGCCAGACTCCTTCCTTTTTGTCCGAGCCAACAAAAAGGAAGCAAAAAAGAAAGCGGAGGGTTTGGAATATTGCAATTTAGTCACTGGGGGCAGGCCATCTTTCCATCTTTTAGGCCTGACCCGGTTGCTGCTGAACCGGCTGTCCTCATGTTTGCATGGTAAGCCGTCGGGTCGATTTTGACATATAATGGGGGTCACCCATTAAAAGGCTGCCAAGATGTGATTCTCTGCCAATCTCCCTCAATTGCACGCAAAGCTCATATTCAATATCCCTGGGGAAATCTATTACGTCATGTTGCCTGTTGCTGTATCGGGGCCCCTTCTGGAATGAAGAAGCCTTTCAACAAAAAGGGGCTTCTGTTGATTAAGGCCCTGTTTTTCTGTTTTTTGGGGGGGCAGAGGCTTATTTGGGGTAAGTTTTAAGTTTGACCATGTTGGTGGGCTAGGGCACATATGGTCAAGCGAAAATCCTCAGATTTGCGTTGTGTATCAGATGATCCGGGCGCCCCGTCGAAAGCGCAGTTTGCGACCGAAACGGTAGTTATCGCCCTCGATATTGATCACAAAGGTTTCCCCTGGAAACGCTACGGTCTCCAGAATTCGACGTTGAACATCGGCGGCGCGGCGACGGCTGTGAAAACGCCACCAGGGAGATACCGTAAATCCGAGCACGTAACAACGGTTTTCGGCCAAATGGGAGACGCGTTTACGCACAAGATATGCTTTTTTCAAACCCCGCACGGCTCGGATGGCTTGTTTCAGTTCGGCGATAACGTCGTCAGGCAAATCGTGGGGCTCGAGTTTGTCTGAGATCTGCAGGCTGTCTCGCTCGGCCCGTGCTGCCTCTAACAGCGAAGCACGCTGCACCAGTCGCTGGTTCCAGGCGTGTGCTTCGTCCTGCCGCTCGTTTTGCCAGCAATAGTCGCGCAACACCTCGCATCCCTGCAGGATCAGGTCATCGTCCGCCGCAATGGCCGATTCAACCAGGTTAAATCCTGCTGCATTCTCTTTCGCCAGCAGTCGCTTCCCGAGTTCAAAACAGATCACCGGATGGTCCGGTTCCCGGGTGTGAAGTTGTCGGAACTGCGCCAGGGCTTCCTGCGGATTGGTGCCGAAACGTTCGGTTAATTGGGCCCGTTCATAGGCCTCTCGCAGCGGCAGTTCCTCCCTGGTGGCTGCTTCCTCCTCGAGTTCCTTAAGGCGTTGGCGACCGTCCTGAACTTCCTGGTGATGCTCCTGCCAGGAAGGCAGGATGGCCTCATGCCAATGGCGATCAAATTCGGCGGTCACTGGCGCCAGCGCCTCACCGAGCAAAGCGTCGGCCGCCTGTCCCGCCTTCGGGGCGGCCATGCGAGGCTTCTCGCCGATGGCCTTGAGCCGGTCGGTCAGGGATGGGTGGGTATCGCCCACCGTTGTTTCGCGCTCGAGGGCCTGCCTCAGGCAGTCACTGACCGACACCTCCTCTAGCCCGCTCACCAGGCTCTCACCCATGCCGGCGTAGGGCCCGAAGGCCGGCTGCGGCAAGTCGTCGGCCTGCTGGTGGATCTGCGGCCAGAAATGTTCGTTCAGATAACAGGCGATGACATCAAGGCCGGTCAGGGCTTGGGCCAGTGCCCGGGACGATATCAGTTCGGCTGCCGTTACATCGGCTTGATATTCATTGGCTCGTGCCAGGGGAAAGGAATAAGCATGAAAGTAGGGTGCATACCAGTTGAAAAACGGTCGGAACAAAAAAGTGCCGAAGCGGCGATGCTCTTCCAAGGCGTCCAACAGCCGCACCCAGGCGGTGCGAAGGCGGTAAAGCCAGTTCCCCACCCGTCCATGGCCACCGGCTAGATGGCCGAATTCGTGGGCCAGAACGGCCTTGAACTGATCGTGGGTTAGCACTTTAAGCAGCGGCAGCCCGATCATAAGATAGTTGCGGTGCCAGCCCAGCATGCCGAGTCGAGGCACTTGGGTCACTGATGCATTGAACTGATCGGAAATCAGGACTCGGTGAAAACGGGGAGCTCGCAGGTTACGACGCAACTCGTCGATCACCCGAAAAAGCTCGGGGGCTTCGTTTTGACGCAACACCCGACCACCGGGAGGCGGTATTTTTACCCGCAAAGCCTTCAACGCCATCCAGGTAAGGGCCGCAATGGGAATGACCAATTTTAGCGCCAGCGCTTTTAGAAAGTAGATGGAGGCCAGGGTGAGCAGACACAGTAAAAGCAGCATCCCCACCACCAGGCCGAGGTAGCCGTAGCCGAACATCGCAAGGAGCAGAACGCGAATTCTGTAAACAGTGGGGTGGCGGCGGGCCTGCTCTTCGAGCCGGGCGACGAGGGCAGCAAACTGATCATGGGTCATGGGTGATTTCCTGCAGGTGGAAAGCTGGTGTCAGAATTTGGAGGTTTAAAGCATATTTTTGCTGGGATGCTACCTTTGTGCCATTTTGTTAAGGGAATGCAAGAGCAGGATATTTTCTCACCATCCAGTCCACCGGAACACCTCTACCCCCCAGAAACCCTATGTCGTTTTAACTGTTTACACCTATTTAAATATCGATTACCTTAAAAGCCTTTTTTAATGGGAGCTGAACGCTCATACGGCCCTTTGAGGCTTTAATTGCAGGAGATAATGATGGTTGATGCGCGAAATTATCTTGTCCTTGGCCTGGTGATGGTCATCTTCTCTCTGGCTGCATGCGGGGGAGGGGGAGGGGGCAGTGGCGCCAACAATCCGGCCGGGGAGAGCGATTTGATCACCGGTTTGAACGACCCCCCCAACTCGGATACATCTCCAACTGCCGCCCCGGATCCTGAACCCAATCCAACGGGGAGCTTTCTCTTTTATAAAGGAAGTGGAATTTCAGCCCTCGATCCGGCTGCCCCAGGCGCGCCAGTGCAGCTCCAATCCTCCTCGAGGTCAGGCGGCGAATTCCTGATCTACCAGGGAATCTACGACAGTTCGACCAAAACAGTTCGGGACCTTATGCCCCACAGCGCCATTTGGGCGGGCGATGCAGGGACAAACAGTGCCTTTCGCTATGATGGATTGATTTACCGGGCTAGCGCCAAAACACCGCAGGAGGGAAGATCGCAGGTCATTTCCTTCGAAGAGGGGTTTACGTTTAGGCACCCGGTGGGTGGCAGGCGATCTTCGGATTATTGCGACGCGCAGGTTGTCGTCGATTGGGCAAATCCGGATAATACCCAGTTTTTCTACAGCCTGGCCGGATCGGATTTGAAATGCGGACTTTCGAGCAACAGTCCCACCTATATGGTGAGGTCCGGTTCAGATGCCGGCACACCCCCTCGCTTGGTGCCTGACTTTTTTACCGGCCCGCTACGCGAAACCGAAACGGGTGCCATCAGCGGATGGCTTGCCATTCAGGGAGGCAACAGGCTCTATCTGACGACGCCGGACTTTGAGACAGTCTCTGAAGTTCAAACCAGTGCACCAGGGTGGGGGAGGATCCTTGCTCCCTTTCATGATTTTTCCCGCTATCTTCTGTACTATTATGAATCCTCGGAGTTGGTATTTGCTGAATATGATTGCGCCGGAAATCGCATTTCCGATCCTGTATTTCGCATCCAACCTCTATCAAGTTACAGTCCCCACATCTATGCTTACCAAAATGACGATACCGACCTTTACGTTGCGGTGGACAATGGCGATGAGGGGAGCATTCTCCGAATCTCCTTAAGCGATCAGGGTTTTGGGGCGGTGCAGGAAATGGCGCATGAAACGGACGGTCGGTTCGTTGGTGTCTTCCAGATGAGCGAGAATGCCCTGTTTTATGAATGGGAAAGTCAGGGCACGACCAATCTCAGGGTTGTGGCTAAGACCGCTGCAGGCAGCGAGCCGGGCATCTCAATTGCTGCTCCGGAATCCGTAACCGACCCTGACCCGACCTTGAAACCCGCGTTGTTTTACAACAGCCGCAACGGGGGGACCCGTTATGCAAGCATCATTTCGGACAACGGCGCATATATTGCCAGGTTCGAAAATGCGCAATGGGTTGGATCTGTTTACCCCAGGCAGATCAATCTGAAGGCCGACACTCCACCAAGCGCCTGGATCTTGGCCACCGGGGTCTCCGACACCGGAAATTACGCCAGTGCCACATTGCATGTGTACCATATGCAATCGCAAAGTGTTGATGTCGAGCTTGGGGTTCTGGAGGGTGACAACATCACTCAATTGGGTCTTAATCGCTCAATAGGGCCCGATGTGCTGGCAATCGGGTATATGTCAAAGGACTCATCAATGATGGGAGATCTTTATCTTTTTAATATTGACACGGCCGGCTCCCTGGTTCGATTGACGGACACGCCAGACCTTTCAGAGGGGCTGTTTAGTGCTGGGCGCTGATTCGTTGAAATTGATTAGCACCGGAAAAATATTTTAAATGAATAAAGTCATTGAAATGACATCATTGCTGTCATATTGAAGGTTTGGTGTTGGGTGATTTTGCGATGGAATTTCAAGAAACTTAATTGGCACATAATTAGCTTAAGTCCCTAATGCTTGTCCCGTCATCGCGGCAAATGACCTCTTGGTGGTATGCCCAATTCCCATAATTTTGACAGAATAGATAACCGTGGACAGAGATCAAATCATTGCTTTGGCACCGGATAGCGCATCGGTGAGTGCGGCACAGAAACTGACCAACTCCAACAAGTGGCCCTTGTTGCAATTCAACGAGCGGGCAATTTGGGGCGAATGTCAGGGTAGTGGCAAAAATCCCTATCGGACACGCATCGATTTAAACGGCAACGCCTTCAAGTGTTCGTGCCCCAGCCGTAAATTCCCCTGCAAGCATGGGCTGGCCCTCTTTCTGTTGTATGCCGAGGAGCGACCAAGTTTCGTTGAGACCGCTGAATGTCCGGATTGGGTGAGCGAATGGCTCGAGGGCAGAGAACAGCGGGCAGAAAAGAAAAAAGACAAGCAACAGGCCGCCAAAACCGTCGACCCCAAAGCCCAAAAAAAGCGTCAGGAAAAACGCGATGAAAACGTTCAAACGGGGCTGGCTGAGTTAGCCCAGTGGTTGCAGGATATGGTTCGCGTCGGATTTTCGGATCTGCCCGGAAAACCATACGCCTACTGGGAAAATCTGGCCGCGCGGATGGTCGATGCCCAGGCGCCCGGTTTAGCCGCCTGGGTGAGTCGCTTGGGGGAACTGGTCCGCGGCGGCGGGCGAAGTGAAGACATCATGCATTCGATCGCTGAAGAATTTGGTAAATTGCATTTACTGATCAGCGCCTTTTCCCGCCTTGAGAGTCTTTCCGAAAATCTCCAATCAGATATCCGCAGCCTTATCGGTTGGAATCCGACTGAAACCGAACTTCTTCAACACGCGGGGGTCGCAGACCAGTGGCAGGTTTTGGGGCACCGACAAACCACCAAGGCCAACCTGGTGATGCAGACACATTGGCTTTTCGGCATCAATTCCGAGCGTCACGCCAAAATAATCAAATACACCCACGCCAACCAAAAGGGCAGCTCGACCGCCCACTGGGGGATAGGCAGCGTGGTTCAGGGAGCTTTGCATTTTTATCCATCAACCACGCCGTTAAGAGCCATTGCCGGGGAGCACGAAGTCTTGCCGGGAAAAACAGTCGTCCCGAAAAACTTTCCAGTTGCTGACGAGGTATTGAACGGCTACCGGGACATGTTGGCTCAAAACCCATGGCTCGAACGTTACCCGATTTTGCTTGGGAACATCCGTATTGCACTTCACAACCAGGTTCCCTGGGTGATTTCTTCGGATGAAAAACGAAAAGGCCTGGCCATTGCCGGCAAAGATCTCGATTTATGGAAGCTCCTTGCAGTGAGCGGTGGGCAGTTGGTGCAGCTATTGGGGGAGTGGGATGGAAGACATCTTTATCCCATCGGCGTTTGGGGAGACCAGGGCTATTGTCCCGTCATGAGCCAGGGGGCGGCATTGTGAAAGAGTGGGATGCACTGGTTAAAGAATGCATTCTGGGCAGCAAGCAGGGAAGGGCGACACAAAGCGAGAATTTCCCCGAACTGAATGCCCGATTTGCTTCCTGGGCGCACCTGCCCGCCGAACAGCAACGGTTAAATGGCCTGGCGCTTTTTCAAACCTATCTTCTTGCCGGGAAATCACCCTGGTTGGATGTTGATACCCCTTTGGAGGCAGCAGCGCCAGAATCAAAGGCTTTTTGTTCCGATCGCTCGAGCCAGCTTATCAAGCGCTTTCTCGGTGAAAAGGACGATCATCTGTTGGCTGAGCTCGTGCGGCTCATTGCTTCGCATAACCAGGTTGTACCCGCGCAGTTCCTGCCGGCTCTGGTAAAGGCCGCACAGCGCAATAGCAGATTGCCGGCACCCTTGCATCAGGCGATGGGCAGCCGGGGCCTATGGCTGTGCAGCCTGAACCCGGAATGGACCAAACTCTTCGGCCTGCAGCAGAAGGAAACCGGCGCCCCCGGTAAGGATGATGACTGGGAATATGCTCATGGCCCATGGCGATTGGAGCTCTTCACCCAAGCCCTGACCGGCTCCCCGGAGCAGACGTTAACCAAGCTGTGCCGCTTGTGGCCCCAGGAGTCGGCCAGTGAGAGGCAGGCGCTGCTGAAGTGTTTTGCGCCGCTGCTTAGCGTACACCATATCAACTTTTTGCAGGGCTGCCTTAAAGACCGCAGCCAGGTGGTTCGAAAAATTGCATGCGGATATCTTTTAAAACTAGGTGACAGAGCCCTCTGGGCCTGGTTCCAGACATTTATCAACACTGCTTTTGCCATCAAAAAGAAACTTTTGGGCAAATCCCAACTGGTGGTCAGCTTGCCGCAGAGTTTCGATCCGGAATGGAAAACCCTCGGGATCCAGGAAAAAACCGCCCTCATCCCAACGCTGGGTAAGGTGGGTGAAAAGTCCGGATGGGTCTACCAGTTGCTGTCGTGCATCAACCCTGAGAACGTTGCCGGAGAGTTGGGCATCGATCTTCAACAGTTGGTCGATCTCGCTGACCGAAGTGATCATGCCGATGTTTTGCTGGCCGCCATGGATGCCGCCGCAAAACAGGATTCATGTGAAAGCTATGTTGTCGTCCGCAGCCGGCACCTTAATGGCGAAGATCAACTCGCTTGGCTGGGCCAGATGGCAGACGCTTTCCCACTGGAGGCGATTGAACCGATTCTCGATCAAAACCTGGATGGTTTACAGAAAAAGATCGGAAAAACCTGGATAAAAATCCTTTACCTCCTGGACCGGTTTTCCCAGTTGCCTCCGCAGCTGTCGGAAAAAACCGTAAATGCGCTCATCTTTCAATCGCGAGGCCAAAGCCGCGAATATGGCATCGGACCATTGATCGACAACCTCGGCTATCGCCTGTCGCTTCAGGTTGGCTCTTCCATCGTCCCGCGGCTGCAAGCCGAACAAAACGACCTTTTTGCCGTCTTGCTGCATCGTTACCAGCAGCGACTGGAAGTTCACAAGGAGTTCAACCCATGAATAATGCCCTGCGGCAACATGCCGAACAGCAGTTTGAAGAAGAGCTGAATGCTCTCAAAGAGGTCGATAACCGTCCCCGCCCGGCCAACTGGCAGCTGTCGCCCTGGGGGGTTTGTACCTATCTGATGGGAGGCAAGCTGGACAGCGGTTTTGAAGTGTCGGCCAAATACATCGGCAATCGTCGCCTGATGGAAATTGCCGTGGCCACCTTGACTACCGACCGTGCCCTGCTGCTCTACGGGGTGCCGGGGACCGCCAAGTCCTGGGTGTCGGAACACCTGGCGGCTGCCATTTCTGGAAATTCGGCGTTGGTGATTCAAGGAACTGCCGGCACCAGCGAGGAGGCCATTCGTTACGGGTGGAACTATGCGCAGCTGCTGGCCAAGGGGCCCAGCCGGGCCGCGTTGGTTGAAAGCCCCATGATGCATGCCATGGAGAACGGCAAGGTCGCTCGAATCGAAGAGCTCACCCGGATCCCCTCCGATGTGCAAGACACCTTGATTACCATCCTGTCGGAAAAACATCTGCCGATTCCGGAATTGAACGACGAAGTCCAGGCACAAAAGGGGTTTAATGTTATCGCCACGGCCAATAACCGTGACCGGGGAGTGAACGAATTGTCCAGCGCCCTTAAGCGTCGATTCAATACCGTGATCCTGCCGACACCGGGTTCTTTGGAGGAGGAAGTGACCATCGTGGAAAAACGCGTCGAGGAGCTGGGGCGAGCCCTGGAATTGCCTTTTGAACCAGGTACGGCCAAGGAGATCCAGCGAATTGTCACTATTTTTCGCGAATTACGCCAGGGTGTGACCAAAGACGGTCGCGAAAAACTCAAAATGCCGACCGGCACCCTGAGCACCGCCGAAGCTATTTCAGTGGTCAACAGCGGTATCAGTCTGGCGGTTCACTTCGGGGACGGACAGATCAACGCCAGGGACTTGGCCTCAGGTATTTTAGGGGCGGTGGTCAAAGACCCGGTTCAGGATGCCGTGGCCTGGCGCGAGTACCTTGAAACCGTTGTGAAAGAACGTGACGGCTGGTCAGATATTTATCGTGCCTGCCGTGAACTGAGCTAGTTTTCATCCGAAAACGGCCCTTTTCCGCAATCTCGGCGTCAATCTGCGGCCTTGCTTGTGCGACGTACGGTGTACGCCTCCGCGCAATGCCTTGATTTCCTTGACCTTGCGAAAAATTGCTCGTTTCCCATATAAAAACTGCGCTAGTCCCATCCGTAGTTTCCGGATGGAAACGAGTTAACTGTTCTGGAGCTGTCCCATGCTGGTTAACGATGACCTCTTACTCCTGGGGATCCGCCACCACGGCCCCGGATCTGCCGCCAGCGTCCTGGGCGCCTTGCGCAGTTTTGCACCCGACATCCTTTTGGTGGAGGGCGCACCCGAGGCGCAGGACATTTTGGCGTTTGCCAAAGACCCGCAATTAAAACCCCCTGTCGCCCAGCTCATATATGCTCCCGACGACCATCGGGACAGCGTTTTTTATCCCTTCACCGAGTTTTCGCCCGAATGGCATGCCATCCGGTACGCCCAGCAGCAGGACATTCCATTATCCTTTTTCGACTTGCCCCAGGTGCACAGTCTGGCCCTCGCCCGTCAAGCGCGAGAAGCAGACCCCCAGGCGGACGAGCAGCCCCCAGCAGAGGCTCCGACTGAGGCATCAGCGCCCCAGGCCGATGGCAGCGATTGCTCCGGGCAGCAACTCGACAGCCTGTTGCTGCCGGAAGATCCCCTCGATCTTTTAGCCCAGGCCGCTGGGTTTGATGACGGAGAACGCTGGTGGGAGCACGTAGTTGAGCAACACCGGCACGACATCGATCTGTTTTCCGGCATTGCCGATGCCATGGTGGTGGTTCGTGATGAGATGGAACGCTACCGAACCATCAGCCGGCGGGAGCAAAGACGCGAAGCCTGGATGCGCAGGATGCTTCGCAAGACCCAAAAAGAGGGGGCCGGCAAGATCGCGGTGATCTGCGGGGCCTGGCATGTCCCGGCGCTGATGAAAAAGGTTCCGGTGAAGGACGATAATGCGCTGCTGAAGTCCTTACCCAAAATCAAGCTTCAGGCCACCTGGATTCCCTGGAGTTACGGTCGCATAAGTTATCACAGCGGGTACGGGGCAGGGGTCGAATCGCCCGGTTGGTACCATCATCTGTGGCAGCACGCCAAAAAGACAGTTGAACCCCATCTTTCCCCTGGGGCAAAATTGCCCTCCGTCAGCGCCTCCTGGTTGACCTTGGCAGCCCGCACCTTGCGCGAGGAGGGGTACGATGTCCCTCCGGCCAGTGTCATTGAGGCCGTGCGCCTGGCCGAAACCCTCGCCGTCCTGCGCGAGCGCCACCTGCCGAATCTGGATGAGATGACCGAGGCCATTCAGACCCTGTATTGTTTTGGCGAAAGCACCCCGCTGGTTTTGTTGCAACAGAAGTTATTCGTGGGCGAGCGTCTCGGCGAAGTGCCCGAAGGGCTTCCGCAGACACCCCTTCAAGAGGATTTTGCCCGCCAGTTAAAATTGTTGCGTTTAAAAACCCAAGCCGTAGAGCACCAGCTCGAACTGGATTTGCGCAAAGAGATCGGGCTGACCCGCTCTCAGTTGTTCCACCGCCTGAATATTTTAGAGATTCCTTGGGCGAAAAATGTCTCCGGCCGAAGGGGCAAAGGCACCTTTAAAGACGTTTGGACCTTGCAGTGGAACCCGGAATTCGCCCTGGCGCTGATCGAAAAATGTATCTGGGGCAATAATCTGCAGAGTGCCGCCGGCAATTTTGCCCTGCACCAGATTCGGAAATCACAAAACATCAAGGCGATAACCGAATGGCTCGATGGCCTGATCCTGGCCAATCTGACCGAAGCCATCGGGCAGGCCATCGACCACCTGCAGACCCAGGCCGCGGTGGTGACCCATGTGGAAGAAACCATGGCTGCATTGCCGGGGCTGATAAACATCGTGCGCTACGGCGATGTGCGCGGCTCCGACGGCGCGGTCCTGAGTCATTTGATCACCGGTTTCGTCGCGCGGATCATCGTCGGCCTGCCAACCCAATTCCGACATCTCGATGATGACGCGGCTAAAGAAATGAACGGTTCCATTGCTGAGGTCGATGGTGCCCTGCAGGTGTTGAATAACTCGGAGCATATTGAGAAATGGTATAAAACCCTGCATAAACTGGTGGCTCTTGAGGATGTGCACGGTCTGATTGCCGGCAAATGTTACAAACTTTTGGTCAACGCCAACATCATCAGCGATGATGTTGCAGCCGATGCCCTGGCCCTGGCCTTGTCCCGCGCCGAAGACCCGCAACATGCCGCCGCTTGGCTGGAGGGCCTGTTGGAAGGCGGCGGTCTGATGCTGGTCCACGATGACAAGCTCTGGTCCGTTATCGATGCCTACATCGGCCGTTTAAGCCAGGAGCGTTTTCTGGAAATCACCCCCTTGCTTCGGCGCACTTTCGCCAGCTTCTCAAGCAGTGAGCGTCAAAACATCCTGCGCAAGGCTGCAACATTCGATCGCAACCAATCAGGCTCCTCCCCACATCGGGGAGGCGATCTGGAAAATTTCGACCAGTCCCATGCCGATGCAACATTGCCCTTATTAGACCTCATCCTGGGATACTCATCGTGAGCTCATCGCCCTGTACCGAGCGGGAAAGACGCTGGCGTCTGCTTCTAGGCGGAAATGACAGCAGCGCGTTAAACGCTGAAGACAAAAATCTGGACAGCCTGTTGGCTGCCCTCTATAACCGTGCCGATGACAACGGAAGGCGGGGTGCTGACCTTTCAGCTTCGGCCCCGCGGGTGGCGCGTTGGCTGGGGGATATCCGGGAGCGTTTTCCCAGTTCCGTTGTTCGCGTGATGCAAAAAGATGCCTTCGAGCGCTTGAATATCCAACAGATGTTATTGGAACCGGAAATGCTCGAGACCGTGCAACCCGACATTCATCTGGTCGCCAATCTCATCTCCTTGGGGCATCTGATTCCGGAAAAGTCCAAGGAAACCGCCCGCCAGGTTGTTCAAAAATTGGTCGATGAATTGATGCTGCGGCTGCAGGCCCACACCGAACAAGCGATTCGCGGAAGCTTGAATCGGGCCGTGCGCAAAAATCGTCCACGGCCAAATGACATCGACTGGGCGCGAACTATTCGTGCCAATCTGAAACATTACCAGCCGGAGTTCAACACCGTCATCCCTGAAAAACTTCTGGGCTTTGGCCGGAAAAAACCAAGCGCTCTCAAAGAGGTGGTCCTGTGTGTGGACCAATCGGGTTCCATGGCCGCCAGTGTCATCTATGCAAGCATTTTTGCGGCCGTTATGGCCTCCATACCGGCCCTGAAAACGCAGCTCGTGGTGTTTGATACAGCGGTCGTGGATTTGACCGAAAAACTCCAGGATCCTGTCGACGTTCTGTTCGGGACACAACTTGGTGGCGGCACGGACATCAACAAAGCCATAACGTACGTCAAGCAGTTGATCACCAAGCCGCAGGACACATCTCTTATCTTGATTACCGATTTGTATGAAGGTGGCGATGAACAACAATTGTTGAAACGTGCTATTGAATTGAAGAACGCTGGAGTCAATGTGGTGACCTTGCTTGCCCTGAACGATGAGGGGGCCCCTTTTTACAACAAAAGCCTGGCTCAGGAGTTTGCCAATCAGGATATCCCAACCTTTGCCTGCACCCCTGATAAATTCCCGGATCTCATGGCAGCTTCGTTAAACGAAGGGAATATTAACCAATGGGCGGCAGAGAATGATTTGGTGCTGGAGCGAGAAGGCGGAAAAAACTGACAGTCTCCTGAAAAACACCAACGACTAAATCTTTACAGCACAGGCTCTTCTCAGGCATTACAAAGCCCAAAAGAAGCCTGCATGATCTGAAAAGAAATCAGAAGTAAAATTCGATTCTTCATCGGTGGATTGGAACCGCACGACTACGTCCTTTGGCACCGGAAAACGATAAACGGGCAACTCATTTGAGCTGCCCGTTTATTACTTTCAAGTAGAATGCTCCTACTGCATCCGTGATTTTTTGAATAACCCCTGCCAGAAACTTGCCCGCCGTCTATGCGGATCATTTAATCGGCCCGTATTGGCCGAACGAAGCATTGTGGCCAGAAGGTGACGGCGGATGGCTTCTTTTTCCCCACTCTCGATGACGTCCCTACCTACCATAGAACCTCCTCTTTTTTCAGCTTCGCTGCCGAACTGTTTTTAGTCTCTCATAATTTCCGTTCGGCTGTGCATGGAGCTGCACTGTCACGCCCGGCGGCCGCCAGGCGTGACCTAAAACCTCAGCTTTTCTTGCTGGTCTTGGCGTAGAAGACCGAGTACTGCTGGACGACCTCGGTGCTTTTGCAATTCGGGCAACTGATCGAGGCCTTGTCGTGTTCGGCCATGGTCATTGCCAGGGTGAAGTCCTTGTTGCATTTCTGGCATCGGTATTCGTAAGTCGGCATGGCACCCTCCTATGATAAAAGTAGGCGAACTCTAATTTTAATCGCTCGCTGCAAGTTCGCAAGGGGGAGCCGGAGGAGCCTTGGGGAAAAAGAAGGCCGAAGTCTCAAGGGGCGCATCGCCCCCTTTTGAAGGGTGATTCAGCAGAAAAGATAAATTATTTCATGAGATTGCGCCCACAGCATTAAGAGACCCAACCATTGACAGAAGGCAAAAGGCGGATAGATTCTAAAAAAACAACCTCATGATTGGTTTTTGTCCGAAAAGGATTCTATGCGCAAAGACAAACCGAGCAAGACGGCGTACAAGGTTGCCCTCGGTGTTGTTACCTTGGGGGCGAAGCCGGGGATGGACAAATTTCTTCCTCCCGGCATTGTCCTCGCAACAGCGACATTGCTTGTTGCTTCCGGTGCGGCCGCCCCAAGAATTGTTCGATGGTCCCGCTCCCCACGAATGGTCTCTTTTTACGAAGCGTTCGACTGGATGCTGCCTGGTCAGTTTGAGGCCTTTGCTCACAGAAAGGCCTTCTGCGAGCGGCAAGTCAGAGAGGGCATTGCTGCCGGAGCGACCCAAGTCCTGGCTCTGGGGGCCGGATATGACATGATGGGGTGGCGGTTGGCGCCGGAGTTCTCTGGGGTGAACTTCTTTGAAATTGATCACCCGGCGACAGCTCGTCTCAAGGCAAAAGGAATAGAGGAGATGGGACAGCGGGAAAATCTCTGCCTGATCGCAGAAGACCTCGGCAAACGGAAACTGGTGGATGTTCTGATGGCCAACGAGTCATGGGTCCAGGGCGCACGAACCGTCATCGTCGCTGAGGGTCTTGTGATGTACCTGACTTCCGAGGCGGTAAGGGCTTTGTTTTGTCAATGTGCTGAAATCACCGGTGCCGGCAGCAGATTCGCCTTTACCTATATCCCGACTGGTGCAGATTGTCGACCCGATGTGGGACGATGGACGGGGCTTATGCTGTGGCTTCAGAAGGCAATTGGAGAGCCCTGGCTCTGGAGCATACGACCCGAAGAACTTGGTCTGTTCCTGGAAGAATCAGGCTGGAAAAATGCCCCGGAGCTTGCGGGGACGACCGGTAAGCATGGTGTGGAGTTTTATGCCGTGGCTACAAGAAATAAACTTGCTGCGCGAAAAGCAAGACCGAGCAGAGCTCTTTCGGAGATAAACAAAGGACAGAACCATTGAATGGTTTTGAGCCCGTGGAAAACCCTTTCCTGTAACTCACCGTTCATCAAATAGGGAAATGGTCCACCCCGAAAACCGGGTGGACCATTCTTGTTTTGCAGGGTATGTGGGAATCTCTGAAAAATTTCAATTGCCCCTAAATTGGGGGAGGTGGCCCTTGTCATTTTTTTAGATTGGCGCCTTTATGTCTCGGCCTTCTGATGCTCCACATAGAGTCTGTATACTGTAAATATCAGGGGAAAACCCCGTACTCAGTTCTGCCGAGGATTGTGGAAATTTTCTCTGGCCCCTCTGGCGTTGCTTCAACCTCAATAGGGGTGCAGTGACCAAGTGCTTGACTTGGTGAGGTCAGCCAATTCACCGCGTTTTCCTCGCTGCCCAATACCTCTTTTGCCTGAACGAAGACCGAGGGCGACGAGGTTCCAGCCCATGCCTTTTGCAATGCCAATATGATTTCTGACCATTGGGGTGGACTCAGGAAGGTTTTCCAATGTATCTAAGGCTAATTGCCTGGCTGATTTAATGTTCATCGGTTTCTCTTCCTGCACTGCCTAATTCATAATATGTCAGATAGAAAACGGGATATTCGCCAAATGAAATCGAACCAAAAGACAGGCGATCGCACATCAACACCGCCGGAACCCTTCCTCCGAGGTGTCACAAGTCTTCCTGAAAAGATGGATTTGACCCGATATCCTTTCAACGTCAGGGCCTATTCTCGCGGTATCGACCTCAGGTTCAACAGCAGCGTGACATTCTTCGTCGGCGAGAACGGAAGTGGAAAATCCACGCTACTTGAAGCAATTGCCGAGTGCTGTGGATTTAACCCCGAGGGCGGCAATCGCGATCATCACTTCGCCGCCTTTGCGGACCGCTCCGATCTGGCACAGGCCCTGCGGCTTTCCTGGCGGCCAAAGGTGACGGAAGGTTTCTTCCTGCGCGCCGAGAGTTTTTTCAACTTCGCCACCTACATTGATCAGGTTTCAAACCTTCGCGCCTACGGCGGCAAGTCGCTTCATGAGCAGTCTCACGGGGAGTCCTTCCTGTCTCTTTTCGTCAACCGCTTCGAGCAGGGCATCTACATCCTCGATGAACCCGAGGCGGCGCTCTCACCCCAACGACAACTTACTTTTCTCAAGATTCTCCATGATCTCGAGCAGTCCGGCCACGCTCAATTTCTTATCTCGACCCACTCGCCCATCATCCTCAGCTATCCAGGCGCGGTCCTGTTCAACCTGGATGGAGATTCGATACAGGAGGTCGCTTACCACGAAACGGAGCACTACCTGGTCACCCGGGATTTCCTCAATTCCCCGGAAAGGTTCTTCAGGTACCTCTTCGACACGCCCGACGATGACATGGAATAATCACCGTATTGAGCGCTCGTTCTCGTAATGCAGCCCGGCAGGGTTAGTGAGAATCGCTAAAGAATTTCTGCAAATTGACAGGCAAACATTGTAAGACAACAAATAAGTTCAATTGGTTGCCTCAATTAAAGGCTTTTCGTAACGTTTGACAAGGTGCAAAAGACGGATAAAGTCAATAAAAACTATTAAATCATTGGTTAGACGGACCTAGTAATGGAACCGGTATTCCTCACAGCTGAATGGCGACACCTTGCGATGCTCAATTTCCCGATTGAGCCTCACGTCCTAGAGCCATACGTTCCGTGTGGCACAGAGCTCGACGCCTGGAACGGCACGACCTACGTCAGCTTGGTCGCCTTCTCCTTCCGCAATACGAGGGTGAAGGGGCTGCCCATCCCTTTCCACCGTAGCTTCGAAGAAATCAACCTTCGATTCTACATTCGTTCGTATGGTCCTGAGGGCCTTCGTAGGGGAGTCGTCTTTGTTCGCGAAGTCGTGCCCCGTCGTGCGATCGCATCAGTTGCGCGGTGGCTCTATAACGAGAACTACGTCGCCTGTCCAACTCGATCCACCATCACAGGGCGGGGCCCTGATCAAGGCGGAAGCGTGAGCTATAGTTGGAAGCACCGCGGACAATGGCTCACTATCGGTGCAGAGCACTCTAGCGCTCCAGAGCTTCCGGTGGAGAACTCGGAAGAAGAGTTCATAACCGACCACTACTGGGGCTACTCCTCGCAAACAGACGGAAGCACCGTCGAGTATCGAGTCGAACACCCACAATGGCGTGTCTGGCCCGCGACCAAGTATACGGCGGCGGGCGATTTCGGCAGCTTCTATGGTCCTGCGTTTACTGCGGCTCTCAGGCAGACGCCGACATCCGTTTTCGTTGCGGACGGTTCGCCAGTAGTGGTCCGAAAAGGCGCCACGCTGAAGCGGGCCGCAGGTTATGAACAACGTTGAGGCTGTAGAAAAACCCTTATCCCAAAATTCACCAATTATCAGGCTTGAAAAATGGTCCACCGCTTCTCATCCTATGCCTCATTGGTACGATGATCCCCATCGCTCAGATCAGCACCATTTTTTCTATTTCTGCTTTAGGCAGTGGCCTTACCCTGTGGTTTCTCCATCGAAAACATCCAGGGACAACGCTCAAAAAGTACAAGTCCGCCATTGTGCTTCTCACCGCAGCATCCGTTCTTTCTTGATGTAGTGGGGCCCTGTTCAGCCAAGAACACCCCGACCTTTTGGAACTCTGTAGCGATAAAGAAAATGATGTCTTATTGGAATCGCTCAGGGCTTCAGCATCCTCGGTTACGAGATTTCTCCCGCCGACATTGAAATCGCCAAGAAAAACGGCGGCATTGAAACAGTTCGCGCTGCTGAGGTAGTAAAAGGATTCGGGCTTATCAGGCTGGCTCAGGTGAAGGTGTGGGGGGAGTAGTCTACAGGGGCTCGGGTGCTCATATTTGAGTGCAGTTCCGTAGGAGAGTGGCTTTTTCGTGACGCTGGAGTAGATTGAGAATATGGCCAAGGTTTTTAAGAAACACGTCTGCACCAACGTAAAATGTCGTCGCTGGAAAATGAAGTCTGGCATCTGTTCCGGTTGCGGCGCCACGCTTGTTGAAGCCGAGAAATACAGTATCGTCTACCAGGTCATCGACCAGGATGGCATTAAGCGCAAGAAAGTCGAGGACGCCAAAACCAAAAGCGTTCGGGCCGTTCAGCGTCTTCTCGAACAACGGATGGGCGAGGCAGCGAACGGCGAAGTGGAACCCGTTGAGAAAAAACGGGTAACCTTTGACCATGTGGCCAAGGAGTAGCGCTTATGCCGATATCGGCATAAGCGACACCTCTTCGCCAGCCGCCTGATCGAGGCCGGCACTGATAACGTCACCGCAAGCAAGCTTCTGCGTCACAAAGATCCGCGCCAGATCATGCGGTATACCCACCTGGCGCCCAAGCACATGCAAGACGCCCTTGATAAGTCGCAAAGCGACGAGTGAGGGGCGAGGCGTTTTTTATGTGCCTATCGTTACTTTTTTCGTTACTTTTTCGTTACCCGTTTTTGCTCGCTTTTGCGTTCGTTACCCTTTTCGTTACCCATTTTCACGTTATTCGCATGGTATTGGCATAGCCGGAAATGAACATTTAAGGTTTTGAAATTAATAGAAGAAACGTAAAAACCGCGCAAAAACAATAGCTTGAAAATTGGCGGTGCATGGGCTTCACACGGCAGGGGTCGCTGGTTCAATCCCAGCAACGCCCACCAGATATTTCAAGGAATTGCGAGATTATCGTAATCCCTTTTCATTTTCCTCTCTCATAATTCCTTCCATCTTACTCATTCGTTTTTTTTTCGAACAGTTCCTTTTCGTTATTCCGAAGCAAATTGTGTCCCCTGGGGGAGGAGGTGCCAGAAAAGTTTTGTTCAATATTGCAATGATTGTTGTAGAATTGCAATGGTGGTTAACTGCCCAGTGGTAAAGGAGAAGTGTTCCATTGCCCAGGTGGAGACGTTGCAATAATGCAATATCGGTTGCCAAGCCTCTAGGGGGCTGTCCAAAAGAAATGGTCATATTTGATCGGGAATGGCATCAGATCGAAGATTGTTAATTTCAATTTTGGGTCTAACCTTTACTCTTGTCCAAACATGGTCAGGGGTGGAAACGGGTGTTTTCTCTTCAAGAATATAGAGTCGTTAGGTGTTTTTGAAAATGGGGTAAGGTCCCGGACTCTTAATGGAATTAGTCGTGTCAGCTAAAATAAAAGCCTCCGGATAATTTCTGTCTATCTCTCCTTTACCGCTTGCGGTTTTCAAATTGGTTAAATTTTCGATTCCCATTTTGGACTGCTCAAATCAAACAAAGTTCTAACCCTTGGCATGTCCCCTGCTATTTAGCTGTCTGCAGGCTGGGGCGTCTCTGGGGAAACGGTGATATTCACCTTTTCTATGGTAGCGCCTTCAGAAATGAGTATGGGGTAAAGAAGCGAAACACTTTAAAAACCAAGGGGGTAAAAAGGATGTCAACTCATAAGCTAAAAAGCCATATTCTGAAGGCTTTTTTTGGCGTCAGCAACGCTCGTGAAATTATCAAGCTCTGGCCTGGGACGGTCTTGGCTGTAGCGGTTATGTTGACCGCTTTGCCGCTTGCTAGCTCTGTCGGACACTGGGCCCTTGAACTTCAGGGCCTGGATTCTACAGGTAAGGGCAGCCCTCTCTCGCCGGTTCTGGTGGCCATTATTTTAGGGCTTCTGATCCGCAACCTGGTTCCCTTGCCTGAAAGCGTCAAGCCTGGAATTAAGTTCGCTGTGGCGAAACTGCTCAGATTGGGCATCATTTTCGTCGGTATCAAGCTAAGTCTTATGGATGTGGTTAAGCTGGGTGCATGGGGGATTCCCGTGGTCTTGGCATGCATCACTTCGGGCCTGCTCTTTGTCACCTGGTTTGCCCGCAAGCTTGGCGTTTCTGAACGCCTGGGGACCCTTATCGCGGCGGGAACGAGCATCTGCGGCGTCACGGCCATCGTATCCACCGCGCCTGCCATTGAGGCCGAGGAGAGTGAGGTGGCTTATGCGGTGGCCAACATCGCATTTTTTGGCATGATAGGTATGTTCTTGTATCCGTACCTTGCTCACCATTTTTTTGAAACCTCCGAGCAGGTGGGACTGTTTTTGGGTACCGCGGTTCACGATACCTCCCAGGTGGTCGGTGCTGCGCTGACTTACCAGGAAATGTTCCATGACGACCTCGCTTTCAAGGCAGCTACGGTTACCAAGCTGACGAGAAACCTTTTTCTGGCCGCAGTCGTGCCTTTGCTGGCCATATATTTTGCCAGACAGCAAGTGCAGGAAGCAGGTATGCCTGCAAAAAAAGTAGATATCGGCAAGCTCTTTCCCCTCTTCGTGATCGGCTTTGTCGTGGCGGCAGTGGTCAGATCGGTGGGCGATGCCACCTTGGAGAGCGGTTTTGCTTTCGGGCTTTTCGATGCATCGACCTGGAAAATGCTGACCAAGCAAATTGGCGGAGTCTGGGGCTCCAAGTACCTGTTGGGGACTGCCATGGCGGCGGTAGGCCTGGGGACCAGCCTCTCGGTGTTTAAAGGCGTTGGACTGAAACCGCTTGTCGTCAGTTTTGTCGCCGCGCTGATCGTGGGAATCATGGGCTTTTCGATGGCGTTGCTGTTGGGGCCCTATGTTCACCTGTGAGCAGTCAGGTTGAGAAAGGGCAGACTATTCAGCCTTTGATTCGCCGGTTTGGTTTGTTGCACCTTGGGTTCGAAGCTGAGCAGCTATAGGTAGGGTCTATGTCTGATGCTATTGCTGACAAAAAAGAAGCATACTCGATTAGTTCGGTTGATAATGCCTTAAACATTTTGGAGGCATTCTGCGAGCTTGAGGGGAAGGTGAGCCTTGCCCATTTAAGCAGAATTCTGGGAATGAACAAGTCCCAGGTGTTTCGCTACCTGGCCACTTTTGAGCACAGGGGCTATGTCAAGAGGGACGAAAAGACAGGGAAGTATAGTCTTGGCATTTCAGCATACGAGATGGGACAAAAGTCCCTGTCGCGAATGAGTTTGCTGATAAAGGCTAAACCGGAAATGGAGCGCCTGGCGCGAGATTGTGACGAAGCGGTCTATCTTGCCGTGCCCCGAAACCAGGATATTTTTTTGCTGGATATGGTCAACACCACCCAGGTTGTCAGTATCATGCCCCTGGTTGGAAACCACTACCCTTCCTCTGAAACGGCTGCTGGAAAGGCTATTTTAGCCTTTTGTTCCGCCAATGGCGGAAAGGAGTCAAGCAGGTTTTCGTCTTGTCTCGGTCGGGAATTGAAGAGCATTCGACAGGGGGCAGCCGCAGTAGACCAAGGGGCCTTTGGTGAGGGCGTGGCCAGTTTGGCGGTCCCTTTCTTCAATGGGCAGAGGGTCGTTTCCGGCAGTTTGTGCATTATTGGGCCCGAGTACCGTTTAACCAGAGAACGGATTGCAGATGATTTGCTCCCAAGTCTGAAAAAGTCTGGCGAGGCAGTGTCTTCTAAGCTTGGCTACTTTGCTCCTGCTTATCGGTAGCCCGATTTTTGCCGTGGCGATCATTTAAAAAATATCCTCCTCTGGATAAATGAGTCCTAAAATATCCACCCATGTTCTCCCTTGAAAAAGGGGCATGGGTGGATTTGGTTTTGGGTCATTTTGGGCGGAAGGTTTCTCCTTTTTGGTTGCCTGAGTTGGGGGCGCGGACTCGTATTGGTCGCTGATTACTGTTATAATATTGAAGATTTATCAGTTAGAAGGTCTTGGTCAATAACCAAGAGCTTTTAGGGGGAAAGTTCACCCAGCGAAAAATGATACAGAAATGAGGTGGATGGGGCGATGGCTATTGAGCAATATATAGATAGTATCCTGGACGTTTTGGATGAAGGTGTATATATATCCGATCGGCAGGGGATTACACTTAAGATTAATAGAACCTATGAAAAGCTCACAGGCCTGAAAAGGGAAGAACTCATTGGCAGGTCTATTTTGGACCTTCAGAAAGAGGGTAAATATGATGTTGTTTTAAACCCTCAAATAATTGAAACCAAAAAGTCCAAGACGGTCGTTCAGAAGACTAAACAGGGCTATAAAGTCGTTCTGAATGGGTATCCGGTTTTCGATAAATCCGGAGAAGTCGCCCTGGTCGTAACCTTTGTCAGGGATGTTACGGCGCTGAGTCAGTTAAAGGAACAACTCAACTCTCAGTTGGATCTTATTGAAACCTACAATGAGGCAGTGACTCAGAGTGGGCGCGGGGCCCCTTCTTTAATTATGGAAAGTCCGCCAATGTTTGAGTTGGTGGAGACATTGCAGCGTATTGCCAAAACGGATGTTACGCTTCTCTTGCTGGGCGAGACAGGGGTTGGTAAGGATGTCCTTGCCCGATTGATGCACAGGCAAAGCAGTCGCGCAAATCAGCCTTTTTTCAAAGTTGACTGTACTTCTATCCCTGAGAACCTCGTTGAATCAGAACTCTTCGGCTACGAAGGCGGGGCTTTTTCCGGAGCCAGTAAAAAGGGCAAGTCGGGTTATATAGAGATGGCTCACAAGGGAACCCTGTTTTTGGATGAGATCGGCGAATTGCCTCTGGCCATGCAGGCTAAGTTGCTCAGAGTACTTCAGGATCAGGAAATTATACGCGTGGGTGCAACTGAGCCAAAGAAAGTGGATGTTCGAATTGTTGCTGCAACACACCGAGACCTGGAAGAGGCTGTCAATGAGGGGATGTTTCGGAGTGACCTTTTTTACCGCCTTCGGGTGGCGGTTCTGAATGTTCCGCCTTTGCGGGAGCGAACTGATGATGTTTTGCCTTTGGTCAATCTCTTTTTGAAAAAATTCAATGCCAAATATAGCAAGCGGATGTCCTTTTCCCGAGAGGCAATAGTGGCTTTCCAGAATTACGAGTGGCCTGGAAATATTCGGGAAATGGAAAACCTTATTCACAATCTTGTTGTCACGGGAAGCAAAGAAAAAATTGAACCTTATGACCTGCCCAATAGACTAATGCCGGCCGTGGCAGGTGCCGATAAAAAGACTTTAAAAGAAAATATGGATGCCTTTGAAAAAGATCTGCTGAAAAAAGCCTTGGGCACCCATGGGTCAATCACCGAAGTTGCTAAATCATTTAAGGCCGACCGTGTAACCATTTACCGCAAAATGAAAAAACACTCCATCATCTAAGCATGGCGGAGTAGATGCCGAATCCTTTCATTCAAGATTTTCTGCACTGAAAAAGTGATCTGAGCAGTTGTAGGCCCTTTGATTGCTCCTCCTGCCCCCATAAAATCCGATCTTCCTTCCACGCCACGATTCAATGAGTCTGGGCAACCTTTCAGGCCATCACTTTCTCTGGGGCAAACATGCTAAAGAGGTCCCATCTGTCCCAGCCCCCCCTCCCGATCGGCGAGAAAATAGGTTCACCGGCAGGTTATTCATTTTTGAAGACTATAAATCTTTGCAGTCCTGAAAGTACCCAGGACGATCGCCTCTGGTGAGCTGAAAATCCTTCAGGAAAGCGCTAGTTCAAAAATGCAATACTTGTTGTTGAGTTGCAATGGTTTGTAGGTGCCTGTTAAGAAAGTGAAAACATGCCTATGGCGTATTTGGCTTGTTGCATTATTGCAATATTTAGGGCCGAATTGCTTTGCGTGTGTTCACGGGAGAGGGCCCAGTCGCAAAGATTATTTGTTTGGATTTTAGATTATAAATTACCATCCAATACGTTGTTCTAATCTTTGCTTGTGTTTTTAGTAGGCCTGGATGGTGAGCTTTCTTGGAGTTTTGCCTCCAGTGGGTATCTTTTGATATAGGCTGAACATTATGATATTGCTAAATTAAATGGCTAGGAGTTCAATGTGTAGGCCTACCATCTGAAGTCCTCCAAGGAGGGGGCTTTTGTCATGGCATTGCCATAACATATTCGTCTTTAGAATTTTCTTCTGGGTAAAAAGTAGAACGTAGTTATATGAGTTGGCACATCCCCTGCTATTTATTGTCTGCAAGTTCGGTTCATTGTCAGCAGAATTCAACAGAGAAGAGAAATCAAAAAGGGGAGAATGATCATGTGTAGAAAATTCCAACTTTTCACAGCAGTGCTTGGCCTGGCAGTTTGCATGATGTTCGGATACGGAGTGCAAGAGGTGTCGGCAAAGACCATTAAGATCCGCCTGGCCCACCCGATGGCCCCCGGCAACAATGTGACCCTGGGGTATGAGAAGTTTAAGGAAATCGTTGAAAAGAAATCCGAGGGCAAGGTGAAGGTCAAGCTGTTCGGCAACGCCATCCTGGGCAGCGATCGTGTCACCATGGAGTCGGTTCAGAGAGGGTCCCTTGAAATGTCCTCCTGTTCCTCGCCAAATATGGCCGGTTTCGCTTCTGACTTCATGGTCTTCGATCTGCCCTATATTTCGAGTCCCCCCCATCAGCAGCAGATGTACAAGGCGCTCGATGAAGGTGAGCTTGGAAGGTATTTCAACGACGTTTCCGCAAAGATCGGCCTGAGGGTTATCATGTTCAGCGAGTACGGTTATCGTAACTTTGTGACCACCGGTAAGCCGATCTCCTCCGCTGGCGATCTGGCAGGTCTCAAGGTCAGGACCACCAGTTCTAACGTGGAAGTGGAAGTCGCCAAGGCCCTCGGCATGAACCCGGCCCCCATTGCCTGGGGAGAGGTTTACACCGCTCTGCAGCAGGGTACCGTAGATGCCGAAGGGAACACCTTTTCCCTGCTGTCCGACGCACATTCTGGCGATCAGCAAGAAGTACTTCGATTCTCTTCCTCAAGATGTTCAGGACCTGCTTGTGGAAGCCGGCAGGGAGGCGGTCCAGTACGAGCGCGCCATTACCGCCGAGCTCGAGCAGGATGCTGCGAGAAAGTTTAAGGACGGCGGCATCAAGATCCATCAATTGACCGATGAGCAGCGCAAGGAATTCAAAAGCTTGACCAAGCCGGTCTGGGATAAGTTTTCCGACACCATCCCCAAAGAGCTCATCGAGCTTGTACAGAACACCCAGAAGTAAGATTGGCCCAGGGGGGAGGGTGGTTATCATCTTTCCCCCTGGCTTCATTTTCAACAGCACGTTTTTCCCTGGCGGGTTCCTCCTTCAGGAGCCCCGGAATAACAGAAAAGCATCCGATTGAAGCCTACTGGACGGGCACCCTGCGAATAGCACCTTCCCAATCGGCGTTGAAATAAACCGGTACAGGTTGAGGCGGAACATTCGCCCGCCCCTGGGCCGAGGACATGCAGAAAACCAAAGAGAGGAAGCCCTCATGACTGAATATGCAGAGACGGCCGTAAATCAGGTGAT
>CALZIZ010000010.1 GCA_945787465.1 uncultured Desulfuromonadales bacterium
AAAATCTGAGGCGCACCCACAGGTTCGTCGGTGATTTTTTGAACGCTTAGGCAGGTCAATGACTTGCGCTATTGCCCGGTCAGAACTCACGGATTCAGGACCTAGTCTCATCACCGAGCAGACGGTCCAGGATAATAGCGGCCGCGGAACGTACTGACAGGTGGTTGTAATCGCCGCAGCCCCGGATGGCATCGAGCACCGTCCAGCCATTGGCAAAAAGTTCAGGAGCAAGCCCCCAGCCGGTCCCCAGAGTAAGCATCAGCGGGTGGCTGCAGTTAAGCTTGCGACATTCGGCGCTGGTGATGCCGTCATTGCGGTTTGCCCCGGTCAGCACCGGCAGTGCAGGTTGCCCCAACTCCAGGCTCCAATCCTCGAGGGCGCCTTCGAGACTGGGGACCGTGCGAATTAAGGACAGGGCCTCGCCACGGTGGGGATTATAGTTCGCCCCGTGCCCATCGCGCCAGTGGCCGAGAATTCTTTCGACCAGCGCCTGCTGCTCTGCCACCGGGGTCACCACGTAGAACCTGTGCACCCCGTAAGTCCGGGCAGCACGGGCAATATCGTGCAGGTCAAGGTTGGTCACAGCAGCAGAGACAAGATCTCCGCGCCGATCGAGAACCGGGTGGTGAACCAGAGCGACGGCCATGGGGCACCGGCTCATGAGCGATCACCCCTGGGCCATGGTTGCCCGAAAGAAGTACCGCCGGCACTTTCTGCCCCTCGAACTCGGAAGGCCTGGTATAGTGGGGATACTCAAGGAGCCCGTCAGAGAACGAATCCCCCTCAGCACTGCCGCTGCTTCCCAGCACTCCGGGGCGCAACCGCGCCACGGCATCGATCATCACCATGGCCGCCAGCTCACCGCCGGTCAGCACGAAATCGCCGATGGAGTACTCCTCATCGACCATGGTGCGGATCCGCTCATCAAACCCCTCGTAGCGCCCGCAGACGAAAACAAGACCGTCCTCATCGCTGAGAGCAGCCGCCTCGGCCTGACAAAAGGGCTTGCCCTGCGGACTCATGAGCAGAACCTTGGCCTGCGGCGAGCGACCTTTTAACTCGGCAAGAGCACGGGCGACCGGTTCAGGCTTCATGACCATGCCGTCACCGCCGCCGTAGGGTGCATCGTCGGTGACCTGGTGCTTACCTTCCGCCCAGCCCCGCAGGTTATGGGCGTCAATACGAATAAGCCCTTTTTCTACCGCCTTGCCCAGGATGCTGCCCGCGAAGGGCGAATCAAACATGGCGGGGAAAAGGGTCAGTACTTCAAACTTCATCGGTTTCAGGAATCAGACCCTCGGGAAGATCGACCTCCATGCGCCGTTCTTCCAGATCGACCGTCAACACCATCTCCTTAACCGCCGGGATAAGAACTTCACCGAATCGCCCCCGCACGACATAGATATCGTGGGCGGCGGTGGTGAACATATCTTCCAGCACCCCAAGTTCGCCATTCTGGCGATCAACCACCAGCAGACCTTCTAACTGGTGCCAGTAGAACTCATCCTCGGGCAATTCAGCCAGGTCACTGAAGGGCATCAGAACCTCGCAACCGATCAAGTCCTGAACGGCATTGATATCTTCGGCGCCCTCAAGACGCAGCAGAACCATGCCCTTATGCACTGTTATACGCGCAGGGCGGTGGACCTTGGCTTCGCCCCCGGGTCGACGCAGAAAGACCTCCTGCGCATCAAGCAGCGAGGCCGGATCCCCGGACTGCGAACGGACCTTTAGGTCCCCACGCAAGCCGTGCGTACCGACAACAGTTCCCCAGAGGAATAATTTATCTTCGATCTTCATCACTCCATGATCTGGAGGGTGGCCCGCAGGTTTTCCCGGGTGGCCTTGGCGTTAAGCAGGGTACGCATGGCCTTGGCCGTCCGGCCCTGTTTACCGATGATCCGCCCCATGTCTTCCTGAGCCGCGGCGAGTTTGATGAGAATGCCCCCATCCTCGCCCTGCTCCTCAGAAATGGTGACCGCGTCAGGATTTTCCACCAGTGATTTCGCGATGAATTCGATGAGTTCTTTCATGGAGTCCGTCCTTCGGAGACAGGGGTGTCCCGGCCTCGGTTAACGGAGGGAATCAGGCTCCTTCAGGCTGCTTATGCTTGGCCCAGATACCCTGCTTGCTCAAAATAGTGCGCACGGTATCGGTCGGCTGGGCGCCTTTTTTCAGCCATTCGAGGGTCTGCTCCTCGTTCAGGTTAACCATCGGCGGGTCTTGCTTGGGGTCATACTGCCCCAGGTTTTCGATAAAACGGCCATCGCGGGGAAAGCGCTCATCGGCGACAACTACCTGGTAAAAAGGTCTCTTCTTAGAGCCACCGCGGGCCAGTCTGATTTTTACTGCCATCTGATTGTTCCTCCTGAATAGTTCCTAACGGTTTCCCGTTGTTTTTTTTGGTATATTGTCTTGTCCCTGGGCTGTCCTGCAGGGTTTCGCAATCAGCCCACCCGGGGCCAGTACACAAAAGTTTAAAACGGCATGCGCCCGCCGCCGCGGCCCATCAGTCCCTTGAGGCCCTTGGGCCCCATCTGCTGCATCTTCTTCATCATCTTTTGCGCTTCGGTAAAACGCTTAAGCAGCTGATTGACATCCTGGATCGTCGTGCCGCTGCCCTTGGCAATCCGCAGACGCCGCGAGCCGTTGAGAATCTTATGATTGCGCCGTTCCTTGTGGGTCATGGAATTGATGATCGCCTCGATCTTTTTCAATTCCTGATCCGGCAGCTCCATCCCCTTCATCTGCTTCATCGCCTTACCGGCACCCGGTATCAGCTTGAGCATCGACTCGAGGGAGCCCATTTTCTTGATCGCCTGCAGCTGGTCGCGAAAGGTCTCGAGGGTAAACCCCTCCTTGCGCAACTGCCGCTCCATGGCTTCGGCGTCATCTTTATCGATCGCCGCCTCGGCCTTTTCAATCAGCGAAAGCACGTCGCCCATGCCGAGTATGCGCTGGGCCATGCGATCGGGATGAAAGACCTCGAGGGCATCGAGTTTTTCGCCGAGGCCGACAAACTTGATCGGTTTGCCGGTAACCGCGCGAATCGAAAGAGCCGCACCGCCGCGGGCATCGCCGTCGAGCTTGGTCAACACCACCCCGGTGATGTCGAGCTGCTCGTTAAAGCTCTGCGCCACATTGACCGCATCCTGCCCGGTCATGGCATCGGCAACGAACAGAATCTCCTGCGGGGCAAGAGAGGCCTTGATTCGTTGCAGTTCGCCCATCAGCTGCTCATCGATATGCAACCGGCCGGCGGTATCTAGAATCAGTGTATCGTAACCGTTGAGTTCAGCAAACCGGGACGCTTCTTCACAGATGGCGACCGGGTCCTGGTCGGGCTGGGTATCAAAGACCGGAATATCAAGCTGTCGCCCAACGATTTTGAGCTGCTCGATAGCCGCCGGACGATAGACGTCGGCAGGCACCAGCAGCGGATTGCGTTTTTCTTTGCGCAGACGCCGCGCCAGCTTCCCGCAGGTGGTGGTCTTACCTGCCCCCTGCAAGCCGCACAGCATCACCGGAACCGGAGGCCGTGCCGCCAGGTCGAGGGCGTTATCGAGACCCTCGCCCATGAGGCTGGCCAACTCTTCACGCACGACCTTGATGACCTGCTGTGCAGGGGTCAGGCTCTTGAGCACGTCCTGACCGACAGCCCGCTCGCGCACCGCGGCGACAAAGTCTTTGACGACCTTGAAGTTGACGTCCGCCTCAAGAAGAACCAGGCGCACCTCGCGCATGGCCTCCTGAATATTGTCCTCAGTCAGCCGGCCGTGACCACGTAACTTCTTGAAGACCGAGTCAAATTTTTCTGTCAGATTATCGAACATAAGCCCGCGCAGCTGTGCTGAAAGATGGCAAAAAATGGACTATAGTTAAAGGCCAAACCCTTGTCAAGGGAAAACCATCCCCCACCAACCCGGCCATCACTCGACCCGGCGGTAGGTCTTGGCTTCTTTTTGAAAAAGCTCGGCAGGCAGCAGGTCTGCATCTTTGAGCACCTCAAAGACCCGATCCTGCTGTTCAGGGGCAAACCGGATGGCCAGACCACAATCGGAGGTCAACTGACGAGGCACCGGAATCAGCAGGATATCTGCCCCGTTCTGTTTAAGGAGTTTTTCCACCTTCATGACACGGTGGATGGAATGAAATATGGCTACGAAGTCGTTTTCCCGGACCATGAAATCACCTTCACTGCAAATTTTCGCGTCCTCCACGCAGAAGGTACCGAATAGTGAACATCATGCCATGATTATCCCTGGCGTGCAAGCAGGGCACGATTGACATTGAACCGACAGCAAAGGTAGAATTCTAATCATGTAATCCCCTACGGCCCTCTTGAAAGGACATCCGCTTGAACCCCTCCACGGCTCTAAGCCTTGCCATACTTCTGAGCTTCGCCTTTGTGGCCAACCTTCCGCTCGGCTTTCTTCGCGAAACAACCCGCAAGTTCTCAGTGCGCTGGTTTGTCTATATCCATCTCTCCATCCCCTTTATCGTCGCCTTGCGGATGAGCACCGGCCTGGGCTGGAACATTATTCCCTTTAGCGTCGCCAGCGCGGTGGCCGGGCAGGTGATCGGCAGCCGCATCAGGCGCAGGAGCAGGGGATGAACCGAAGAGACCGGCCCCGGATGAAAAAGGCCGCCACCGCCGGCGACCTGGTGCAACAACTGCTGCAGAGCAAGGGCCTGGACGCAAAACTGGACGAGTACCGAACCTGGCTGATCTGGGACCAGACGGTGGGGCCTCAGATCGCCGCCCGGGCCAGACCGCTGCGACTGCGCGACGGGGTGCTCGAAGTCCGGGTGGAACAGGCGGTGTGGATGCAGCAACTGCAGCTGATGAAACCCAAAATCCTCGAACGCCTCAACCAGCGCCTCGAAGGGGCCGAACTCAAGGACATCTATTTGCGTCGCGGCCGAATCGACCGCTCAACCGCCCTCGAAAATAGGCCCGCCCCCGCCCTGCCCTGGCGAAAGCAGCAGCTCACCCAGGACGAACAAGAGCAGATCGAAGAAACAGTAAAGGGCCTTGAAGACCCGGAACTGAAGCAGGCCCTGAGGCAGATTTTCATTCGGCAGCAAAAAGTTGAAAAGGCCAGAGAAGAAAAAGCCTGAAACGGTCACTCGTCACCCGTCACCCGTCACCCGTCACCCGTCACCTGTCACCTGTCACCTGTCACCTGTCACCTGTCACCCGCCCTTTGCCTTCCCCGTAAAGCTCCAGAACTTCCGCCGAATACTCCTTGCCATCATAAACGAACAGCGGCGCCTCGACGGTAAGCCCGGGGCGGCCGCCCTTGCGCCCTTCGACCAGCACCATGCGGGCTTTATCCCCGGGGCGTGCATGGACGCAGCGTAGCCGTTTGGGTTCCAGGCGCCGGGCGCGCATCCCCTCGAGCAGTTCAGCGAGACGTTCGGCCAGGTAGACGATATAGAAGCGGCCGCCGTTGTTGAGCAAAAAGGCCGCAGCGGCAAGAAAATCCCCAAGTCCCCCGGCCAGTTCATGGCGCGCCGCCGCCCGCTCGGCCAGCGGCGCCTGACGGCCGCTGCCGGTCATGCGAAATGGCGGATTAGACAGGACCGCGGCAAAGGACTGCCCCGGCAGCAGTTGCCTGACATGGCGAAGGTCCCCCTGGACGATCTCCACCCGGCCCTGCAAACCGTTCAGCCCCACGCTGCGCTGGGCACGCTGGGCCATCTCCTGCTGAATCTCAAGTCCGACAATCCGTGCCGCCTCACTGCGGCGGGCCATCACCAGGGGGATCACCCCGGAGCCCGTCCCCAGGTCGACCGCCTGCTCTGCGGAGTAGAGCCTGGCAAAGGCGCAAAGCAACACCGGGTCGAGGGAGAACCTGTAACCGGCCCTCTTCTGGATGATTTTCAGACCGCCCAGGCGTAGATCGTCGAGGGTTTCGTCGGGGAGAAGAGAATGGCCAGAACTCATCGTCGATTCACCATGACTTTTAAATCCACTCCATGCTACAGCGATCTTGCACCATGGGGGGTTATTGCACGGCGCCTGTAGTAAGCAGCCCTTTCAAGATCGCCCATCCATTCGCAAAGATTGACCATATTCACCTGGGCCTCATAATAGAAAGGATTTTGCGCCGCCTTTTCAATCACAGTCAAAGCCTTCTGCCTTTCTCCCCGCTTCCAAAGATAGACACCCAGGTTATTCAAAGCATATGGGGACTGAGGACTGACCTTAACAGCCTGAGAGTATAGCGAAAACTGAGACTGCCAAACCAGATTCTGTTGCCATGTGAGAGTCATCAGCCCAACAAGCATCGCTCCACTAAGCCCAATGGCAAGTCTGCGCCCCCCAAACCGGTGCAGAAGCCAGGCCGCCCCCAGACAAAAACCAACCGACGGAGCATAAAGGTAACGATCAGCGGCGAAATATGCACTTGGCCAGAGGTTGGAGACGGGCAACCAGAACAGCCCGCTCCAGGCTAGACCAAAGAACAACAACGGACACCGTTTCCGCGCCACCCATAACAGAAGGCCCGAGCAGAAGATGCCAGCCAGCGCGAACATTACCCACGGATCAAACAAAGATCGGGGTATGGCGAAGGCGTACTCAATGGCAAGGTCAGAGGGGGCAAACAGCCGCCGAAGCATAAAACCCCACGACTTGCAAACTGTCAGAAAGTATTCCCACTCTTCCACCCCGGAGGTTGCGTTCATTTTGGAGAAGAGGCCTTGGGCTCCAAGCAGGTAAATCTCCCGGCCACCTCCAAAAACATACCAGGAAATGCCACCCCCAATCCCTGCCAAGGCCAACAGAGGCGGAAGCCACCGGTAGCCCCTCAGCAGCATACGGCGCTCGGGCGATACGAAGCCCAACTCGTAGGCGATAAAAACCAGGGGCAAAACCAAAGCGTTTTCCTTGCCCAGGCAGGCCAAACCGGCAAAGCCAAGAGCGACGAAAAGCCACCTCCAACGACGGCGTCCGGCCCTGAAGATTTCCATGTAACTGAGCACAGAAAAGAGGGAAAATGCAAGGGCCAGACTATCCTTGCGGTGGGAGATATTGGCGACCACCTCAACCTGAATCGGGTGGGCGACGAACAACAGAGAGGCCACCCATGCGACAGACCTCCCTCCGCCCAGGGCTCTAACCAACACGAAAAGCAGACTGGAATTAAGAGCATGCCAAAAGATATTCTGGATATGCCAGCCTGCGGGATTCAAGCCGAAAAGGAAATAATCGACCAGGTAAGTCAGCTCCCGCAGCGGGCGACCGGGATAGGAGTCTTGAAGGAACCCGGAAATTGAACGGACATCGGGATTTTGAACGATGACCGGTCCGTCATCATAGGTCCAGGCGTTTCCGAAGGTATTGGAAAACAGCAGATAGGCCAGCAACAGAAACAAACCGAATACCAGCAGAAATTCAATTCTTTTTCTTCGCAAACATTCCATCCCCGCAAATCCCACCTCACCCCTTAGAACGGCCCCTTCCCTGGGCAATTACTTCACCCCATATTTCATAGTGAGATACATTTTGACACTTTGAACATCGGCCCTGTACTTCGGTTCGTTCATCGAAACAAAGGTACTGTAATACCGAAGGGCCTGCTGTCGATTCCCCAGCCGTTCATGGGCAATCCCAAGCAAGTGGAGCGGTTTCGAATCGTTATAGTTCTGAGCTGCCTTTTCCAGCCAGGGCAAAGCAGCTGCCGCTTCCCCGCCATTCAGATAGGCAAGCCCCAACCCCGAAAGGCCCATCGTTGAATCCGGGCTGACCTTAACCGCCTGAGTAAAAAGGGCCAATTCGCTGCTCCACACTCGGTTTTGTCGCCAAGTTCCTGCGGCCAGAATAGCCAGGATGCCAACGACCACAACACAGAAGGCAGCCCGCCTTGACGCGAGAAGGTTTTCCAGGAGAAGTGCAAAAAGAATAGCAAAACCGGCGCAGGGAGAATAGAGATACCGATCAGCAGCAAAATAGGACAGGGGCCAGAAAAAGTTGGATACCGGCAGCCAGAATACGATCAGCCAGCAAAGTGCGATAAATGCCAGGGGAGAGCCTTTTTGAAAAAAGACCAGCCCCAGAACCGCAAGTCCGACCAGCGAAAGCCCTGCAACCACCCAGGGTTCGGCCCACCCCACCGGGACCGTATAGACGTACTCCATTGCCAGGTTCAGCGGCACAACCAACTTGGATGCCATAAAGGCCATCGATTTCAGGGTCATGGTGAAATAGGCCTCGGGCGACCACCCCGAGTAGTAATTCATCTTCACCAATCCCTCGGAGAGGGACTCTAAAAACCTCTCGTTGCGCCAAAGCCAGACATACCAGATAATGAACCCAGTTGCGACCGACAACAAAGCGCCCGGAGCAACCCAACGACGCTTACATATCAGTCTTGCAGAAATCGGCCTGATACTTATGTCATACAAGAAAAACAAGGGCAGCAAAGCCACCGCCTGCTCCTTGGCCAGCACAGCCACCCCGCCAATCAGCAACGCCATGAGAAGCCAGAGATACTTTTTTTTCTCTGCCACATAGACCTGCAGATAAGCAAGAAATGACAAGAGGGAAAAAGCCAGGGCCAGGCTATCTTTGCGATGGGAAATGTTTCCGATGACTTCGGTTACGATCGGGTGGGACAAAAACACCAGGCCGGCCACCCAGGCCGCAGCCATGGTCCCTTTAAGGCGACGCACAAGGACGAAGACCAGGAAGGCGTTGAGGCCGTGCCAAAAAATGTTCTGAATATGGTAGCCTGCCGGATCCTGGCCAAAAAGTGCGTAATCGATGAGGTAGGTGAGCTCCCGCAGGGGGCGCCCCGGATAGGAATCCGCCAAAAACCCCTGAAAGGACCTGATGTCAGGGTTTCTCACAACAACCATGAAGTCGTCCATGGTCCATTGGTTTGAAAAAGAATTGGCAAACAGCAGGAACGCTAACAAGAGAAACGCGCCCAGAACCAAACAGTTACCGAAACTCTTACTTTTCAAATCAAAATCCCTGCTCACCATCCACATCCATAAAGAAGATAGGGGCAACCTATAACCCCTGACCATACCTGCTCTGAACATACGTCCGCAATCGCCTAACATCTTCAGGATGGGTATGGGCAGCCCTGGCAGCAAATCTGCTAAAATATTTGAGCGCCTCATCAACATGGCCTGTTTCTTCATAAACCAGACCAATATTCAAGATGGCAATTACATTGTTTGGATTTTCCTCCAAGGCCCTTTCATAGCTAGGCAAGGCCCTTGAATAACTTTTTCTTTCCAGGTAAATATTACCGATATTATTCCAGGCATAAGAGAGTTCCGCTTCAGGTAGAAACCGACCAAGATCAAAGGATGTGAAAATTTCATAAAAATGAAGGGCTTTTTGCAAATCCCCCATTCGCTCATAGGTAGCACCAAGCAGGTAGTAGACCTTCGGCTCATTGAGGTTGTCAGCGGCGCGGTGAAAAAGACCAGCAGCTTTTTCAAGATTGCCAGCTTTCTGATTTGCTATGCCCAGACCCATCAGGGCGCCTGTCGACTGAGGAGAAATCTTAACGGCATGGCTGTACAGGGTCATCTCGGATGCCCACACGCGGTTCTGATTCCAACTGAGCCAGGAGGTCATGGCCAAAAGCCCGAGAAGAATTGAGGTTCGCGCAGGGAGCGCGTCTCGCAGAACTCTCTCCAGGGCCATGGCCACCAGGATGAAAAACCCCACACTGGGAGCATAAAGGTATCGATCTGCGGCAAAATAGGCCAAAGGCCAAAGCAGATTTGAAGCCGGCAACCAAAATGCCACCAGCCAACCTACAGCAAATGCAACCAGGGCCGACCTACGGATGGTCGCATACCAGATAACCCCGAAGGCAAAAATTCCGAGCATGGGAAGCCAGACCCATGGGTCTCCCCAACCTTGGGGTACAGCATAAACATACTCCAAGGCCAGTTCGACAGGGTAGACCAATTTAAAAAAGAGAAACCCAAGGGACTTGAAGACGGCGAGAAAAAAGGCCTCCGGGTTAACTAACTCTGAGGGCTGGTTTATTTTGACCAGGACACCACGGATAGTTTGGTTAAACAGGTGGCTCTGCAAAACAACCCCATACCAGAGGGTGAGCCCCCCCCCAACTGCAACCGCCAGCCACGCCCCCCTGCCCGCCTTTCTGAAAAAGAAGCGATTTTGAGAAGAAACGAAGGTAACCTCATACGTCGCAAACACCAGCAACAGGCCAATGGCATTTTGCTTTGCAAGCAAGGCCACGCACCCTAGAGCAAAGGCCCCCACCATCCGCCAAGGCTGGCGACCCGAACTCTGGCGGACTCGCACATAAACCAGAATTGACATCAGGGAGAACGCCAGGGCGAGACTGTCCTTACGGTGGGAAATGTTGGCCACCACCTCAACCGCAATGGGGTGTGTCATAAACAACAATGCAGAGCCCCAGGCCACAAACCGTGAAGCCCCAAGACGCCCCAGAAGCATAAGCACCATACTGGCGTTTAATCCGTGCCAGAAAATATTCTGAAAGTGGTAGCCGGTTGGGTGGAGCCCAAAGAGGGCATGGTCAACCAGATAGGTCAGCTCCCTAAGAGGGCGACCGGGGTAGGAATCTGCCATAAAGCCACCCAGGGAGCGGATGTCTGGGTTATTTACGACCACGATAAAATCGTCCATGGTCCATTGGCAGTCAAAGGTGTTTGAAAATAGCAGAAATGCGCCGCCCAACAGTACAATTACTGCCAACCAGGACCATTTGCCATTTATTTGACGAAGCAATCGGTTAGAAAACACGCGCCCTTTACTCCCCATTGGCCCTGACTCCGTAATGGAGCCTGAGATAGCTTCGAAGGTTACCTCGCTGTTCTTTAAAAGCAGGATCATTGATAGCGAGAAAATTCCGAAAATAGCCTAGAGCCTCTTGCATCTGCCCCTTCTTTTCGAAAATCAGGCCAAGATTAAATTGCGTTGTTGGATTATAGGGGTTGTATTTTGCCGCCTGCTGATAATATTCAACGGCTCTGTCCAGGTCACCCTTCTCAAAGTAGACATTCCCCATATTGTTGAGTGCAAACGCGGATTGCGGGCTAACATTTGCGGCCTGAGACCAGAGGGATTCGGGACTGCTCCAGACCTTGCTTTGTTGCCAGGTCAAACACCCCAGGAGCACGTTCAGGACCAGTACAACGACAAGAAGGCCTCCTTTTCGATGAGTAAATATGCGTTCGAACAGCAACGCAAAAAGAACAAAAGCTCCCACCGAAGGAACATACAGGTAACGGTCGGCTGAAAAGTACGCGAGAGGCCAGAGGTTGCTAACAGGCAACCAGAAAACGCCGACCCAGGCGAGGAAAAAAAACGCCAGAGGGTTTTGGGCCTTTAGCCGAAAGCCCACAAAAACGTACAGAAAGATCCCCACAAAAGTAAGAATCACCCAAGGATTCATCCAGGATGAGGGAGCCCCATAGGTATATTCCATGGCCAGTTCATCAGGAAACACCACTTTGAGAAACATAAAGCTCCAGGACTTGAGGACGAGGCCGTAATAGTCCCAACCCGTCCAATCCCCAAAATGGTTCATCTTGTTAAGGAGGCCCTGAGCCGATCTGAGAAACATCTGCCGCCCCTCGCCAAGCAGCAGAAAAAGGATTCCAGCGACGCTGCCAAAGACAAGAAGGCCGACCCACACCCTTATGCCCCGGAAAAAAATCCATTTCCCCTTCGGCACAAAGCTGAACTCGTAGGCGAGGAAAATCACCGGCAAAACAATGGCATTTTGTTTTCCCAGCGTGGCAACACACATTAGAAAAATGGAAAGAAGAATCCAAAACCAATGTTTATTATCCATCCTAAAGGCAGAGACATAGGCATGAACAGACAGGAGAATAAAGGCAAGCGCAAGACTGTCCTTGCGATGAGAGACGTTCGCAACCACCTCAACGGCAAGCGGATGAAACAGAAAAAGGCTGGAAGCCACCCAGGCGACCACGAGAGAGCCTTTGAGGCGCACAATCAGTATAAAAATCAGGAAGGCGTTAAAACCGTGCCAAAAAATATTTTGAAAATGGTAGCCCCACGGATCCAACCCAAAAAGGTAATAATCGAGGAGATAGGTCCCTTCTCTCAGGGGACGTCCAGGATGGGAATCAAGGAAAAAAACGGCCAGAGATCTGACATCCGGGTTTTCGACGATGACCGGAAAATCGTCCATGGTCCAAGCATTGCCGAAGGTGTTGACATACAGGGCGAAAGCTCCTCCAATAAAAAGAACGAATGCCAGACAACCCTGAGGCAGCTTAATTTTTTCTAAAACCATAGGTTCAGCAATTTCATGAGCTTTTCAGAATTATCCCCACCAATAGCAAGCAAGAACAACCCGGTTATTGAGCATCCATACTTTGGGCTTCTCCCCCACGGGAAAACAGCCACAACCCCCAGCCGCACAGACTCAACAGAAGGGTGATTGCATAGTAAAGCAGCGAAAGGGAAAGAGCCTCCGAGGCAGGAACCCCCAGCCCGGACAACAACACAACGAAACCACCCTCCCTGATGCCCAAGCCATTTAAGGACAGAGGTATGAGGGTCAAAAGGGTTACGAGGGGTACAATAAGCATTAAGTCACTAAATGTTACCGTTAAAGAAAGAGACTGCGCTACCAACAAATAGATGAGGATGCCCAAGAACTGGAAAAATACTGAGGTCCAAACGACGGTCCAGCCAACCTTGGAAAAATGGATACCGTGCCCCAAACGATCCCCAACCATCTCCACATAACCCTGGAGGGGCCCTGGCAGCATCTTGACAAACCGGGCTAAGACCTGTCGGTTGAAGAAAATAAGAAACAGCCCTCCCCCTAGCAGGAAGACAGGACCGAGAAGGACAGAGTAATCGCCTCCCAGTACCCTCGGACCCCAAACAACCCCCAGGGTCAGGAAGAAAACCAGGGCCATCAATCCCGTAAAACGTTCAACAAGGACTGAATAGAAAATTTTCTTACGATGGCCGTATCTTCTGGCAAGGAGATAAACCCGAGCAGCGTCGCCTCCGATGGATGTAGGTAGAAAATTGTTAAAATATATCCCGATCAGGTAATACCTCAGGAGTTCTGCTGAAGGGCAATCCAACTCCTCATTTCTCAAAATCACTCGCCACTTGTAAGTAGACAAGACCACAGCGATGCCACCTACAGCGATCGCAGCTGCATAGTGGATCAAGCTGATTCGCGATATAAGGGCAACCAGGGTAGAGAGGTTTACTGAGACCAGAAGGTAAGCCAACAACCCTAGACTGACAAGAGCTTTGAATATGACAAGAACTTGTTGCATCAGGACCTTTTCACTGCCCTAACTTGAATTCGACCACTTTTTTTGAGCAGCTTCTGTACGACCCCAAAGGGTAAGAAGAATAGTAAAATCAGGGGATTTTTAATTGTAAAAAGCCGTGCGAGGGTATTCAGCCCGAGCCCCTCAAGCAGATATTTAGTACTATGCACCCAGTCGTTGGGTACCATACTGTGGTCAATCCCCTGTAAAGCAAACCCCGTCTCACCCAACAAACGCTCAAGAGTAGCCACTGAAAAGACAGCCAGATGCCTTGGCGGTTCGTAATTATGCCAAAAGGACCTAAAAACTCTGCGATCAATGCTGTTGTAATTAGGGGTCGTGATGAAGAGTTTTCCTCCCGGTTTCAACAGCCGCCCAATCTCCTCTAGGGCTTGTCGTGCGGAAGGGAAATGCTCAACAACATGCCGCATCACCACAGCATCAAAGCTTGCCCTGGCATATGGGGCATCGAACAGGGTGCCACAATGAACATCCAGTCCATGCACATCTTTTGCCAGGGATGCTGCATGCAGGCTCATTTCAATGCCTGCTACATCCAGCCGGTAGTGTTCTCGCAAAGGGACCAACAAGTCGCCGGCAGCACACCCGACCTCAAGAATTCGCCCTTGTTCCGGAATGAAGCGGCTGATGCGCAAAGCCTCCAATCTTCTCAGCAACACCTGGACCTTTCCAACCAGGCCGCGGCCATGGGCAAAGGGAGCATAATCTTCTGGGTAGTAATGAGGGAGCGAAATTATATCGGGCCTTGGATTGAGATAAACCAGCTGGCAGTTCTTACACTTAACAATCGGGAACCGCCCGGGTTTGTGGTGAAGGCGATCCTGTCCCTCGAAAAGAACGATATAATCATCGGCTCCGCAAAGGTCACAAGCGACCTGTTCAACGCCCACAGACTTCCCTTTCTATTCAGCCGACTGAATCCAGGACAACCAAAATCAGTCCAGATAACTTTCAAAGCCAAGGCTATAGTTCTTATTCATAACCTTATTGTAAAACTGTAAACACTTCAAAAACATCTTTGCTTCAAATGGCAACCTAAAATAGTTATATTTAAACCTTAAAAAAGCAATCGGGAAAAAAACTTTATTAATAACAAAAAGCAATGGTTTCAGTTTTGCTATCGGAATAGACTCATAAAACCTGGGATTACAGAGAGGAAAATAAAAATTTGCAAAAACCTCCATTGCCCAACGGAAATCCTTTTGGGTCCAGGGAGCCTTGAACTTTCGCAGAGTATGAGACGGCCAATCTTCTAACCTGGCCGGGGGCTTGAAACCAGCGGCTATGGCCTTATCATACAATTCTGTCCCAGGATACGGAGTATAGAAGAAGATCCTCGCTCGCAAATTAGGATCGAGCAACTTCGCCCTTCTTACCATATCAATGGTCTGATCGACATCCTCGCCCGAATCGACCGGAAAACAGACCATGGTGGAAAGCATTGGAATGATTTTGTGCCGTTTCAATAATTTGACAAACTTCAAATTATCGTCAACTGTTGTGCCCTTGCTGATCAGGTCCAGGATGTCCTGATCCCCAGACTCTGCTCCGACATAGATCTGCCGACAGCCTGCCCGGTAAAAGAGTTCGACATCATCATCGGAAAAGTTTTTCAGAAAGGTTGCAGCGTGGGCGCTCGTATCCCACAACAAGCCGAGCTTGGACTCGATCATTTTTTTACTAAACTCGAGAGCAAATTCCCGATTCACAAAAAAATTATCATCATCAAAAGTCACGCTGTCGATTTCAGCAGATTCTTTGAAATACCGAAGGTCCTCAATAATTTCATCTACGCCCTTGTTATACCACTTTCGCCCATAAATCGTGGCAACGCAGCAGAAGGCACAGTGATGTGGGCACCCATGACTGCAAAAATAACCGACGCACCGCTCTGCATAGCTACTTTTAAAAACATAGTTGTTTACATCCAGCAAGCGGTGATCATTTCGGGGGAATTCATTAATATCGACAAATTGGGCGGGGGGGGTTACAACACATTCTCCCTCCCTTTTGTAGCCAACGCCTGGAATCCCCTGAATCTCTGCCCCACATTGAATGCGTTTTACTAAATTCTGAAAAGCATATTCACCCTGCCCAATGACAACGATATCGACATATGCTTCCCTAAGGGTCTGCTCCGGCAAAAGAGTAGGATGCCAACCGCCCCAGATAATGGGACAATCGGAAACCTCCCGGACTGACTTGGAAAAACGTACTCCACCAACAATTTGGTCGCCGGTCATTGCACTGACAGCAACCAGCAGCAACCTCTCCTTCACGTTCTCGAGGACCGAATGGTAAGCCCTCTGGACCTGCTCGTCGATCAAGACGATTTCCAGCCCCAGGTCCCTGACCATCCTCTCCAGGTACAGTAAGGCATAGGGGATTCTCCCACGTGCACCTTCGGGCCAGGCTGAAGGATAAAACAAAACCACCACATTCTTTTCCATTGTCTCCCCTAACCCCCTTCAACCCTTAAACTCTTCGCCATCAACGAAGAAGATTCTGGTAAACGAGATTCATCCGATGGGCCACCTCGTGCCAGGAATAATCCCGCACAGCTTTTTCTCTGACCCTGCAGGCGATGTCTGAAAGACGTTTATCGTCATTGGCCAGCAATTCCATCTGATCGGCTAAGTCTTCAGCATCTCCAAATTTGGCATATACGCCTTGCTCCCCGAGAATTTCCCGATTGACCGGGGTATCGAAAACCACCGAGGGCAGCCCGCAGGCCATATAGTTGAACAGTTTTCCGTTGGCCTCGGTCTTTGAGAGTTTGGGTGAAACAGCCAGATCACCCAACCGCAAGAACTCGGCGGCGCGACCATATTCGACTTTTCCGGTAAAAGTGACCAGACGGGCAATCCCCATCTCTTTGGCACGTCTTTGATATGTTTCCTCAGGATACCCCATCAACAAAAAATGCAGCCGGGTACCCCGCAAGGAAAGAATTTTTATCGCCTCCAGCAAAAGGTCCAGGCCCTGATAAGAAGTCATGGCACCTAGGAAGAGAACGATCTGGCTCCCGTTCGGCAGCCCTAAACGGCTTTTCAACTCTCTGGAGGCGGGTCCGGGGCTGAAATCGGCAACATCGACGCCATCGCATACGGGCGTGACCCGGGAGGGCAATATGTTAAATTCCTTATGCAACATTTCAGCCGTGGGGGTGGAACTCGTAACGATATGATCAGCCGCCAGGTTGATCTGACGCTCGATAATTCGAAACAAACGGTTTAAAGCACTGCCCTGTTTGGCGAAACCGTGGTCCTCAAGCTCCCCGGTAAGACTCCCCTGGCAGTCAAAAACAATCGGTAGCCTTACAAACTTTTTCAACAAGGCCCCGACAAATGCCCCCTCGTGAAGATGAGCATGCAAGATATGGGGAGAAAAGTTTCGCGCAGCCTGGAGGGTTTTAAAAAACAGGAAAACATCAAGATAGAGTTTATGCCATGAAGGCCCCGCAGAGCGTTTCCGATACCAGGGGACATGGGGAATCCGACAAGTCTGGATCTCTCCCATATCGCGCCCCAGATGGTAGGTACAGATGCGGACCTCATGACCGAGGTTTCTAAGAGCCTTCGCTTCTTCAAAGATTCGTACATGACAACCTCGATCCGAAAAATATGGTGTCGGGGCAATCATTAAAATTCTAAGCTTACTCACGGCCTGTTTCCTGAGGGCAAATCATCGGGTGGGCTGTTCCTGCCGAACATAGAGTCAAGCAATCGATAGTATGTCTCCGCCGAAGCATTGCGTTGCCCAGGGGGAATTCTGGAAAGGTATTTTTCCAAGGCACCATAGGCATTTCGGTACTCCTTGCGCGCAAGATGAATCCTGGCCATTTCCCAATGCACCTTGGGAGGCCCGGGCGCCCTTTCCACAAGCAAAGCAGCCTCGGCCAGGATTGCCTCGTCCAGGCGGCGAGCGGGCAATTGGTGCTCCATCAGCCAGCGGCCCTCAACCGCAGCCTTTCTGACAAAGACCACCGAAGATTGATCAGCAAAAACCAGCGCCCAAAAAGCGCTTTTCCTTAATTCCTGCACCATTGGGTATTGTACCCCGTCAATAAAGGAAAGGGGCTCGGTGACTACAGTGTTGACCTGATAGCGGTCCAACAACTGTTGCCAGCCAGCGCGGGCATAGGTGATGTCATTACCTGCCCGGTTCAGCTCTTCCGACCCCTGCCTGCCATCCCAGAAAACCCGATAGTCGGGGTACAGCTTCCACATGAGATAGCCACCGGATACATAGCTGTTAAAAAGGTTGGCCGGCAATTGCTGCTCAAGAATAAAGTCGACTGCGGCATCGGGGTAGCGCCACTCCAAAAGCCCAGGATTAAATGCCCCTTTCACCTTGTACAAGGAGTGGCCAAAATAAAAGGTTGCAATCACCGCCAAGAACAGGGCCAAAGTCTTTAAAACAGTTCGATTTCCCGCTGTTACCTTTGCAACAAGCGGCATCGTCATACCGTCAATATAGACAGGGACCAAGGCCGTTACCGCAACCATGAAAAAGGTGGTATGACGCAAAAGCTTTGTCCCCATAAAAGCCAACCCGGCCAACAGGAGAGCATCGGTTAATGTCACACGTCGCCACGCAATTGCCAGGCACAGGGCCGTACCGCCCATGATATAGAAATAGTTGGGAAACTCCTTAAATGTGGTAACGCGCCAGTCGATATTCTCGGCAAACAAAGACTGGCCGCCGAGCGAAGCTGAACCTGCCAGGGTCTTCAGCAACATTAAACCGTAAGGGGTGATACAAGCAGCAACAGTGATCATCAAAAGGACCCATCCGAGCCGCTTCAAATCCTTTGGCCAAAAGTCTTTTTGCAAAAAGCTCCTGCCTGCTCTCCCCACCATATATGCGACCACCAGTGGAAAAGCCAGAATGGCACCGGCGTGCAAATTGCCCCAGATAATCATTAATGGTCCAAGCAGGTAAATCTTCCGCCCTCTGGAAATTCGATCCCATTCTAAAAGCCAAAGAAACAGAGCAAAAAAGAAAAAACTCCACAACTGGGGTCGATCTTCCCATGCCCAGTAGGCCTGCAGAAACACAGGAAACAATACAATCAAAATTGCCGACCAGGAACTGTCGCGAAGCCTGGCAACTCGCACCAGAAAAAAGCCTGTCCCTGCCACCAGAAGGCCCTTAAGCAAGCTGAGCCCTTCGAATCCCATCAAGCAGTATGTGAGATAATAGACAATGTCATGCAACCAACAATGCTCATGCCGGGGGGCATCGGCAGCCAGGGAAAATATATTCTGGTAGATAAAGGATTGCGTGTCCAGGATGTACTTGCCAGATTGCAGCTGCCAGAAAACATCAAATGACTGGACTTTTGACGTTGCAAAGCCAAACAGCATAAAAATGGCTAGACAGGTACATAATTTTGCCACCCATGATATCCGGCCGCCCCCCCCTTCGGAACACTTTTTTTCAATATGGTCAAAGACTCTCAATGCGATTTCGCCGCCCTTTGCTTATCCTGCAAAGCCAGCACTCTGTAGTACGTTTCTGCCTCTGGGTCCCACTGCGACCTCGGGGTCATAGCCATATATGTTTTTAACGATGCAGCGGCTTCACCATAGGCCCTGCGCTTTAATTGAACCCTGGCAATCTCCCAAAAAGCCCTTCTTCTCAAGGGGCTGGTCTGGGAGATCAGCGTTGCGGCGGAGAGAACAGTATCGTCAAGGCGCTGGTCCGGCAACATGTTCTCCCTCAACCAGTCACTTGAAACCGCTGCATTTCGAACAAAGACCATACAGGACTCTCCTGCGGAGACCAAACTCCACCGGGGAGATTGCTGGAGTTTGGTCACCAGAGGAAACCGTCCACCATCAGCCTGGGAACAGGCCTCGGTGATAACCGTGTTCACCCCAAATCGGGCCAAAACTTGCTGCCAGCCGGGCTGACCTGCACGCACTAAGAGGCCCAGGCGAAACATTTCCTCAGAGCCCTGACGACCATCCCAGAACACCCTGTACTCAGGGTACAATGACCACATCAGGTAGCCTCCGACTCCATAACTGTTGAAGATATTGCCGGGCAGCTTGTGGTCCTTGACAAACGCGGCCTCTTGAACCGGATAATGCCATTGCCTTAAACCCGGATTAAAAAACCCGTAATCGCCATAGGTGGCCTGGGCAAAAAACACCGCGACAAAAATTGCCGCTCCCAAAGAAGCCAATCTCAGAAAACTGCGAACCTTGAAAGGCACGAGGCGGGTCACCAGTTTCGCTAAGCCCTGATCGCCATAGGCCGGTAAAAAGGCAGCGATGGCAAAAAAGAAAAAGGGTGTATGACGCTCAAGGCTGACCCCCATGTATGCCAGCCCCCCCAGCAAAAAAACATCACTAAAGGTCAGCCGTCGTGCCCCGATAAGCATGAGCAGCACTGCGCAGCCCATAGCGTAAAAATAGTTAGGGTATCCCTTGAAGGAGGTGGGTAACCAATCAATATTGTAAAGATGGAGGATCCCAGCCGAGGCCGAGCCCCAACTCGGTGCGGCAAAAAGCATCTTCAGGGTTATCGCGCCGTATGGCGTTATTAAGACAGCGAGGGGAAGAAGACAACCGACCGATACTAACTGCTTGAAAGGGCCAGAGCGAAAGTTTGCCCGGTTAAAAAGAAACGTTGAAACTGCCCCAGCCAGGTAGACCAGCATAAGAGGAAAAATCAGAATGGAACCGGCATGCAAATTTGACCAAACAACGACCAGAGGCAAAAGGAGAAACAGGCCCTTGCTTGCAGACAAACGATGCTTCTCAAGGATCAATAAACACAGCGCAAACCCAAGAAATGTCCAGAGCTGAGGCCGCTCCTTCCATGCCCAAAAGGTCATTAGAATTGGTGCGGGGGCAAGTAGGGCGATGGACAACCAGGAACTGTTTCTGGTTCGCGCAATAAGAAGCAAAATGAAAGAAGCAGCACCGACCAAAAGGCCTTTTAGAAGACTAACCCCCCCATAACCCAACAACTTATAGGCTCCAAAGAAAAGGATGTCATGAAGCCAGCAGTGCTCAAAACGAAACGCCTCCGATGCCAGAGAGAAGGTGTCCTGATAGAGAAATTCACGGGTTTCAAGAATATGCTTTCCGGATTGGAGCTGCCAGAAGATGTCGAAAGAGTGCACCTGAGAAGTCGCCAAGCCAAACAAGGCGAGAGGCAAAACCCAGAGTACGATTTTTTCAATTCGATCCATAAATCTGTTTCTTCAGTCTAAGATAAGGTTTTCTGCCCTGAGAAATTCAGGGTCTCCCGGACCGTATAAACTGGCTTACCCTGGGTTTCGTGATACGTCCTGGTAACCAGCTCCCCCAGCAACCCAAGGACCACAAACTGAACCCCGGAAAATAGTAAAAAAGCTGTTAAGATCGTCAGGGGGTTGCGATTCATACTCAGACCTTCAAAGAGCTTCATATATAACGTGGTAATTCCTGTAATCCCTGAAAGCAACACCGTCACCGCAGCCCATTTGCCAAAAAGTTGTAAAGGACGAGTCGCATATTTGAGCAAGAACTTCACGGTTATGAGGTCCAAAATAACCCTAAGGGTTCTATCCATCCCGTATTTGCTGGTTCCAGCTTGTCTGGGACGATGATTAACCGGCAATTCTGTAACCCGCGCCCCAACCTGGCTCGCCAAAGCCGGGACAAACCTGTGCAACTCGCCATATAGATTGACCTCGGCAAGAATTTCCCTGCGGTAAGCTTTGAGCGTACATCCATAGTCATGGAGAGGAACATCTGTCATTCTTGAAATTAGGGCGTTGGCGAGAACAGAGGGCAAACGACGGGAAAGCAACTTGTCCTGCCGGTCTTTACGCCACCCCGAGACAACATCATAACCCTCGTCCAGTTTTTCAACAAGTCGGGGTATGTCCCTCGGGTCGTTCTGAAGATCCCCATCCATCGGTATGATAATGGCGCCGCCTGCTGAATCAAACCCCGCCGCCATGGCAGCAGTTTGACCGAAATTTCTACGAAAACGTATAACCTTGACCCAATCGAGCTTTGCAGCCAGCTCATTCAACAACTCAAATGACTCGTCGGTACTACCGTCATCAACAAATATAACCTCGTAATTCAGAGACATATTAGCCAAGGAGAGTTGTATATCCTTAATAAAGGGATCAATATTCTCTGCCTCATTGAAGACAGGTACGACAACAGACAAATCCATATTTTTCCTATCTAATACAGTCTATAGCAACAAGAGGTTGCAAGGCCGGCAAAGATCAACCACCAAACAAAAGGGCTCTGGGGCAAATATAGCCCGACCAAAACAAGAGAGGGACAACCGGAAGAAGGCTCCCCAAAAGCCAGTTTAGCCCTCAGGAATTCGATCTCCCCCCAATCATCCCCTGATTCCACCCTCGATAACATCCGAAGGCCCTATGTCTAAAAAACCTTCTTTACCCTGGCTTCCCATCGTTGCTCTGTAATGTCAGACACCTCATCGCTCGCCAAAAGGGTGCCATAGCCATACTCGAGACTCAGGGTAAGCTTATTAAAGTTTATGGCTGCCGACAGTAGCCCTGCGACATCTTCCCGGTCAAACTCGTCACTATCCCGATAGCGGAATTTCGCAGCCAAAAAGGCCAACCTTGAAGGAAAGTAAGTCCCTGTGAGGGTGAACTCCGTATTCCTGAAACTGGCTCCTTTTCCCCAATACCGTTCATACCGGAGTTCCTCCTCCAGTTGGACAAGTTTGCGTACTATGGCCCCGGTCGAATAAATGTTGTACCTGAAATCCTGGCGAAGACTGGCGCGAGTTTGATTGCCACCATCGCCATCACGCCAATCATAGTCAACCATCAAACTTGCTTCCCAGATTCTGCTGGGCGAATAACGCAGAGAGCTGGAATGAAGAAAAGTCGTTTGAATTGCCCCAATGGAATCTCCCGACAAAGAGTTGTCATCGCTCCCTAGCCCGTTTGTGGAGGTCTGGTTATCACCATAGATCAGTTCATTACGAGTGGAAACCAAAAAATTCGACCCATCATAGCGCATGCTGAGTCGCAAAATTAACTGGTCTATGGTCTCTTCTTCGGTATTCAAAATATCGTACAACACCTCTGCCCGACTGTTGAGTCGAAAACGCGACAAGTGTTCACCAAACCAAGTACTGGTTGAACGAAAAACGTTTCCTTCCCTGGTCTCGTTTCCGCTCCGGGAGGCAACAAGGCTCTCATCTCCCAAGGGGGTAATGTGATTGGCAACGTCCCTGTCGATAGTCCCTGTGCCATAGAGGAGTCTTTGTTCTATTCCGCTGCGCACACTGCTCGAGAGCTTGGTTTCTCCGCGAGTAATGACGGTGCTCTCCCAATAATCGACATCCGTTCCTTCAATGCTGGTTCCGCCAAACTGCGCAAGGGAAAAGCCGCCAAAAAGATCGTAGGCAGAGCGGTAAGCTTTATTGGTATAAACCTCAGTGCCAAGCTTTACCGCATGCCCCTCACCCCGGTCCCCCTGCTTCAACTCCATGGCGAGTTCTGGCTTCAGTATCACCCGGGAGCGCCTGAAGGTCTCAATCTGGGCAGAGGAAAAGAGGCTATCCTCATCTTCTTGTCTGCCAACAATGAACTGATTGTCGCTATCCTTTGACCCCACAAAACGAAACCGCCATGCGGTATTTCGATTGGGCTCGCCACTGGCATAAAAAGGAACCTCTATTTCCTTTTGAAGGCGCTCGCCGTTAGTGATTCTATGAAAGTTCGTGAAGGTGCCAGCTTTCCAGTTCCGCTGTTTTGCCGTCGAAAACAGATTAAGGTGATAAGCGCGATCTGCAGGATCATCGGCATTCACCCGCTGGGAGGTGGTATACATGGCATCGACCGAAACCTTGATCCAGTTGGTAAAATTGATCCACTTCCTTTGAAGGGTATGATCAACAGTCCCTAGGAGATAGGTCTTCTCAAGAAAGTCCTGGTTTGGATTCAGGAAGTCATCATAATCGCTATACCGGTAGTGAAACCAGTTATCTTTTTTGTTAAGTGACACAAAGGCAAGATTGCGTTGCCGACTGTGTTGAGGGGTCAGTCCGTTCAAATCCCTGATATAGTCTTCCTGATAATCGATCAGAAGACGGGGAAATTGGGACAACATCTCCCGATAACGGCCCATGTAACTGCCGTTTCGAATTCCAACCATCAATGTGGCCCCGGTGCGAATCCGCTGGCCATTGTACATGTCAACGGGCACACCAACATCGAGCAGTGAACTGGAACCTGAGAAATTCCCCAGAGCGCTTGAAAATGTATTGGAATTAAAAAGAATTGAGGTATTGTCGTAGGAAAAGAGGTGCAACCGAAAGGGCAAACCACCCGGAGCGATAAGGACCTCCCCGCGGTAAAGAAACTTAGAAGCGTCAACGTCAAAATCTTCATCGTTGATTTCGCTTTTCAGGGAGGCCCATTCGCCCCCCAAACCTAGATTGTACCTACCGCCGCGCCCGCCATTTATCTGGCCCTTTTTGTTAAAATACAGGGAATAGCGTTGAGTAAAATAGGATGCATCGGTAACCTTCTGCCCATCCTCCTCCACTTCATACTGCCCGTAACTCCATGAAGCCCCTCCCGAAACACCCTGAGCCCCCGCATTAGGGACAACCCAAAGCACTCCTGCAAAGAGAACTGCAAGAATGAGATAGATTGATATTTTTTTGGTAGAAATTCTCATTTCACCATAACTCAATGGGCTGTTGTTTACAGGGTCGAATGGTTATTCTGCAAAATATGTACCCCTTGCAAAGACATCTCCGCCTCAATCAATCTGGGCCGCCTGATCGAGCGTCTTTCAACCAGGTCAGCCATATCACCAAAGACCTCGCTGTATAACAAGGACAGTCCTCACCCCCTGCCTAGTGAAGCTTTCCCCATGACCGAATCAATTGTCATGCGAATTTACAAAAAAAGGGCGGGGAGGCCCCCGCCCTGTTTGTCGCAGGCGATCAAGGCTTACTTATCATGGCAGGCCAGACAAAGCGTAGAAGCGCTATTGGTGGTCAGCAGGAAAGGAGCATTGGTATTGTTGTGCACATCATGGCAAGAAGAGCACCACATGGTATTTGCCCCCACACCTGAGGTGCTGTAGAAAGCACTTGCCACCGAAGAGACAGTAATCGAACCGATGGCCTTGATTTCTGCATCGTTCGTGGCAGCGTTTACGTAGTTAAATCCGATTGGGTGGTCATCCTTCAGGCTTGTGCCAAGATTGGCGTTGGCGTTGGTGATATCGTTAAAAGCAGCACCACCATTATAGGCGCCGCCACTATTGGGCGGGTTGTTCAGGCCTTTATCCAGCGATAAACCATCGTGACAGGAAAGACAAAGCGGTGCGTCGGTCTTGTTCACATCGGCCAGGGCAATGACCTGCTCCAAATCAACCCCAGTGTAAACACTGGTTGCGGCTGTTGTAGTGCGGTTCCACAGGGGAGCAAACCCCTTGGCACCGGCGGAGTGAGGGGTGTGACAGTAAACGCAGATCTGGTCATTGCCACCCCTGATCGTCTGCCCGCCCCCGCTTGAAAGGTCGTGCGCGGTGGCCTTGATGCTTGTACTGCCCAGGGCCGGAGCAGCCAACAGAGCAAAACCTGCCATCATTACAATAATCCTCTTCATCTCCCTACCTCCTTCAATAATGTTGGGGCCTTCATCGGCCACCGTTTCTATAGTTTTCCGCAACTCCCATGCTGCAGACATCCAGTATTTCCCTTCTGCATTCATAACATCAGCAAATTAAATGCCAACACCAAATCTGATGAAATTTCAATGACATACACTTATGAAAACCATCGAACAAGTGATATCACCTAACAACTTCAGTCAATTGCCACATGTCAGCCACCAATCTTAACGCTTACGATTTATTTGCCTGATAAGTTCAATGTCCGATTCGGAAATAGGCCTTTTTTCCAGGTACTCCTTGTTTAGATACTGCCAAACCGTAAACCGTTGATTTAAGTGATCAGCAATGTATATCCGATCCTTATTATCGATATGGATTGCAATCGGCATGGAAAAACCTATCTTGTGTGTCGTACGTACCGTATCGCCAACAACCAGCAACAATTCGCCTTCCTGACTGAAAATCCGGAAATTTGGCCTTCTGGAATCGAGGACATAAAGATGCCCCTCGCTGTCAAAGGCAAGATCTTTGGGAGTCTCAAACTCGTTGACTCGATCGCCCCGCTCCCCGAACGCCTTGATAAATTTACCGTCAGCACTAAAGACCTGTATCCTCGCATTGAACATATCGGCAACAAAGATCCGGTCATCCTTATTTATCGCAAGACCTTGCGGCGCAAAAAATTCCCCTTCACTGTTGCCCTTTTGGCCAAATGAGAACATGAATGCTCCATCCATACCGAAGACACTGATCCGGTGCCCCAGGACATCAGAAACATAGACCCGACCAAGTTTTTCATTTATGGCAAGATAAACTGGTTTTTCGAGATACTCCTTGTCGGAGATCGAAAACAGCGGCGTTCCATCAGTTTTAAACACAAGAACCTGGCCCGAAGGTCCATCCGCAATGAACAGACGCCCCTGGCTGTCCATTGCAATTCCCCCGGGGCGCTGAAATGCTCCATACTTGACCAGATCGTCTATCATGCGAGAATTGAGATCATAAATTTTGACCCCCTTCTCCATCGCATCAGAAATAAAGATGCGCCCGTTGCCATCGGAAGCGATCCCGCTGGGTCCTTTAAACTTGGTAAGAGATTGCCCTCCAGTCAAAGCCTCCATAGACTGTTCCATTTTGGTCTTTTTGAAATCGGCTTCCGACCCGAAGGTTCCTATCCACTCGAGCCTGGGAGTAGACGGAGGGGGCGGCCACAGAACCCTCGGCTGTAATTGAGGCGATGAACACCCGGACAGCATGAGGATAATAAACAGCCCCCACAAGGCGAAGACATTTGCATTCTTAAGCATGATCAATTCTCCATAGCGTTAAATCTGGCCAATCTGGTATGTTTTGGGTTCACAGAGCACCAACAACCTTCTCCCCAACAAACCCTGCCCACAGAGGAAAATGTCTTGGCCGGGTCATTTGGCGGTAGTGCAAAAAATGAACCTCATTTTTTATGACAAAGTTGGCAGAGAGCAAATCTTGATGAGATTCCCCTCTGAAAATAAAAACTCGAATTTCCACCGTGGGGGTCATGGCAACTGATGCAGGAAAAGACATCCCCCGGATTACTGGGGTTCTCGCCTCCCTCAAGCGGATGACTCTGCCCATTCACTCCTCGAATGACATGCACAGCTTCGCTCACTGCATCATGACACCCCAGGCACAACTCATTGACTGGCGCAACCAATTGCCCAAAGGTGGCACTGGCATGGGAGTCATGACACACAGAACAAAGCCCGGCCTCGATGGGGCCATGGACGAATTTACGGGCCTTGAATTCCTCGACCTTATCCAGGTGGCATTCGTTGCACAGCGCAGCTTCTTCGACCCGCGGTTGATATTTATTGGGCTTGCTGTCTACCTGATGACAGTAGACACATTGAAAAACCCCGGCAGGGCCATGCACATAGGCCTCGTTTAGCATCCGCCCATGGCACGACCCGCAGGGGTTGGCATCGGCGCTGACCATGGTGATTTCCTTGGCATCAGGAGTCATGTTGTGACAACCGCTGCAGTGGGCCTCTTTTTCCGCAAGGTGCATGACGAAAGGGCGGTAGCCCTTGCCGGGAACCGCCTGGTACGAGGCGAGATAGTAGACATCGGCCTCGGCGCTTGCCACCTTCTTGCCTTTGACGTAACCATCGACCTTAATCAGGTTACGCCCTGGATCGAATTCGGGCTGCAGTATGACGAAATCGCCAAAGGCCGCCTTGTATTCGGAAGAGGCAATGCTGATCAGATCGCTTTTGGCCCCGCCGAATTCGATGGGAATCGCCTCCAGGGTGGGGCTGTCGCCACCTTTGACGATCAGATAATTCGATCGGGTAAAATGGGTCTTGTGCGCAGGATAGACAATCTCCAAAGCCGA
>CALZIZ010000011.1 GCA_945787465.1 uncultured Desulfuromonadales bacterium
CAGCACGGCCTTTTCGGTCGAGGAGGATTGCGAAAACTGCCACCAGATGGAATAACCGAACGACAGAGTCAGAACCTGCAGAAGCGCAAAGAGGGGAGCCGGACAGCTCCCCTCTTTTTTTGCCCTTGCGCAGCCGACACGGACTGGAACGGAACTTGTATTAAAACTTTAGATTCAACCCCATGATGACAGGTTTCGGACCGAGATGCGCTTTAACAATTATCTCAAACCAGGGCAAAAGATTCTGATGCGCTGCCTTGCGCCTGGACCGCAGGGCAACCGGCTTGAGGCGCTCACCGTCTACTTGTTTGAAATCCACCCCGAAAGTCTCGATCTGGCGCTCCCCTACCGCGCCAATGCCGAGGAGAGCTACCCTTTTGCCCCGGGGATGGCCTTTGAGCTGCAGACCGAAGCCTTGGGGCTGGGGGTCAGAATGACGGGACGTTTTCACAGCCAACAGACCCCGGAGTTGATCCGCGTGCAGCTGGATGATTCTCTCGAGGTCTTCCAGCGCCGCCAATTCCCCCGTGTCAATATGACCGTCGGGCTTCTCTACACCAAGGGCCAGGGCACCTTGCGCTCCTTTCGCAGCCAGTGGGAGAGAAACCTGCAGATTCTCTCCGGGCCAACCCTCCCCGAAAAACTCAGCGCCTTCCCCAGCGTTCCGGTGAACATCAGCGCAAGCGGTATCCGCTTTGCGATCAGGCCCCCGGTTGCCATTGCTGATCTGTGCCTGCTGCTGCTCGATGTAGACCAGAAACCTCCGCCCATCTGCACCCTGGCCGAGGTGGTCTGGTTGGCAGAGCAAGAGGAGGACGGGCGACTGGTCACCGGGATGCGTTTCGTCGCCATCCTCGAAGCGGATCAAAAGCGCATCGAGCGTGTGGTTCGCGAACTGACCAGACAAGCGAAGAACGGGGGGGGCTAGTGGCCCGTGCGGTTAATCATGTCAATGAATTCTGAGACATTTTTGGTACTGCCAAGGCGTCGCCAACGCAGGCCTAGCCGTGCGCTAAGTCAAGTTGGCGCAACGCAGGCAGCGCCAAAAAGGGCCAGAATTAGAAGACAGGGTTAGCCGCACGGGGCACTGACAAAAAGATCGGCGGGAAAATCTCCGGGCGGCAGCATGGTCGAGGGACTGACCGCGCCGCGACGCAGGCGTTCAAGAAACTTTCGGCGGGAGATGGTGCTCGCCCCCAGGGACATCAGGTGCGAATTGGGCATCTGACAGTCGATCAGTTCAAAGTTGCACCGCTGAAGGGCCTGAACCAGAGAGACAAAGGCCACCTTGGAGGCGTTGGATTCGCGATGAAACATTGATTCGCCGAAAAAGCAACGCCCCAGGCAGACTCCGTAGAGTCCGCCGACCAGGCGGCCCTGGTGCCAGGTTTCTATCGAATGGGCGTACCCCTTTTCGTGCAGCCGGCAATAGGCCTCGAGCATCTGCGGGGTAATCCAGGAGCCTTCGACCTCTCCCCGCGGCGAATCGGCGCAGGCCTGCACCACCTGCAGAAAGGCCCTGTCGCAGCTGACCTCGAAGGTCTTGCGGCGCAGCACCTTGCCAAGGCTGCGCGAAATCTTCAAGTCTTCAGGCTCAAGGATGCACCGGGGGTCGGGGGACCACCAGAGGATGGGATCGTTTTCGTTGAACCAGGGAAACACCCCGGTGGAATAGGCCAGCAGCAGGCGCTCCAGGGAAAGGTCCCCTCCCACGGCAAGCAGTCCGCTGCTATCGGCAAAAGCGGGAGGAGGAAATACGTACTGGTCGATGAGCTGGTAAACGGGCACGATGAGCGCAATTTTGAATTGTTAGTTTTGAATTTTGAATTCAAATCTTAAAAAACACTGAATTCGGAACCAAAGCTGGGCGAATTTTTAGGAATAGGCGAAGGTCAGCTTGCCGGCCTTGATCCCCACCCGAACCTTGCCGCCCTTACTGAGATGGCCGAAGAGGATTTCGCTGGCGATCACATCGCTGATATCGCTCTGCATCAAACGCCCCAGGGGACGGGCCCCATAGATGGCATCGTAGCCGCGGCGGGCCAGGTCCTGCCGTGCGGCAACCGACAGGGTGAGAGACACATCCTTATCCTTGAGCTGCAACTTCAGCTCGCCGAGGAACTTATCGACCACCCGCAGCATCACCTCTTCATTGAGCGACTTGAAGGGGATGATCGCATCGAGACGGTTGCGAAACTCTGGCGAGAAGGCTTTTTCCACCGCCTGCTTGGCAGAGCCGGGCTCCTGTTTGCCGAAACCGATGGGGGTGGCGCTCATTTCCCTGGCCCCGGCATTGCTGGTCATGATCAGCACCAGGTTGCGGAAATCGGCCTGCTTGCCGTTGTTGTCAGTGAGGCTGCCGTGGTCCATCACCTGCAGCAGAATGCTGAACAGGTCGGGATGGGCCTTTTCGATTTCATCAAGCAGCAACACGGCGTAGGGGTTTTTGACCACCGCATCGGTCAGCAGTCCACCCTGATCAAAACCGACGTACCCCGGCGGGGCCCCGATCAGCCGGGCCACCGAGTGCTTCTCCATGTACTCGCTCATGTCGAAACGCACAAACTCCACCCCGAGCTGCTCGGCCAACTGGCGGGCCACCTCGGTCTTACCCACCCCGGTGGGCCCGGTAAACAGAAACGAGCCGACCGGCTTTTCGGGATGCCCCAGGCCGGCGCGGGCGCGCAGAATCGACCTGCACATGGCATCGATGGCTTCGTCCTGACCGAAGACCACCCGCTTGAGATCGCGATTGAGGGTTTTGAGCCGCCGGCGGTCTGAGGTTGACACCGTGCGCGCCGGAATCCGGGCGATCTTGGCAACCACCGCCTCGACCTCGGCGATGCCGATGGTTTTTTTCTGTTGACCATGGATGCGGGCGTAGGCACCGACTTCGTCAATCACATCGATGGCCTTGTCGGGGAGGTGGCGATAATTGATGTGCCTGGCCGACAGTTCAGCGGCGGCCTGAAGCGCCTCATCGCTATAGGTCACCCCGTGGTGCGCCTCGTAGTAACTTTTGAGGCCATTGAGAATCTCGATCGTCTCCTCAACACTCGGCTCAAGGATATCGATCTTCTGAAACCTGCGAGAGAGGGCCCGGTCCTTGTCAAAAAGGTTCTTGTATTCCTCGAAGGTGGTCGAGCCGATGCAGCGCAACTCCCCTGAAGCCAGCACCGGCTTGAGCAGGTTTGAAGCATCGAGAGAGCCGCCGCTGGTCGCTCCGGCACCGACGATGGTGTGAATTTCGTCGATGAACAAAATTGACTGGGGCTTTTTCTCCAGCGCACCGAGCACCGCCTTCAAACGCTCTTCGAAGTCGCCGCGAAATTTGGTCCCGGCCAGCAAGGCACCCATATCGAGGGTAAAGACATCGAACCCTTTGAGCACCTCGGGAACCTCGTCCCGATAGATCATCAGTGCCAGGCCCTCGGCTATGGCGGTTTTCCCCACACCGGGGTCACCGACGTAAATGGGGTTGTTCTTGCGCCGCCGGCATAGCACCTGGACAGTGCGCTCGAGTTCGTCGCGGCGCCCCACCAGCGGATCGATCTTGCCCTGCCGGGCCCGCTCCACCAGATTGACCGTGTACATTTCCAGGGGGTTCCGCGAAGGTGTGCTCTTGGGGGCCTCCTTGGGGGCCTCCTCCCGGCGAGGCTCAGGCTGTTCAGGGCTGGTATCGCCGGCCACCTTGGAAACGCCGTGGGTAATGAAGTTCAGGACATCGAGGCGGCTGACCCCTTGATCAAGCAGAAAGTGGGCAGCGTGTGAATTCTGCTCTTCAAGGATCGCAGCAAGCACATCGCCCACCACAATCTGCTTTTTACCCGCAGCATGCATGTGCACCACGGTGCGCTGCAACACTCGCTGCAGGCCAACAGTCTGTTCGGGCACAGCGGTTTCTTCATCTTCGACCGACTCGAGATGCTCGGTGAAGAATTCCTCCAGCGCATCACGCAGCACCTCCAGGTCACCGCCGCAATTGCGAATCAGTTCCTGGCCGTTTTCCTCAAACAGCATGGCGTAGAGTACGTGCTCGGTCGTGAGGTACTCATGGTGCCGGCGCTGGGCTTCACGCACCGCCAGCGAAAATGTAATTTGGACTTCCTGGCTGAACATCGACACTCTTTCCTTCAAGTCTGCTCAAAACTGCACCTGAGGGGAAATCCCTCCGCCCGGGCCAGGGCGTGCACCTGGTCAACCTTGGTTTCGGCAATTTCAAAGGGATAGATTCCGCAGGTGCCGACCCCCTTGAAATGGATGTTAAGCATGATCTGATTCGCCTCCGATGCCGACTTGCGGAATATGCCCTCGAGCATCTCCACCACAAACTCCATGGTGGTGTAGTCGTCATTGTGCATCAGCACCTTGAACAACGGAGGTCTTTTGGTTCTGGTTTCACTCTTGGAAACCACACCGGTATGTTCCGATGGTAACTGCTTGCTCACTTTATGGATACCCTTTTCAACGAAAATTTCCTGGGTAGCATCCTAGCACAATTTGCCTGCAGCTTCCAAGGGCCCTGGGCTGAGACCGCGGTCTATCAAAAATCCCCCAAGGCATCGCCTTTATGATATAAAGAATCCATTATTAAACTCGTGCCCGTAATGTACTTTAATTCTACAACTTTATTCGCCAGAGAAAAGGAGGTTTCATGTCCGAAGGACCTTGGGGTGCAGGAGGTGACGACCTGGAAAAGAAGGTCACCGAAATCGTGGATAGATTTAAAAAGGGTCGCCCGCCACAGAGAATTATTTTTGTGGCAATTCTGATTCTGCTGATTCTGCTGGGCGGACAAAGCAGTTTCTACAAGGTCGATACCGAGGAGACCGGCGTCATTTTGCGCTTCGGCCACTTTACCGGCTTTGCCGAGCCCGGCCTGCACTTCAAGCTGCCCTTCGGCATCGATCGGGTCTACCTGGTCAAAACCGGGCGTGTCCTCAAAGAGGAGTTCGGATTTCGCACCGTCACCCCCGGTGTGCGCAGCACCTACTCCAAGCGGGGCCTGGAAGAGGAATCGCTGACCCTGACCGGCGACCTCAATGTGAGTGACATCGAGTGGATTGTCCAATACCAGATCGCCGACCCCTACAAGTACCTGTTTCGCATCAAGGATCCGGAAGGAACGATCCGCGACATCTGCGAAGCGGTGGTGCGCAAGGTTGTCGGCAACTCCAACGTCACCGAGGTGCTGACCACCGAAAGGGCCCTGCTCGCCTCGGCTATTGAGAAAGAGACCCAGACGATCCTCAACCAATACGATATCGGGGTACGCATCGTCACCGTCAAGTTCCAGGACGTCAACCCCCCCGACCCGGTCAAAGCCGCCTTTAACGAGGTCAACGAGTCGGAGCAACAAAAAGAAAGCCTGATTTTCCAGGCTCGCGAGCAGTACAACCGCGAAGTTCCCAAGGCCAAGGGTGTGGCCAAGAGTACCATTCTCGAGGCCGAGGGTTATGCCGTAGAGCGTATCAATAAGGCCCAGGGCGAGACCAACCGCTTCCTGGCCCTGCTTACCGAATATCGCAAGGCCCCCCAGGTCACCCGCCAGCGCCTGTACCTTGAAACCCTCGAAGAGATCATCCCGCGACTCGAAGAGATCTACATCATGGACAGTAACGGGGCCGGGGCTTTGCCGCTGCTGCCCCTGAGAAAGACCACCATCGAGGGGGGCAAATAATGAAAAAACAATTACTCATCGTCATCATTGTCCTTGCGGTCATTGTCGCCCGCGGCGGGTTGTTCGTCGTCCCCGAGGGCGAGCAGGCTCTGCTCACCCAGTTCGGCAAACCCGTTGGCGGTGTCCAGCAGGCGGGTCTGCATTTTAAAATCCCCATGGTCCAGGAGGTGCATCGCTTTCAGAAGCGAATCCTCAAGTGGGACGGTGACCCGAACCAGATCCCGACCAAGGACAAGAAATACATCTGGGTCGACACCACGGCCCGTTGGAAAATCAGCGATCCGCTGCTGTTCTTCAAAACCGTACAAAACGAGCGCGGTGCCCAGAGCCGCCTGGACGACATTATCGACTCGGTGGTGCGTGACGCCGTCTCAGGCCACCTGCTGGTCGAACTGGTGAGGGGCAAAGATTATACTCCCCCGGCGGGCATCAAGGAATCCTTCGACATCGAAGGTGCCGCCGTCGAGCCCGAAGACCTGTTCGGACGCGAAGAGATCCTCGACAACCTCCTCAAGAAGGCCGGGGCCAGCACTCCCGAGTACGGCATCGAGCTGATCGACGTTCAGATCAAGCGCATCAATTACGTCGAGCAGGTCCGCCAGCGGGTTTACGAGCGAATGATCTCCGAGCGAAAAAAGGTCGCCGCCCAGTACCGCTCCGAGGGCGAGGGGGAAAAAGCCGACATTCTCGGTCAGATGAAGAAGGAGCTGCGCACCATCGAGTCTCAAGCCTACCGGCAGTCGGTGGAGATTCGCGGTGAAGCCGACGCTACGGCGGCGTCCATCTTCGCCGAGGCCTACGGCAAGGACCGCGAATTTTATGCCTTCGTGCGAACCCTGGAGTCATACCGCAAGGCGATCAGGGACAACTCGAAACTGGTGCTCTCCACCAACTCGGAATTCTACCAATACTTGCAAAGCGCCAGTAAGTAACCCAGCAATGGTCACAGGCAGCCCCCAATCAGGGGCTGCCTGCATCCAAGCCTCCAGAAAAAATTATCCAAAAAGCTCCCAGATAGGGTATGCTCGCACATCAACGATAGACAGATTTGTAGAAAAAACGCTGAAGACCAGCCTTTGCCCCGGATGGTGAACGTGAACCACCGCCTACCAGAGCCGAGCTTTCATACGATGTACGAAAACTCCCCGGCCATGCTCCATGCCATGGACCCGGAAGGTCGCCTGGTGAAGGTGAATCGGTTCATGCTCGAGGCGTTAGGCTACACCGCAGGCGAAGTCCTGGGCCGCCCCATGACCGACTTGTTTCCGCCGGGCTCGCGCCAGACCATCTGGGATGCGATTTTTGAATCCCTGTTCGAGACCGGGTCGGTTCACGACCTGCCCTGCCAGTGGGTAAAAAAAAGCGGCGAGATCATCGATATTCTCCTCTGTGCTTCTGCGGAGAAAGACGCACAAGGCAAGATCATTGGTTGCCTTGCTGCAGCCCTCGATATCACGACCCGCAAGAAAACCGAAGACCATATCCAGACCCTCGCCTATTACGACCCCCTGACCGGACTGCCCAACCGCACCCTGTTTCAGGATCGCCTGCACCAGGCCCTGGCCCATGCCCACCGAGACGGACACCATGTCGGCCTGCTTTTTATCGACCTCGACCGCTTCAAAACCATCAATGACACCCTCGGTCATGCCGTCGGCGACCTGATGCTCAAGTCGGTCGCCCGGCAATTGCGCAACTACATTCGCGAAGGCGACACCGTGGCCCGGCTTGGCGGCGACGAATTCGTCATCATCAGCTCTGAGTTCACCAGCAACCAGGACCCCATCGCCTTCTCCAAACGCCTGCTCGAGATGCTGGCCGAGCCGATTCAGATCGACGGGCGAGAGCTCTTCAGTACAGCCAGCATCGGCATTGCCATCTACCCCGACGACGGCCAGGACGTCACCACCTTACTGGGCAACGCCGATATCGCCATGTATTCGGCCAAGGACCAGGGACGCAACACCTATCGCTTTTTCAGCGCAGAAATGAATGCCCTGGCCATTGAAAAGCTGAGTCTTGAAACCGGCCTGCGCGGAGCCCTGCAGAGGGGCGAGTTGTTTCTGGCCTACCAGCCCCAGCTCGACCTGCGCAGCGGCAGGCTGACCGGGCTTGAAGCCCTGGTGCGCTGGGCTCACCCTGAGCAGGGGTTGATCCCCCCGGAAAGATTCATCCCGGTGGCCGAAGAAACCGGCCTGATCATCCCACTGGGCAAGTGGGTGCTGCACACGGCTTGCAGCCAGGCCAAGGCCTGGCAGGATGCAGGCCTGCCCCTGCAGAGGGTCGCTGTCAACGTCTCGGCCCGCCAGTTCAAGCAGCCCGACTTTCTCGAAACCGTCGAAACGGTCCTCGCAGAAACCGGTCTGGAGCCATGCTGTCTGGAGCTGGAACTGACTGAAAGCATCGTCATGGATAATGTTCAGGAGGCCATCATGACTCTGACCGACCTGAAAATCCGCAACATTCACCTCTCCATCGACGATTTCGGCACCGGCTACTCCTCGCTGACCTACCTGAAGCATTTTCCCATCGACCGCATCAAGATCGCCCAGGAGTTCGTCCGCGACATCCCCAAAGACCCCGACGATTCAGCCATCGTCGAAGCCATCCTGGCCATGGCCGCAAGCCTCAACCTCGAAGTCATTGCCGAAGGGGTGGAGCGCAGAGATCAGCTGCGCTTTCTTCACCAGCGCCAGTGCAACCATATGCAGGGGTTTTATTTTTCCCGACCGATGATTGCCAAGGACCTGGTCACCCTGCTCTCCCGACATCTGGGCGAGGGCCCCTGCTGCCTGTATGAGGGTTGATCGCAATACCACCGGGAATTGACAGCCTTGGCTGCGGTGGAATACTTGGAAGTATAGTATTCCCACCAGAAATCGACCAGGGAGCTTGACTATGCTTGATGTCAACAGCAGCTTTCCCAAATTGACCGCCCGGGACACCACCGGCCAGACCATCCGTTTACCCGAAGCACTGGCAGGAGGCTGGGGAATCATCCTGGGCTACCGGGCCAACTGGTGACCCTTCTGCCATCAGCAGTTGGCTGATTTTCAGAACCACCGCAAAGACCTTGCCGAAGTCGGCGTTTCGTTGTTCGCTTTTTCCACCGACCCCCTCGAAGAAGCCCGAGCCAGCGTAGAAAAGAACAGGTTGAGTTTTCCAGTGCTTTACGGCCTGGACGGGCCAATGACTGCGGCCAGTCTGGGCGCATTTTACGAGCGGCGCCGCAACATCATACAGCCCTGCGCATTTATCCTGCACGCGGGCAGCATCGTCAGCGCCAATTACAGCACCGGCCCGGTGGGGCGCTTGACCGCCGGCGACGCCCTGGGACTGATCCGCTTCATGCAGCAGCAAGCCGCCGGCAAATGAACTTGGCCTATTTCTGATCCTATGCCAGGGCAGGCAGGGATTGCCCCGCTGCGTAGGCGTCGGAAGCCGCAGGCTGAACCAGGCAATAGTGCATGGCCGCGGTCAGTCGAGCCCCTCTGGAGTCCAATCCCAGGCTGTCCAAACCCCTGGCGACCCCCAGATAGGCCGCCTCCATCAGCGACTTCTGAAACAGGTTCATGAGCACCAGGGCCTGTTCGCCGAAAACCGTTGCGGTAAGGGCGCCGCGGCAGGCATCAGCGTCGGTGGAGGTCACCGACCGGCAAAGCAGGGGCCGCACGGGATAAATGCTGCAAGTCCCTGCGGCATCGAGAAAACTGCAATTGCGGCGAACCATTAAGCGATCTTCTTCGTCGAGCCAGCGGGTCACCTGGTAGAGTTCCTCGATCTCTTTCTGGAGTTTAGCCACTTCGAAACGACTCAAGCGCCGACCGAGAAATTCGGTAATCGACAACACCTCAGGAAACAGCACCCCGACATTGATAACGCAGCAGGTCGCGCATCCTGCAGCGCAGGCCATCGGGTGGATGTCGTCGGCAAGGTTTTCCGCCAAGGTCGCCTCGGCCAGGGCGGTCGCCCTGCGCGTGGCGGCCACAACGGCCAACGGAGTTCTGTCGCCATGCAACTCTTGGCAAAAAACCTGGCAAACCATTTCGGTGAATCCGGCAAAGTCAAAAGCTTCGGTCATCACACCCTCCCCTTGGTTCAAAACCCAGCTCTGGTTATTATTTTTTTCTTGTCTGATTAAGTGGACCTCTGGCATCATATTAGCCTAAACTAACTTTTGCAAGGGGAGGAATAATGGATCTGTCAATTGACTATGAGTGTCCCGAGTGCCGTAAGACGTTCAACCACCGATTGATGGAGCTTTGTCCCGGAGATAACCGCGAGTGTTCCGAGTGCGGCATCAATACCGTTCTCACCCCAACCAGCCTCAAGGGGCTTGAGGTCGCCCTGAAACAGTTCTGCAGCCCATGAGTCGATTGCCGGAACCATCTCCCAGAATTCGCCGGCCGTCCTTGATGGGACGGCCCGGCTTCTTTATTGACCCAGGTCAAGGCTACAGCTGCCGGTTCGGGATATGCTCAGTATCAACCTCGCATGAGGCATTAAACTCACGGGAGAAAACGACCATGACCTTTTCCGAACTGATCGTGACCCTGCTGATCTGGGTGCTCGCCGGTTGCGGTGCCTTTTTCGGGCTACGGGCCAAACTCCGAAAAAAAAACAATCGCAACCTTGCCGCAAAGCAGGACAAGGTTTAATAGCCATAGCCGCCGGTTTCGATTTTTTCCAGCCGCCCGTTGGCAAATTTCAAAAAACGCAAGAACATCCGCGGCCCCAGGTTGTAGGTCCACTCCTCGACGGTCACCGTTTCAAGGCTGGGGTAATAGTGCCCGGCAAAGTACATATAGGTACGCCTGACCTCCTCCCAGCTGTCAACGGCCACAGGCTCGCCGCAGCTGCGCAGAACCTCGTACTTGCGGTCTCCGACGCGGATCAAATCGTTGCCGCAGCGAAAAGCCCAAAGCTCCCCCACACTCACCAGGAGCAGTAAAACCACCGCAATTAACACCGCCAAAAACCTTCCCATCAGGACCCCCCAATAATGATCTCCAAATTTTGAATATCAAGCCCGCCTTGAGCCTTTCACCTTGAGCCTTTCACCTTGAGCCTTTCACCTTGAGCCTTTCACCTTGAGCCTTTCACCTTGAGCCTTTCACCTTGAGCCTTTCACCTTTGGCCTTTTACCTTTAGCCTGCTTCAAGTCTATCCCTATACCCGCGGCGACACAAACTGGGGAGAGCCTGCCGCCCTTTGGGCTTGCAGGTCCAGGTAACTCCTGCTACGTTGACGCACTCGGGAAGCCCCCCCCTTTTTCTTTCAGGGACAGAGATACCGCCATGTCGATCCGCTTCATCCACACCGCAGATGTCCACCTGGGCAAGACCTACCGCGGCGCTGCCGGCGAACTCGAGCGCTACGAGGATTTTTTCCGCTGCCTGGCAGACATAGTCGCCGATGCGCTGCGCGAAAAGGTCGATTTTGTGCTTATCGCCGGCGACCTTTTTCATACCGGCCAGATCCTGCCGCGAACCTTTGCCCGAACCATCGAGGTTCTGGCCCCCCTTAAAGAGGCCGGCATTGCCTGCATCGCAGTGGAGGGCAACCACGACTGGATCCATCGCCGCGACCGTCTCTCCTGGATGGAGGCCCTCTCCCAGATGGGCTACCTTAAGCTGCTGCGGCCGGAGCGAACCGAAGAGGGCGGCTACAGTTTTCTGCCCTTTAACCAGACCGAGGGCACCGGCGGTCACCTTGAGATCGCAGGGTGGAACATCTATGGGATCGGCTACATCGGGGCCCAGGCCGGCAGCCACGTCAGCCGCATCTGCGAAGCGGTCACCACCGAGCGCAACCTGCTGCTCTTCCACGTGGGCATCTGGCAATACTCACCGGTTGAGATCGGCAACATGAAGCCCGAGGAGGCCGCCCCCCTGGCTGAAACTTTCACCTACCTGGCCCTTGGCCACGGCCACAAGCCTTATATCATCAAGACCGAAACCGGAACTCCTTACGGCTTCAACCCCGGCTCGCCCGAATGCGTCAACTTCGGCGAACAGCACTACCCCAAGGGCTATTACCTTGTAACCCTCGAGCCGAACGCCCCCATCAGTCACGAGTTCCGCAGCACCAGGCCGCGGCCGATGCACAGCCTCGCCGTCGACCTTGACGGAGCCCCGTCCCTTGAAACGGCGCTTGAGAGATTTCGCACCCAGGTGACCGGGCTCCTGGCAACAAGCGGCGATCAGCGCCGGCCGCTGCTCGACCTTAAAATCACCGGAAAGGTCGGTTTCCATCCCTTCGAGCTAAGCCGCGAGCAGGTGTGGCTCGAACTCGAAAGTCTCGCCGCCCCCTTGCACGTCGAGATTCGCAACCTGCTCTCCCTGGTGACCGGAAGCGGCAGTGAGGCGACCGCACATAAAAGCCTCGAGGAGATCGAACGAGAGGTCCTTGGCGACCTGATCGCCTCTGCCAGCGATTACCAGGCACGGAAAACCGAACTGGTCGACATGGCCATCGCCCTGCGCCGCATGGTCTGCTCGGGCAGCGCCGATGAGGACGAGCTGCTCGCCTTGCTCGAAAAACCAGAAGAATCGCCACAGAAGATGTGACCTTGTTTGTTTTTTACCACCCGCTCGCTTCGTTCACTAGAGTCCACACAGATCTCAGAGAAAAATCCTGATTTCGGCATACTCGATTTTTACACTCGATGCCTTTTTCAAGTTTTTCCAGGTCTGCTGGTTGGGTCAAGGAGCGAAGCGACCGACCCAACAGATTTTGGTTTTGCGCCACACTGCCGGGTTTCGTCCATCCCCCCAAACGACCCCTGGTCCTTCAGGAAAATCTTTAATAACTATGCAGATCCTCGCTATCCACCTCAAAAACATCAAGGCCCACCGCCACGCCGAATTTTCCTTCGCCCCCGGGATCAATGTACTTTCGGGGCGCAACGGCGTCGGCAAGAGCACCATCTTCGAAGCGATCGGTTATGCGCTGTTCGGGGTCGATGCCAGGGATTTTGTCAGCCGCGCCGACCGCTTTGTCAGCCTCGGCGAAAAGAAAGGTGAAATCGCCGTTTTCTTCGCCACCGGGGACGGGCAGAAATGGCGCGTGACCCGCACCGTCGGCGGGGGCTCCCGCTGGTTGCTGGCTAGATCGACAGGCTCGGATTACGAGGTCGAAGAGCACGCCAATGCCCATGAAACCGAGGCGCGGATCAAGAAACTGCTCGGGCTCAGCGGAAACCGGCCGCTGGCCGACCAGTTCAAACAGATCATCGGCCCCTTTCAGCACGACTTTCTCGGCCCCTTTGTCATCAAATCGCCCACCGAACGACAGAAAACCTTTGATGTGACCCTGGGAATCGACTCCTGGCGCCAGACCTACGAGGGGACCAGCCGCCTGCAGAGCGCAGTTCAGGGCAGGATCGACAACCTGCTGACCGAAATCGAGGCCAGGACTGAGCAGGTGGTCATCCTCCCCGAGAAAAAACAGGCCCTCAAGGCGGTCATCGCCGACGAAAAGAGCCGCCGCACGACCCTGGAGGAAAACACCAGGACTCTTCAGCACCAGGAAAAGCAGCTTGAAATTTTCGACAACCAGGAAAAAAACCTGGCCCGTCTTCAGGTCGAAATGAACCGGGTTGGGGATCGCATCGCCTCGGGCAAAGAACACATCGCCACCCAGCAGACGCTCCTGGAGCAAGCCAAAGCGGCCAGGGACATTGTCGAACAGAGTCAGGCAGGCAAGGAGGCGTTCGAGCAGGCCGAAGCAAACCTGATAAACCTCAGGGAGCAGGAAAAGCGTTACCTTGCCAACGAGCGTAAAAAGGCCCAGCTTGAAAAGGAGCTGTCGACCCTGCAGCAGAAATTCGACTTGGAAAACCGCGAAGTCGCAGCGACCAGGCGCCAACTCGAAGAAGAAGCCCGCTCGCTGGAGGCCTTACTGGCCAGCCTGCAACCCCCCGGTGAAACCCAGGCCCTGGCCAGGGGAGTCACTGACCAGAGAAAATCCCTCGACGAACTCAGAGACCACAGATCGATCCTGCAGGGACATCGTCAGAGTCTGCTCGAAGGACGGGGCAAACTCGATGAAGGCATTTGTCCGTTTTTCCAGGAGCCCTGCCAGAATCTCGCCGGCAAGCCCCCGAGGGACGTCCTCATCACCCGGGTGGAAGATATCGACACCCGGATCCTCCAACTCGACCGAGCGATCGAGCAGCAGGGGGAAAAACTCTGCACAGCCGAAAAAGCCGAAAAGGACCTGGCTGAGCTGGTGATAAGACGGACCGAACTGGGAAAACAGCAACAAGCCCTCGCGGTAAAAGCCGCCAGGAACCAGGAGCGGGCCAACCGCGCCGAGACAATGCAGCCGCTGCTGGAACAAAAATCCTCCGAGATCGCCAAGCTCCTCCAGCAACTCGAAGGCTTTGCCGACTTGGAAAAACGTATTGCCGCTACCGATCAGGAACGGGCCCGCCACCAGCAGGCGCGCGATGCCTACCATGGGCACTTCAAGGTGGCTGAAGAGCTGCCGGGCAGGCTGAAGACCCTCGATCGCTACCGTCAGGCCCTCTCCCAGCTCGAAAATGAACTGGGTGCCCTTGGCCGTGAGCTGAAAACCCTTCAGGACGGCTACCGCGCCGATGAACACAATGCTCTTCGCCGCGACAAGGAGAACCTGCTCGCCCGCTCCGGAGCCCTGAAACAGGAGCTGAAAGACCTTGGCCGCGAAAAAGTCAGGCTCAACGGTGAAATCGAGACCCTGCAGAAAATCCAGGCCGACATCGATGCCAAAACCCTGACACTTCGCTCCTTGCGGGACAAGGAACGCCTGGTCAAATTTCTCCGTTCCCAGGTGTTTAAAAACGTCTCGGGGCGTCTGTCGGAGCGCTTTCGCGAAGAAATCAGCCGCCGTGCCGACCGTATCTACCGCACCATCGCCGAAACTGACGAGGAGCTGAGCTGGGGAGAGAATTACCAGGTTGTGCTGCGCGACCTGGCCCAGGGGAAGATCCGTGAGCGCACCGACGACCAGCTCTCGGGAGGCCAGATGATGAGTGCCGTCGTGGCCCTGCGCCTGGCGCTTCTGCAAACCATCGGCGCCCGGGTTGCCTTTTTCGACGAGCCTACCTCTAACCTCGATGCGACCCGCCGCGAAAACCTCGCCCGGGCCTTTCGCGCCATCGACATCGGCCAGGAGGAGGTCACCGAACACTGGTACGACCAACTCTTTCTGATCAGCCACGATGTCGCATTCACCGAGATTACCGACCAATTGCTTGATCTCGGGCCCCAGGACATCTGAACAGGGGATCTGTACCTGCCTGCGTCGAAAAAGAGTCCTCCCCTCCGGCCCCGGACAATTTGAACATTTCTATATTGGCATCCCAATTGCAGTCCTTCGGCTACAAATTCCGCAACGCAAAGCACTTGCGAAACCGAATGGCGGAGGGGGGGTGACAATGGACGGAACGGCCAGGGGCCAGGAAATGAGATATCTACAATGGCGAATTCGGGACCTCGAAAACGAACTCAGCCATGCCAACCAGCTCAATAGCGGCTTGCAGCAACAACTCGAGTTCACCAAGACGCTGTTTCGTACCTGGCAGCACGACCTCAACCGTTCAGTTGGGCGCGCGGGGCTGGAGAACCGCAAGCGCAAAGACTGGATCGAGGCCCTGCAGCAAAGCGAAGAACGCTACCGCACCCTTTACAACAACTCCCCGCTCATGGCCTGGTCCACCGACCCGCAGGGGCAGTTGGTCAGTGCGAGTAACAGCTTGCTCAAAGCCCTGGGTTTTTCTCGGGGGGAGGTCATAGGCCTCAGACCCGAGGATTTTCTGGGCGAATCCTGCCGCAGCGGGCATGGGGACAAACTTTGCCCGCTGACCGGGCAGGCGGGGCTGACGAGCGACATTCCTTTGCAACTGCTTTGCAAAGACGGTGAATTGCTTGATATCATGCTGTCGGTGGTCATTGAAAAGACGCCCGACGGCAAGCCTCTGGGCAGCATGGCTGCCATGGTCGATATTACCGCCCGCAAACGTGCGGAAGAAGCTCTCAAGCATTATGCCCGACAACTGGCCGATGTGCTTGGCGCCCTCCCCGAAACGATTCGTCTTCGCGATCTTCAGCACCGGGTCATTTTCACCAACCTCGCTCCGGAAGTTGAACTGGAGGCCGCACCCTGCTTCGCATCCCAGGGGCGTACATCCCCCTGCCCCGATTGCCCTGCCGCCCATACCCTGGCGTCAGGCGAACCCGGCCGGATTGAGCGACCGTTGGCGGACTCTGATTCCTGGCAAGAAGTTGCAACCTACCCCATCTGCGATGAAAGCGGCAAAATCACCCACATTGTCGAGCATATCCGCGATATCAAGCCAAACCTAAAAGCCACCTTTCCACAACATTAGCCTTCGTCCCTTTACAATAGCCTAATCGGTGGCTATATTTCAGGCGTATCCCGTGTCCTTCAACCACGCCCAAAGGAGTCACCGATGAAACTCAGAAACGCCCTCCTTTCTCTACTGGCCCTTTTATCATTGTTGCTCCCCCTCTCGGGCTGCGGCTATAACCAGATTCAGAAAAACGAGGAAGCAGTCTTTTCCGCCTGGGCCGATGTCGAGGCGACCTACCAGCGGCGAGCCGACCTGATCCCCAACCTGGTCGAAACGGTCAAGGCTTATGCCTCCCACGAAAGGGAAACCCTGCAGGCGGTCACCGAGGCCAGGGCCAAGGTCAGCCAGATGAACATCACCGCCAAGGATCTCAATGACCCCGCCATGCTCGAGAAGTTCCAGGCGGCCCAGGGCCAGCTTTCCAGTGCCCTCTCCAGGCTGCTGGTCACGGTCGAACGTTATCCCGACCTGAAGGCCAACCAGAACTTTCTCGACCTGCAGCACCAGCTCGAAGGGACAGAGAACCGCATCAACGTGGCACGCCAGCGCTTCAACACTGCCGTCCAGAGCTTCAACGGCTCGATCCGCACCTTTCCCAACAACCTGACCAACAAGTTCCTGCTTAAACTTGAACGCAAAGAACCCTTCAAGGCCGAGGCCGGGGCCGAAACCGCGCCGAAGGTTAAATTCTAGATGAAATTCCGTCTGCTCGTTACGATGCTGTTGCTGCTGCTCGGCACCTGGACCGCCGGCGCCCTTGAGGTCCCGCGCCCGACCGGCTACGTCAATGACAGCGCCGGCATGCTGACCTCCTCGACCAAGCTCAAGCTGGAGCATTTTCTCGAGGGTTTTGAGCGCAGCGATTCCACTCAGCTCGTGGTGCTGACCATCCCCACCCTGGAAGGGGAGGTGCTCGAGGAGTACGCCCTGAAGGCGGCCGAGGCCTGGGGAATCGGCCAGAAGGGAAAAGACAACGGTGCCCTGCTGCTGATCGCCAAACAGGAGCGAAAAATCCGCATCGAGGTCGGCTACGGGCTCGAGGGGCGACTCACCGATCTGCTCGCCGGGCGGATCATTGACAACGAGATCACCCCCCGCTTTAAATCCGGAGATATCGACGCCGGCATTATCGCCGGAGTGGCCGCCATGGCCGAAGCGGTGCGCGGCGAATACCAGGGCAGCGGAAGGACCGCCGGCCAGAAGAAGAAACGACGCAGCCCCTGGGGGGCGCTGGCCCTGCTGCTGTTTCTGGGGCCAGGGCTGATGTTTCTCGGCGGCGGCTCCCGCTATCACCGTGGGCACCATCGACGCGGCGGGTTCTTGATCGGCGGACCGCCCTTCGGCGGTGGCGGTGGCGGCGGTTTCGGCGGCGGAGGTGGTGGCTTTGGCGGCGGTGGCGGCGGTTTCGGCGGAGGCGGGGCTTCCGGAGGCTGGTAAATAGAGCGGGCGTGATTGGTGATTGGTGATTGGTGATTGGTGATTGGTGATTGGCAATGGGTGGTCTCCCAGGTTTTTCCCCGTTACCCGTTACACCTTACGCTTTTCAAGCCCTTAGCCCTTACAATTCTTAGGAAAGACATGGCAAAAGCGACTGCAAAAACCTTCTTCAGCGAAGACGAAATGACACGCATCGCGGCGGCCGTTCAGGAGGCCGAGTCGCGCACCAGCGGTGAAATCGTACCGATGGTCGTAGACGAGTCCTACGACTACCCGCGGGCAGAGATCCTAGGCGGGGGGCTGTTTGCACTGGCCTCGGCAATCGTCTTGAGCTGGGCCTTCGGGGGGGAGTCGATCTGGGTCTTTCTGCCCCTGTTCGTCGGCTTCTACTTTGCCTTCAAGCAATGGATCCGCCGGGCACCGGCCCTCAGGAGGCGCCTCATTTCTGAGGCGGAAATCACCGCCGAGGTCGAGGAAAAGGCCCTGGTTTCCTTCGTCGAACAGGGCCTGCATCATACCCGGGACGAAACCGGCATCCTGATCCTCATTTCACTGTTCGAACATCGGGTCTTTGTGCTGGCAGATCGCGGCATTAACGACCAGGTTCCGCCCCATACCTGGGACGAGGTGGTCAGCACCATCACCCTCGGCATCAAGCAGGGGCAGACCTGTGACGCCCTGTGCGCTGCCATCAAGCACTGTGGCGATCTGCTCCAGGAAAAGGTCCCCGTTAAACACGACGATACCAACGAACTGCCCAATTTGATTCTCGAGTGATGGTCAGCGGTCTGTGAACCAGGAGAGGCCACGAAGAGAACCAATGAGGCCCATGAAATGAGCGCCCACTATTCCCGCCTTTTGAATGGCTATTGTCCCCGGAGAAATTGACCTCAGCTATTTAATATGCTAAAAAGACCCTTCGAATAAAACAACAAATTTTGTGCCATTTGTCAGGGACTTAACGCTGAGTCCAACAGCAATTGCCGGCCCCAGAGCCCTGTCCCTCACGGCCAACGCTGCCCCTTAATTGACTACATAAACACAGGTTTTGGTCGCATGCCAGCAGTCCCCCAGATCCTATTGGTGCAAAGCTCACCGAAGATTCGTGCCTTTTTGCGCGAGACCCTTGAACACAGCGGCTATACTTGCATCACCGAAGCGGATTCGGGGCTTGCTGCGGTCAGGGTCCTCTCCTCCAACGCCATCGACCTGGTGATTACCGATATTGAAATCGGCGAACTTGATGGCTGGAAGCTGACCCGGATGATTCGCTCGGGCATCTACAAATGCGCGGCCACCATTCCGATTATTGTGGTAACCCAAACCTGGTGCGAACGCATCGCCGAAATCACCGGGCGCGAATTCGGCATCAGCCAACTTCTGCACTTTGAAGACCAGGCCCTGCTTCCCCAAAAAGTCCAGGCCGCCCTAAAGACCCCCACAGACATCTACAAGCTCCCCCGGGTTCTGATTATAGAAGACAATCCCGATACGGCCCAGGTAGTCAACCGCGTGCTTCGACAGCGATTTCAGGTGGACTTCGCCACCGACGGGGAGGCGGGGCTTGCAGCCTGGAAGGCCAAGCGCCATGACCTGGTGCTGCTCGATGTGATGTTACCCAAAATGTCGGGGCCCCAAGTATTAAGGCAGATTCTACAAATCCATCCCAGCCAGCCGGTGGTGATCATGACCGCCCACAGCACCATGGAGTTGGCCGAAGAACTCATCCTCGAAGGGGCGGTGGACTTCATCTCCAAGCCGTTCAGGGCTGAACAGTTGCGCCGCGTCTGCGAACTGGCCGCCCGTCGCGAAGACTATCTGGTCAGCAACGCCCAATTCGCCGCTAAGGCACAGTCCCTCCAGAAGAGCACCGAAGCCTACAGGCGCATATCCGACAGCCACATGCGACTGCTGGACAACCTGAGCACGGTTGTTCTCGAAATCGACGAGCATGGTCGACTCCAATTTCTCAACCGGGCATGGACCTGCCTGACCGGTTTTTCTATTGAAGAGTCGTTAGGCAAAAAACTTATCTCCTTCCTCCCCTTATCCGGAGAGGGGGACAGATCGATATTCGACGCAGAGCTTAAGGCGCTGCTCGCAGGAGAGTCCAACCAGTGTAGCTTCGAGTTGCGCCTGTCAGATAAACAGGGCCGGTTCATCTGGTGCGAATGCAAACTTGACGGGATTGAAACTGAAAATGGCGCAAAAACCATTTTTGGTTGTCTCGACAATATCTCCGATCGCAAAAACGCCCAGAGGGAACTCGAATTTCTGGCCATGCACGACAGTCTGACCGGGCTGCACAATCGAAACTATTTCGACAGCCTGTTACGTCAGATGGCAGCAACCAGCACCCGCGGGGCCTCTCATACCCTGGTCTACATTGACCTGGACCATTTCAAGGTCATCAATGACACCTTTGGCCATGATCACGGCGATTCCGTCCTGCAGGAAGTGTCCCTGCTGCTCCGCTCACGGCTGCGGCAGTCAGACATCCTGTGCCGCATCGGCGGTGATGAGTTCGCCGTGCTCCTTGCCAACACCGACATAGGTCAAGCGCAGCCCATCGCTGAAGAACTCCGCAAGCGGATGCAGGGATTTCAATACCGGCAGGAGGGACAGCATATTGAAGTCGGCGCCAGCATGGGCCTTTGTGAGATCGACGGACAGGCCTCCAATGCCGGGGAGTATCTGAAACGGGCGGACATTGCCCTCTATGTGGCCAAAAGACGGGGGCGCAACCTGGTCCACAGCTACAACCCCGAAGACCGGGAGAGCGAGGAGTTGCGCAACAGTGTCGACTGGGCCAGGCGGTTTCGCAATGCCATGGCAGACGGTCATCTGCTCCTTCACTTTCAGCCGGTCCTCGAGATCAAAAGCGGCCAGATCGCCCATTATGAAGCGCTGATACGCATGAACCTGCCCGACCAGGGGATGATCCCTCCGGGCGTCTTCATCCCGGCCCTGGAGCGCGCCAGTGAAATGGCGCAGCTCGATCACTGGGTCATCCGTCGAACCATCGGTCTGCTCAAGGAGTTTCCGGCCCTCAATAGGGTCGCCATCAATCTTTCCGCACAGGCCTTCAGAGACGAAAACCTGGTCACCCTCGTTGAAGGTACCCTTAAAGAGCACCAGATCGAGCCGAATCGAATCATCTTCGAGCTTACCGAAAGTGCAAGCATGGCCAACGTCGCCGCGACCCAACGCATGATCAACAGCTTGCTTAAACTGGGCTGCAGTTTTTCTCTGGATGATTTCGGAACCGGCTTCAGCACCTTCAGCTACCTGAAACAGTTTCCCGCCGACTCCATCAAGCTCGATGGCAGTTTGATCGCTCAACTCGACAGCAACCCCGAAGATCTAGCCATGGTCCGCGCCATCAGCGACGTCGCCAGAACCCTGGGTAAAAAAACCGTCGCCGAATTCGTCGAAAACGTAGCTGTGCTGGAACTTCTCAGGGAGATCGGAATCGACTATGCTCAGGGCTACCATATCGGCCGCCCCGTTCCCATTGAGCAGATCATCCCCGCGATAGCCTCGGTAGCGCACCCGGCCTGACTCGTTGGTTCAAACCCCGTAGAATATTTCTCCCGAAAACAATCGGGATATTTTCACTGGTAGAAAGAGCAAAATATCCCGTTTCCCGTTGTGGGGAGCCTCTCAAGGCTCTCGTTCTGCAATAAATTTGTGGCTTCGCAAGGGCGACGACATCCCCTAAGGTGAGCACATTTCTATATCACATGGAGTTGGGCATGGCCGGTTCACCCGAAATCACTGCGGATAAAGACCTATCATCCCCCCCACCGGCACTTGCCGACCTGCTGGTAGAACACCTGGAACAGATCGGCGTCGAATACGTCTTCGGGGTTCCCGGCGGGGCCATCGAGCCCCTCTATAACGCCCTTGCCCGCAGCTCCAGACGGGGTGGACCGCGACCGATCGTGGCCCGCCATGAATCGGGGGCGGCCTTTATGGCAGACGGTTATGCCCGGGAGACAGGAAAGCTCGGGGTCTGCTGTTCGACCACCGGGCCGGGGGCCACAAACCTGATCACCGGCGTCGCTTCGGCTTACGCGGACAATGTCCCCATGCTGGTGCTCACAGCCCAGACGGCCCTGCCCCGGTTCGGCAAAATGGCGCTGCAGGAGTCCTCCTGCACCGCTGTCAACACGGTGGCCATGTTCCAGTCCTGTACCCGCTACAGCAGCCTGGTCTCCCACCGGGGCCAACTCAGGGGCAAGCTCGTCTCAGCGATCTCAGCGACCCAGGGGCCACCCGCCGGGCCCGCCCACCTCAGCATCCCCATGGACGTTCTCGGCTCCCCCCGGCGCCTGCGCCCGGGAGACCCCCCCCTGGACCTCGATACCCTGATCAGGCCCCCTGCCCTGATCGACATCGAGGCTCTCGATAAACTCTGGGCAGAACTTGGGCAGGCAAAGCGCATCGTTCTGTTGCTCGGCGATGGCTGCGGCGAGGCCATCGAGCATATTCTGGAGTTCGCCGAACTGCTCAATGCCCCCATTCTCACCTGCCCGTCGGGCAAGCGCTGGGTCAACCCCGACCATCCCCAATACCTGGGAGTGCTTGGATTCGGGGGCCATTCCAGCGCCTGCAATTGCCTGCACGATGATGGTGTGGACCTGATCCTCGCCGCTGGTTCCCGTTTCAGTGAGATGGATTTCGGCGACTGGGAGCGGGAGGCGTCTCTGAACCGAAAACTCATTCACATCGATGAGGCCATCGAGCACTTCACCCGCTCGCCCCTGGCGAGGTTTCACGTCTGCGGCACCTTGAAAGCCATATTCAAAACCCTTGTCGCGCGCGTCAAACAGGCGCCGGGCTCATCTCCATCCTTGTTAGGGAAGGCCCCCCACCCTCCTTCGCTCAAGGCGGTTGTCAGCCAAGGGGGTCAAGCCTTTCCACCCCCTCAAATCAGCGTCGAGGACCCGCAGAAGTGCTTTTCCGATGCCAGCCCGATCAAGCCCCAGAGGCTGATGCGGGAGCTGTCATTGAGATGCCCGCAACAAACCCGGTTCTGTATCGATGCCGGCAACAGTTGGGCCTGGGCGACCCACTACCTGCATCCGCGCAGTCGCGGTCTCTATCGGGTCGCAATGGGGTTCGGATCGATGGGTTGGGGGATCGGGGCCGCCGTCGGCACTGCCCTGGGATGCCCTGGCTCCCCGGTGCTCTGCCTGACCGGGGACGGAAGTTACCTGATGAGCGGCCAGGAACTGACCGTCGCTGTAGCGGAGAAGCTGCCGGTCATTTTCGTTCTTCTCAAGGACAGCGCTTTGGGAATGGTCAAGCATGGTCAACGCCTGGGCGGCGGCGAACCGGTCGCCTTTGAGTTGCCGGAGGTCGATTTCGTCCAGGTCGCCCTGGCCATGGGGGCGCAGGCCGAGGCAATCCGTAGCGTAAATGATCTTGCCGGGCTCGATTTCGATGCGATCTGCAAGAGGCAGGGCCCCACCCTGCTCGAGGTCCATATTGACTCCGAGGAGGTCCCGCCGATGGCGGCACGGATGAAGACCCTTGGGCGGTAGGATTTTTGGTTCAGTTGTGGATATGCAAACGGCCTGGCAAAATCTTTTGCCAGGCCGTTTTTTTTTTGGTTGCAGCCGAATCAGCGTTTCTTTTCCGGCACCGGCCGCGGCGGTTTGCCCTGGTAGTCCATGTCATCGCAGCGAAGGGGCAGAAAAGACTCTGCGGGCCTTTCCAGGGTGTCAAGATAGCAAGCCGTAACCCCGCTTGCGGGCATGGCGGCGCAGACCCGGTAGACCTCCTGGGCGGTAAACCCCTGATCGGAGAGAAAGGCGGAAATATAGCCGTTGATATTCATTGCCTCATTAAACTCTTCGGCCAGAACCTGCTCGATCTCATAGGCCAAGGCTAAATGCTCACCAACCTCAAAGCCTGAATTTTCGGCAACTCTCTCCATGGCCGAGAGACGCTCATCCCCTTTGGCAATGGGGCGGGCGTAGCCCATCATATGAGGTTTTCCGCCGTGACGGGCGCATTCATTGAAAACGATCTCCTTCACTGCGACCCCGCGCCTTTTTTCCTTGATCACCCGCTGAATAAATTCCACTCCCTCAATCAGCGGTTTCTGCCCATAGGTGCGTGAATCCCCCCCCAGGACGCCCATCACGGTGGCTGCGACCACAGATGAGCGCACGGTTCCTCCCAATGCACCTATCTGGTTGCACCAGATGCGCGGGTCAGGCCAGCTCAGGCCGATAAAAATCGCCTCAAACCAATCAGCCAGGCTCCGCTTCACCAGGCGGCCGGTGGCGTTTAGAATCAGCACCTGAAAATAGGACACCTTACCGGTGAGGTCCCGATTCATCTCATAACCGTGGCAAAAAACCCCCTGCCCGACCAGCCATCCCCCCGTGCGGCTGCGAACAATCCCCCGACGTTTGTCCCAAAAACTGGTATCTGCGGCCTTCTTACTGGTCTTCAATGATGTAGTCCTCATCGGCTGGAAACGGCATGGCGGTGATCGGCTTGTTGGCCAACTCGATCCCGTGAGCCAGAAGGCCCGGAGCACTGAGCATTTGAAACAGTCCGGCACCGGCTCGGGGGTGAAAACCGAGATCGGAGAAGACGGCCGCAGCGACACCGGTCCCAAGCCAACCCAACCCGTGGGGCTGAAGGGCCTCGGCAAAAGAGCATCCCCAGCAAAGCGCCTTTCCCGACCCGGGCAGGGCCTCAAGACGCCGGGCGATCTGCATGGGCAGCCCGTCAATCCCGCCGAAACGGCTGCCGAATCCCGGTACCGGATGCCAGTCCCCTTGCTGCGGCGGTTCCCCCTTTGCGATCACCTCCTTGGCAACCAGCTTGGGCTCTTTTTTAAGGTGCTTTCTGAAAAACCGCATGCCCTCTTCGATGCATCCGGCCCCCAGGTGGCGTCCGCCAAGAATCCCCAGGGAGATGGGCAGAATATGGGCCGGGTCGCTCTTCCCCACTCCGGCGAGCATCGCCGCCCGGGTCGCCGGATGGCGCGGACCCGGGTTGATCAGGGCGATCATCAGCCTCTCCAGCATCTGCGCCTGATCACGACTCGGCAACTCGCCATGAAACAAGAGGAAAAGGACATCGACAAA
>CALZIZ010000012.1 GCA_945787465.1 uncultured Desulfuromonadales bacterium
CAAGCAGAAGCCGTCGGAGAAATCCTACGTTGCCTCCCTGTACGAAAAAGGCCTCGACAAGATCCTCGGCAAAATCGGCGAGGAGGCTACCGAAACCGCTGTGGCCGGCAAGGGCGGCAATCCTGACGAGGTGGTCTACGAAGCGGCGGATTTGTTCTTCCACACCCTGGTGCTGCTCGGCTACTACGACCTGCCGCCGGAGCGCATCTACGCCGAACTGCGCCGTCGCTTCGGCCTCTCGGGGATTGAAGAGAAGCAAAGTCGGAAAAAAGATTAGGCTAAATGCGTGATGAGTGATGAGTGATGAGTGATGAGTGAAAAATGCCAACGGCACCCATGATTTTTCACATTACACATTACACATTACGCCTCTAGCCCTTAGCCAGAATTATTAATTCATAAGGAATTCCCTATGAGCTTACAAGACCAGTTAATGGCTGCCATGAAAGAGGCGATGAAGGCCAAGGACTCCCTTCGCCTTAATACCATTCGTCTGCTGCGCACCGCGATCAAGAACAAGGAGATCGAGGCGCGGCAGGAGCTTGACGAACAGGCGGTGATCGCCGTGCTTTCCACCCTGGTCAAGCAGCGCAAGGAGTCGGCCGAGGTCTATCGGCAGAACGAGCGCCCTGAGCTGGCCGAAAAAGAAGAGCAGGAGCTGCTGATCATTCAGGAATTTCTCCCCGCACAGCTGGGCGAAGAGGAGGTCAAGGCGCTCATCGAGCAGGCCGTGGCCGAAGTCGGCGCCGAATCGATGAAGGATATGGGCAAGGTGATGAAGATCGTCTCCGAGAAAACCCGCGGCCGGGCCGATGGACGTCAGGTCAGCGAACTGGTCAAGGCCCGTCTGGCGGGCTGAGAGGCCTCAGAGGCGTTTCATGAATCTCGTCGATATTCTTATTCTGGCAATCCTTGGGGGCTTTGTTCTCAAGGGGTTGCTGCGGGGCCTGCTAAAGGAGCTCTGCTCACTGGTCGGGTTGCTGCTGGGAACTTTTCTGGCCTTTCGCTTCCATGCGCCCCTGGCCGAGACCCTGGTCGAGATGTTCAGGCTGCCGGCGCAGCTCTGCGTCATCGCCTCGTTTCTGGCGCTGTTTCTGGCAACCCTGATGTTTTTTGCGGTCCTCGGTTATCTGCTTTCGCGCTTTGTGAAACTGATCTTTCTCGGCGGCTTCAATCGGGTGGCGGGCGGAGGGTTTGGCCTGGTCCAGGGTGGGGTGCTGCTGGCGCTGATTCTTTTTGCCCTTTCGCTTGGCCCTCGCCCCGGTTTCATCGATCGGGCCTTTCAGAGTTCCGAGCTGGCGCCTCCATTTGTCGAACTGGGCAAGTCCCTGTTTGACGCCAGTGCCTCGGCTTTTGCAGGTCGCAGTTGAGCCGTCAATGATTGAAGAAACCCTTCGGGTTCTGGACCGCCACCGGCCCCGGTCGCGAGTTGGCAGTGGGCCTTGAGCCCCTTGAAAGCGCCGAGGTTGTGGCCGCTGCCCTTGCCGAGGTGACCGAGATGGTCTCTTTGCTGGCTGATCGGGGGAACCCGTCGGTTGGCGGCTTGCGGGACTTGCGTCCTGCTCTTCGCCAGCTCCATGCCGCCGGGACCTGGCTGCGCCCCGAAACCCTGCTCGAGGTGCTTTCCAGCGTTGAGGCGGCCCGGGAATGCCGGGGTTATTTTCTGGGCCGCGAATCGGCTCCAAGGCTGGCCGCCGAGGCCGTTACCCTGGTCGATCTCAAGGAGCTGCGGCGCGCCCTGAAAGAGGCTGTCGGCCCGCGGGGGGAGATCCTCGACAGCGCCTCCTTCAGACTGGGGGACTTGCGCCGCGAAATCCTGCAGTTGCGCGGGCGCATCAAGCGCTCCCTCGAGCAGTTGCTGAACTCCGATCGGTTGGCCGGGGTCTTTCAGGACCGGATTATTACCGAGCGAGGCGGCCGCTACGTGGTGCCGGTGCGTGCCGACCACCGTGGCCAGCTCAAGGGTTTCATTCACGACGAATCTTCCAGCGGCCAGACGCTTTTCCTCGAGCCGGTGACGGTTCTCGAATGGAACAACGAGCTGCAGACTCTGCTGCGCGAAGAAAAGCGCGAAGAAGAGCGGGTGCTGCTGCGACTCTCGGACCAGGTGCGGCAGGTGGTCGCAGAGCTCGCGAGCAACCAGGCGATACTGGCCCGATTCGATTTTCTGGCCGCCGCCGCTCGTTTCAGCAGGCTATGCGAAGGGGCAGCACCCCGCTTGAGCGCCAAGCCGCTGCTCGAGCTCAAGCAGGCCAGGCATCCGCTGCTGCTCTTTGGCGCTGATGGTACCTTGCGCCCCAAGGGTGCGGTGCCCGTCGATCTGGTGCTTGGTGAAGGGGCCGATACCCTGGTGATCAGCGGTCCGAATACCGGCGGCAAGACGGTGGCGCTCAAAACCCTCGGCCTGCTGATGTTGATGGTGCGCTCGGGGCTGCACATCCCCTGTCATCCAGACAGCCGTGTCGGCCTGTTTGCCAGAGTCTTTGCCGATATCGGCGATGAGCAGAGCATTGAGGCGAGCCTGTCTACCTTTTCCGGGCACCTGACCCGGATCGGGAGAATCCTCGAGCAGGCCGATGAGCGCTCTCTGGTCCTGCTTGATGAAGTCGGTACCGGCACCGACCCGGCAGAGGGAGGGGCCCTGGCCATGGCGATCCTCGATCGCTTGAGGCAGAGCGGCGCGCGCACGGTGGTCACCACCCATCTCAACCTGGTCAAGGGTTATGCCCAGCTTCAGGACGGGGTGGAGAATGCTGCGGTGGAATTCGACAGTCGCACTCTGGCCCCCAGCTACCGCTTGCATTACGGCATTCCGGGGGCGAGTAACGCTTTTACCATCGCCCGCCTGCTCGGTTTTCCCGAGCCGGTTCTGGAGCGGGCCGGGCACTACCTGGGCAGCGACGAGCGCGAAGGGTTGGAGCTGCTCGAAAAGCTCAACGAGTTGCGCAAGGAGCTGGAGCAGGACCGGGCCGAGGCGGCGCTGCTCAAAAGACGCGCCAGCCAGGACCGGGAGCGGCGCAAGCAACTGCTCAAGGAGCTCGATGAGCAGAAGCGCGGCATTCTCGACAAGGCCAGTCGCCGCGGCGAACAACTGGTGCGCGAGGCCGAGGGGCGGCTCAAGGGGCTGTTGCGTGAGGCCCGCGAACTCTCCGGCGACGCCCGGCAGCAGGCCCGGCTCAGCGGCAACCTGCAGGAGGTCCGCCAGCAGGTGGTCAAGAGTCGACCGGAGCCCGACCGCCGGGGCCGGGTGCCGACCGAGGTGGCGCCGGGAGAAATCCTGCGGGTGACGGCCCTGGGGACCGAGGGCGAGGTGGTCAAGGTTCTTTCCGGGGCTGCAGAGCTTTCAGTGCATGGCAAGAAACTGCGTCTGCCGCTGAGCTCCCTGGAGCAGTTTTCGCCGCCGCGTTTCGCCGCCAAAGGCAAGGGTGGCGGCAAGATTCACGGACGCATCGAACGCCAGGGATTCGAGCCCAAGCTGATGCTCATCGGCAAGCGGGCCGAGGAGGCCCTGCTGCTGCTCGACAGGTTTCTCGATGATGCCCTGTTGCATCAGCAGCGCCAGCTGGAGGTCGTGCATGGCGCAGGCGAAGGGATTTTACGCCGGGCGGTGCGGGATTTTCTCGCCGGTCACCGGGAAGTGAGCGCTTTTCATGCTGCCGACCTGGCCCATGGCGGAGACAACGTGACCATCGTCGAGTTGAAAAGCTGATGCAGGGGCGCATACCCGAGGATAAAATTCAGGAGATTCGCGACCGGGTCGATATTGTCGATGTCGTTTCGAGCTACCTCACGCTCAAGCGCTCCGGGGCGAACCACCAGGGGCTTTGTCCGTTTCACAACGAGAAGACGCCCTCCTTCAACGTCAATGCCCCCAGGCAGATCTTCCACTGTTTCGGCTGCGGGGTGGGCGGTAACGTCTTCGGCTTTCTGATGCGCATGGAGGGCTTGTCGTTTCCCGAGGCGGTGCGCCGGCTTGGTGAACGCGCCGGGGTGGAGATCGAGACCGAAGAGCTCTCGGCGGCGGAGATGGCCCGTCGCGAGGAGCGCGAGCGGCTCTACCGGGTGAGCGAGGTCGCCTGCGCCTTTTACCACCAGGTGTTGCTCGACGCCCCTGAAGCGGCGCCTGCCCGGCGATATTTGCGCGAGCGGGGTTACAGCGGGGAGGCTGCCCGGGCCTTTCGTCTCGGTTTTGCGCCGCCCCAATGGGAGGCGCTGGCCCGGCACCTGGAGCAAAAAGGTTTCGATCCGGAGCTCGCCCGGACTTTGGGGCTGATCCGCCCGGGCAAGCAGGACCGGGGCGATTACGATCTGTTCCGCAATCGGTTGCTCTTTCCGATACTCGATAGCCGGGGCAAGGTGGTGGCCTTTGGCGGCAGGGTTCTGGACGATTCGCTGCCCAAGTACATCAACTCGTCCGAATCGCCCATCTACCATAAGGGGCGGACTCTTTACGGGTTGTACCAGGCCAAAGAGGCCATGCGGCAGACAGGCGAAGTGATCGTGGTCGAGGGCTACTTCGACCAGCTGGCTCTTCACCGCGCAGGCGTCATCAATACCCTCGCCACCTGCGGCACGGCCCTGACCGAGGATCATGCCCGGTTGCTCAAGCGCTACGCCAAGCGGGCGCAGCTGCTCTTCGATCAGGACCCGGCAGGCCAAAAGGCAACCTTTCGGGCCCTCGAGGTGCTGGCCGCAGAGGGGGTTCCGGCTACGGTGGTGGCTCTCGACGCCGGGGAGGACCCGGATTCTTTTGTGCAGCGGCACGGCGCCGAAGCCTTTGGGGAGCGACTGCGGCAGGCGCGGCCGGCCATTGAGGTGTTCATGGATGTGACCCTCGGTGAGCAGGGCTCCAGCATCGATGGCCAGGCCCGGGCGGTTGAGGAGATCCTTGGCCTTTTGCAGCGCCTGCCCAACGAGATCGAGCGCGACCTTTATTTGAAGTCCCTGGCAAAAAAAACCGGGCTTCAGGAGGATCTGCTGCGGAGTAAGGCCTCTCGGGTCGAGCGGCCGGCCCCCGCTGCGCCGCGCCCCGTCGCGCCAAGGCCCGCGCCCGTTCCAGCGCCACGGCCCCCCCGGCCTCGTAGAGATGAGCCGACCCAAGGGGAAAAGGCCCAGCAATGGCTGCTGGTGATGATGCTCAGAGATGGGAAGGTCAGACAGCGGGTGGCTGCCGAGGGGCTGGATCAGCTTTTTTGCGATGCCGAATACCTTGCGGTCGCAGAGCGGATTCTGCAATTGCAGGGTGATGCCGAGGCTTTGCAGCAGGCCCTGATTGGTGAAGATCTGCACGATGAGCAAAAAGGTATTTTGTCGGGTATTCTTATAAAAGACGGAGAGGCCTTCGCCGAGGATACCGAGGGGATCTTTGAGGGCTGTCACCGGGCGACCGAGCGCGACCGCCTGCAACGACGCCTCAAGCAACTCAGAGAACTTATGCGCCAGGCCGAACAGGCAGGTGAGCTCGAACAGTGCACAGCTTTCCTGCGCGAACTTTCAGAAATTAAGAAACGCCTTTAAGGAGGCTGTCGACAGCCCCCTACGGCCGTTTCGATTGTCTTAATTAGATCGACAGAGCTCCGCCGCAAGGACGGTGATCGAGAGAGGAAGAAAAAGCATGGCGAAAAAGACCAGCATGGAAGAAGTACAGCAACTCATTGATCTGGGGAAGGAGAAGGGGTATCTCACCTATGATGAGGTTAACGATATCCTTCCTGCGGACATGGTTTCTTCCGACCAACTCGAGGATGTCATGAGCATGTTCGGCGAAATGGACATCGAGATTGTCGATACCGAACAGAAGGGTGACTTGAGCAAGGAAGAGGGGCTCGATGAAGACAATGGGGACGAGGATGACGAAGAGGAATCCGAGTTCGAAGCCGGCACCCTTGGCAAAACCAGCGACCCGGTGCGCATGTATTTGCGTGAAATGGGGCAGGTCTCCCTGCTGACCCGCGAAGGCGAAGTTGAGATCGCCAAGCGCATAGAAGAAGGGGAGGCCAGGGTGGCCAGCGTGGTCATGAAGACCCCTATCGCCTTCAAGGAAATCATCACCCTCGGAGAAATGCTCGAAGAGGGCATGATCGGCGTTGCCGAGATCACCAAGGAATACGAGGAAGAAGAAGGCAGCGAAGAGGGTGAGAAGCAGCGTCAGCGCATTCTCGGCCTGGTGGCCGAGGTTCGGGATAAGGATGCGCGCTACATGGAGTTGCGCGAGCAGATTGCCGGGGACCTATCCAAACCCGATGCCGCCGCCCTCGAAAAGCAGAGCCAGACCATTCGCTCCGAAATCATCGACCTGCTGCGCAAGATCCGGTTGAAAGATCACCAGGTCGGCAAGATCGTCGATCGCCTCAAGGAGCTTTCCGACCAGGTCAAAAAGGGCATGGGCGAAGTCAAGGCCTGTGAAAAGGAACTGGGGCAGCCCCACAAGGAGATCAAGCGCCTGCTGCGGCGCATGCGCAAGAGCGAGGATGAGGCCCATAAAATCTCCGAAGAACTCGGCAAGCCGGTCGACACCCTGCTGGTGGTTGAAAAGCGTCTCAAGAGCGCCCAGCGCAAGTTCAAGCGGGTCGAGGAGGAGTCAGGGTTTGCGCCCGAGGAACTGCTCGAGTCGCTCAAGGAGGTGCACAAGGGCGAATGGCGGGCCAAGGCGGCCAAAAGTGAACTGGTCGAGGCCAACCTGCGCCTGGTGGTTTCCATCGCCAAGAAGTACACCAATCGTGGCCTGCAGTTTCTCGACCTGATCCAGGAAGGAAATATCGGCCTGATGAAGGCGGTGGACAAGTTCGAATATCAGCGTGGCTATAAGTTTTCGACCTACGCCACCTGGTGGATTCGTCAGGCGATCACCCGCGCCATCGCCGACCAGGCCCGCACCATCCGCATCCCGGTGCATATGATCGAAACCATCAACAAGCTGATCCGCACCAGCCGTCAACTGGTGCAGGAACTCGGCCGCGAACCGGTCCCCGAGGAGATCGCCGAGCGCATGGAGCTGCCGCTGGAGAAGGTTCGCCGGGTGCTCAAAATCGCCAAGGAGCCGATCAGCCTCGAAACCCCCATCGGTGAAGAAGAGGATTCATCGCTCGGTGATTTCATCGAGGACAAAGGGGTGGTTTCGCCCCTTGAGGCGGTCATCAAGGGCAATCTCTCGGACCAGACGGCCAGGGTTCTCGCCACCCTGACTCCGCGCGAAGAGAAGGTGCTGCGCATGCGTTTCGGGATCGGCGAAAAATCCGATCATACCCTCGAAGAGGTCGGGCAGGACTTTGCCGTTACCCGCGAACGTATCCGCCAGATCGAGGCCAAGGCGCTGCGTAAGCTGCGACATCCCAGCCGGGCGAAGCGTCTCAAGAGTTTCGTCGAAACAACCTGATGAAAATGGCTTGACAGCGGTCCCTGGAGTCCCTAGACTTAAGCTTCTGTGTTCAGGGCCTATAGCTCAGTTGGTAGAGCCACCGGCTCATAACCGGTTGGTCCCAGGTTCGAATCCTGGTGGGCCCACCACCTTGGGACAAAATGAGTCGTAATCTCATACATCAGATAGATAAAAAGCGATAGCTTGGAGAGAGTGCAACCAGAGCAGGGTTGCACTCTCTTTTTTTCCCCCGCCATGGTATGAAAAAAGAACGGATCGTCCGTATTCAGGACCTCGTCGGTCTGATCAATGCTCTTTATCCCCCAGCCTTTGCAGAAGAATGGGATAATGTGGGACTGCAGGCAGGAGACCCCTCGGCGCAGCTCAGTCGGGTTCTGATCTGCCTCGACCCGGGGCCGAAGTCCATCGAGGCCGCTCGCACTGTCGGCGCCCAAGCCATCCTTTCTCACCATCCCCTGATTTTCCGCCCCTTGAAAAACATCACCCCCTGCGACGAAACCGGTCGCGTGCTCTTTGCCGCGATCCGTGAGGGGATCGCCGTGATCAGCGCCCATACCAACCTCGATCGGGCCCCCGGCGGTCTTAACGATTGGCTGGCAGCGCGGCTGGGTCTGGTGCACACCGCTCCCCTGGCGTTTGCGGGTGGCGGAGACCTGCTCAAACTTGTGGTTTTTGTGCCAACGGGGTACGAAAACCAGGTTGCCGATGCCCTGTTCTCAGCCGGAGCCGGGAAGATCGGTCACTACGACAGCTGTGCCTTTCGCAGCCGCGGTACCGGCTCGTTTCGACCAGGTGCTGACACCAGCCCGTTTATTGGTCGCCAGGGGGAGGTCGAGGCGGTTGCCGAGATTCGCCTGGAGACCATCGTGCCCCGGGAGCTGGTCAATCGGGTGGTCGGCAAGATGCAGAAAATTCATCCCTACGAAGAAGTGGCCTACGATCTGATCCCCCTGGGAAACCGTCGCCCCGATCTGGGCCTCGGACGGGTCGGCCGCTTGCCCGAGCCTGTCACCCTGGGCGAATTCGCCCGGCAGGTCAAGGCTGCGCTCGGCGTCCGCTTCCTGCGCCTGGTCGGAGATGCTGAGACGCGGGTTGCCAAGGTCGCCCTGTGCGGGGGCAGCGGCGCATCGCTGATCGCCGACGCAGCGCGCCAGGGGGCCGATGTGCTGGTCACCGGGGATGTGAAGTACCACGACGCCCAAAATGCCCTGAGCCAGGGCCTGACGCTCATCGACGCCGGGCATTTCGCTACCGAGCAGCTGATGGTCGCCGAACTGGCTCAAACCCTGCGAAGTGCAGCTCAACAGCGGGGATTGGATATCGAATTCGTCAAAATGGAAGGTGAGGTCGATCCGTTTGATACGGTTTGATGCTCCTTCCATTTTTTTCAAGCCATGATACGTATTTGTTATGGCAGGACACCGAGGACGCTAGCTGGAGGAAAAAATCGTGCAAGAAAAACTGCAACTGCTCAAGGAATTGCAAGGCCTCGACCTGGAGCTGATCAATATTCGGGAAAGCCGTAAGGAAATCGAGAAAGAACAGGCGCTTCTGAATGCCGATCTGGAACGGATCCAGTCCATGGTCAGTAGCCTGGTATCAGAAATCGAGGGCCTGCAAACCGAACGGCGGGAGCTGGGGCGCGCCCTGGATCAGGAACAGGACAATGTCGAAAAGGCCGAAGGTCGACTGCCCTCCATCAAGACCCAGAAAGAGTATGTGGCGGTCCTCAAAGAGGTCGACACGGCCAAGAAACTCAACAAGGAGATCGAGGACCGGATTCTCGCCAAAGACAGCGAAATCGAGGTTCTCGAACGCGATCGGGAGGAGAAGCAGCAGGAACTCGCCGACCTTATGGCCAGAGTCGAAAGCCGCCAGGCAGAAATCAGCGGGGCCCTGGGTGGTTTTGACAAGACCCTTGATGAAAAAGCCGTGCAGCGCGAAAGCCTGCTCCAGGGGCTGGCGACCCAGCTGCGCAAACGCTACCAGCTGCTGCTCGACAGGCGCAACGGCATCGCCGTGGTCGAAGCCCGCAACGGCGCCTGCCTCGGCTGCAACATGCACCTGCCGCCCCAGCTGTTCAACAGCCTCTACACCGCAACCGAAGTACTGACCTGCCCCCACTGCAACCGGTTGCTGTATATCGAGAATGGGCAGTAACACAGGTTAAAGGCAAAAGGTTCAAGGATTAAGGTAAGGCAAGGTAATTGTCCTTGAACCTTTTACCTTGTTCCTTGATCCTGGTTTTTAACATGGTCGAAGAAGAACAGATGGTCGCCGGCCCCCTTGCGGGGCGGGAGGAAAGTCCGGGCTCCAAAGGGCAGGATGGTCCTTAACGGGGACCGGGGGCAACCCCAGGGACAGTGCCACAGAGAGTAGACCGCCCGCCGAAGCCTTGGCGAAAGCGGGTAAGGGTGAAAGGGTGAGGTAAGAGCTCACCAGTTCCGATGGTGACATCGGAAGCTAGGTAAACCCCATCCGGAGCAAGGCCAAATAGGGGAGCGTTTGAGGGCGGCTCGTCCGAAGCTCCCGGGTTGGCTGCTTGAGACCGTCGGCAACGGCGGCCCTAGATGAATGACCATTGCCCCGCCTCGGGTAACCGGTGCGGGGAACAGAACCCGGCTTACGTCCTTCTTCGGCCATGTTTTTAAAAGAGGCGGCACACTCTGAACAGGGGTGTGCCGTTTTCTTATGCTCTCGGCCGGCAAATTGCATGGAGAATTACAGCTCAAACCCAGCGGTACCCGGTTGGCATTCCATCAATTCCAGAACCTTTTCTGCCACACCGTTCGCGTTGCTCACTCGAGGCCACAGAGATCACAGAGGAATTACTCTTCTCCCTGATTCTCTGTGTCCTCTGTGATCTCTGTGGCTAAATATTTTTGATGTTAAAATAGCAGTCAGCATTATGACAAAACAACAGTCCGACCAGCAATTGTGGCAGCGCACCATAAAGCGCATCGAGCAGGAAGTGGCAGCCTTAAATGACTTGGAACGGGATTGGCTTTCGCCGCATCTGGCAGAGATCGGCAGACTCCAGCGACAGTTGCATGAGTTGTTCGAGGCCGGCGACGGCGGGCGGCTTTGTGCCGAGTGTCTTGGGGCCTGTTGCGAGCGGGGGCGCAATCACCTGACCCTGGCCAACGTGCTCAGCCACCTGCTAAGCGGGCAGCAGGTGCCAGAACCCGACTTTTCCCGCACCTGTCCCTTTCTCGGCCCTGCCGGCTGCCTGTTGGAGGTCGAAGGTCGTCCCTTTAACTGCGTGACCTTTATCTGTGATGCCATCGAAGACCGCCTCGCGCCCGCCATGCGGGAGGACTTCTACCGGTTGGAAAAAGAACTGCGCAGCCATTACCTGGCTCTCGACAAGCGTTTTGCCGGGTCGAGCCTTCGCGGGTTGCTGATTCGGGCAGAACGCCTGGGCGAAAAGGCTTTTATGGGGCGGATCGACGACTCTGTGCTATAATTTAATCCCTTGTTCCTCCGCTGTGGGGATTTTACTCTGGAGATGAAGGATTCTATGAACCTGCATTTTTCCCGCACCAATGACCAGATCGATGAAATGATTGATGCCCTGATGGACAAGGCGGATGTTCATCATCCCCACATCATCCGGGAGATGATCATCAGCGCCCTTAAGGCCGGACAGGAAAGCGATTACCTGGCCGATCTCAAGCTGATGCGCACCACCATGAAAGAGATGCGCTACACCAACAAGATCTTCGGCCCCTACCGGGACCGCAAGAAGGTCACCATCTTCGGTTCGGCTCGCACCGAGCCCGAAGAGCCGATCTATCAAAAATGCCTGCAGTTTTCCAGAAGTCTCGCCGAAAAGGGCTACATGGTGATCACCGGCGGCGGCGGGGGCATCATGCAGGCGGGCAATGAGGGGGCGGGAACGGATAACTCCTTTGCCGTCAACATTCGCCTGCCTTTCGAGCAGGAAACCAACCCGGTGATGGAAAACAGCAAAAACGTCATCACCTATAAATATTTCTTCAACCGCAAGGTGGCCTTTCTCAAAGAGGCCGATGCCGTGGCGCTCTTTCCCGGCGGCTTCGGAACTCTCGACGAGGCCATGGAGACCCTGACCCTGATCCAGACCGGCAAAAACCCGCCGATTCCCCTGGTGCTGATCGACGACGACAACGGCGAATACTGGGAGCCCTGGTTCGAGTTCATCAAAAAAACCCTGCTCAAGCGGGGTTTGATTTCCGGCGAGGATTTCAGCCTGTTCACCATTACCCGCGACGCGGCCGAGGCGGTCGAGTTGATCGACGAGTTCTACCGGGTTTACCATTCGAGCCGTTTCGTCGGCGACACCCTGGTGATTCGCCTCAATAAACCCCTCGAGGCGCAGCAGGTCGAAACCCTGGCCAGCGAGTTCAGCGAGATCATCGACCCCGCCAGCACCCTGCAGGTGACCGGGGCGCTGCCGGCCGAGAAGGATCAGCCCGACCTGCTGCATCTGCCGCGTTTGACCTTCAAGTTCAACCACCGCAGCTACGGGCTGCTCAAGGCCTTTATCCGGCGGATCAACTCCTTTTAGATATTGCCATGGCCGAGGGCTCGTCTCTCGGCCATAGCTTTACCTGAATCCGTGAGTTCTGACCGGGCAATAGCGCAAGTCATTGGCCTGCCTAAGCGTTCAAAAAATCACCGACGAACCTGTGGGTGCGCCTTAGATTTTTTGAAACACTTATTCAGGCCAAGCACTTACACTCTTTTCCCGCCCCCAACTCACGGATCCAGGTTTTATCCACCGCCAAGGTCATTTAATGAACCTGAAGCGAATCTGCCCCTCCCGACTCACCACCCGTTGCGCGGCGCTGGCGCTGGCGCTGGCCCTGCTGCTGTGTTGCCCCGTCGCCGGCGTTTTTACCAAGGTGCGCGCCTCCGTCGGGGATTCGCCCGTCGTTGTCGGTGGTGACCACAACTATCCCCCCTACGAGTTCATCGACGGCAGCGGGCAGCCCTCGGGCTATAACGTGGAGTTGAGCCGGGCGATTGCCGAGGTGATGGGGATCGAGGTGCAGATTCGCCTCGGCGACTGGGACAGCATGCGCAAGGCCCTGGCCGCCGGGACGGTCGACATCCTGCAAGGGATGGCCTACTCGCCCGACCGGGTCAGCGAGGTGGACTATTCGCCGCCCCATACGATTGTCTACCAGTCGATCTGGACCCGCAGGGACGGGCCCGCGATCAGCTCAGTGGAGGGGTTGGGCGGCAAGCAGGTCATCGTCATGCGCGGCAGCATCATGCACGATTTCATGCTCGAGAGGGGCCTGGGGGCGACCCTGGTGCCGACCGACACCCTGGCCGATGCCCTGCGCCTGCTCGCCTCCGGGCGGCACGACTGCGCCCTGGTGGCCAAGTTGCCGGGGGAGTACCTTGTGGAGGAGTTCCAGCTGACCAATATTGCCCCTCTGGCCAGACCGATAGCCGAACAGCCATACGGTTACGCGGTAAAAAAGGGCAATACAGCAATGCTTAGCCGCTTCAGCGAGGGCCTGGCGATCCTTAAGAAAACCGGTCGTTACCAGCAGATTCACAACCGCTGGCTAGGGGTGCTGGAGCCTGCGGGCATCCCCTGGTGGCGTTTGGTGCGTTACGGCGCCATGATTATCGTTCCTTTGCTGCTCGTACTGGGGGGCACCCTGGCCTGGTCGAGGACCCTGAAAAAGGAGGTGGCCCACCGCACCTCCGAGCTTGAAAAAGAGGTGGGCGAACGTAAACGGGTTATCGAGGAACTCGAAATCCGCCAGCGGCAGCTTATTCAGGCCGACAAGATGACCTCCCTGGGCATCCTGGTCTCCGGGGTGGCCCATGAAATCAACAACCCAACGGGGTTGATTCTGCTCAACCTGCCCCACCTGATCAAAGCTTACGAGGATGCCGAGCCGATCCTCGACGCCTACGCCCGCGAGCACGGGGATTTCAAGCTGGGTTGGCTGAACTATTCGCGCATGCGCGACGAAATCCCCCACATGCTCAGTGAGATGCAGGAAGGCGCCAAGCGGATCAAGAACATTGTCGAGGACCTCAAGGATTTCGCCCGCCGCGACGACTCGGACCTGAGTGCCTCAGTCGACCTGAATACCGTGGTGGCTGACTCCCTGCGGTTGGTGGACAATTCCATCCGCAACGCCACTGAACACTTCACCGTGGAGTTGGCCGATGAACTGCCCAAGTTCCGGGGAAATCCGCAACGCATAGAGCAGGTGGTGGTTAATCTGGTTCTCAATGCCTGCCAGGCCCTCACCGAGAAGGGCCAGGGCATTTTCCTTCACACCGTTTATCTTGCCGAGGAGGGTGTGGTCGCCCTTGAGGTAAAAGACCAGGGAGTCGGCGTAGCTCTCGAACAACTCGAGCATCTCACCGACCCCTTCTTCACCACCCGGCGCGAAGAGGGCGGAACCGGCCTCGGCCTTTCGATCTCAGCAGGTATCGTCAAAGAGCATGGAGGCCGCCTGGAATTTAACTCCGCACCAGGCAAGGGGATGACGGTCATGCTCAAACTGCCGATCAAGGAAGCGGGATCAACGGCCTAGGAGGCTGTCGGGCTTGACGGACCGTAACGAGAAATTGGATGTTCGAGACCAGATATTCGAGAATTTGAGAGCGAATAGCAGGGCCATTTGTCGAGAATTGTCGAAGATGTGGGCCGAGCAGCCGGTTTCGCAGTAGGTTCATGTTCAGCCCGACAGCCTCCTGGGACCGATGCCTAAGGGTTACGCGAATAAATTCGCTCCTACAGGGGGCGGGCCATCGCTTCGGGGCTTTTGTAGGAGCGGCTTCAGCCGCGAAGGGGTGGGACAACCAGCAGAGAGGTGATTTGATGAAAAGGCGTCGCTTGGGCCTTGGCATTTTATTGGTTTTGCTCCTGGGCATGGGCGTTACCGGCTGCCAGAGGGACGCAGACAAAATCCGTTTTGGCGGGGGGCCTGCCGGCGGTCTTTACGATCCCCTTTCGCGGGAGATGGCGCAGATTCTCGAGCAGAATCTGGCTGGCATCAAGGTCGAGGTCGAACGCTCCGGAGGGTCGGTGATCAACCTTGCGCGGATCGAAAAGCAGGATTTGGACATGGCTTTTGCCCAGTCCGGAGATCTGTTCGCGCAAGATTTCGAACAGGTGCGCGCCCTGGCACGGATGCATGGCGCGGTGGCCAAGCTGGCTGTTTTGATGGACAGCCGGGTCCGGACCCTCGAGGACCTTAAGGGGGCCAGGGTCGCTGTCGGGCCTCCGGGCTCAGGGGCGGCCAAGACCGCCGAGCAGTTTTTTAGGCAGATTGGCTTATGGGAGGCGATCACCCCGGTCTACATGGGCTACAGCATGGCTGTCCCCGAGCTGCTCAAGCAGCGGGTCCAGGCCCTGTGGCAGATGACCGCAGTCCCCAGCGCCTCGCTGCAGGAGGCCGCAACGCAGGCGCCCATTCGTTTGCTCGATCTGGGCGAAGCGGCTCGCAGTTCGGGGTTCTACAAAAAGTATCCCTTTTATTCTCCCGTCGAGGTCCCTGCCGGCAGCTACCGGAGGTTCGACAAGGGGATTGCCTCTTTTGAGGACGGGGAAATCTGGGTGGCTTCGAGAGCCCTCGATGAGGACCTGGTCTTCCGGGCGCTGCAAAGCGTCTTCTCCGAGCCGGGTTTGGCTCGGATACGCTCGCTGCACCCCGGCCTGAGTCAGCTTTCTCTGCCCCAGGGGTTGACCGGGGTCCACACCCCTTTGCATGCGGGCGCCGAGCGTTTCTGGCAGCTACAGGGGCAGGCCCTGCCGCCCCGTAACGAGAAATCTAAAAAATGAACGAATTGCTCTATCCCGCTTTCGGCGTGTTGCTGGTCGACGATGAACCGGCGTGGCTGCGCACCCTGAGCATGACCCTCGAAGGCCGCGGTGGCCTCACCCACCTCATCCCCTGTCAGGACAGCCGCCAGGTCATGAGGCTTCTGGCCGAGCAGGATGTCGGGCTGGTGCTGCTCGATCTGACCATGCCCCATCTGTCAGGCGAAGAGCTTCTGGGGATGATTGTTGCGGAACATCCCGAGGTGGCGGTCATCGTGGTCAGCGGCCTCAACCAGCTCGAGACCGCGGTTAAATGCATGCGCCTTGGGGCTTTTGATTATTTTGTCAAGACCGTCGAGGAGGACCGCCTGCTTGACGGGGTGCGCCGCGCCGTTCGCATGCTCGAATTGCAGCGGGAAAACCGCGAAATGCGCAGCCGTTTTCTCTCCGACCGGCTGGAGAACCCCGAGGCCTTCAGCCCGATCGTCACCGCCAACAAGGCGATGCGCTCGATTTTTCAGTACCTCGAGGCGGTTGCCAGAAGCACCCAACCGATCCTGATCACCGGGGAAAGCGGCACCGGCAAGGAGTTGATTGCCCGGGCGGCGCACACCCTGGGGCGCGGCCGGGGCCCTCTGGTTTCGGTGAACGTGGCTGGCGTGGACGACAGCGTCTTTGCCGACACCCTTTTCGGTCATCTCAAGGGGGCCTTTACCGGCGCCGACACGGTTCGCAAGGGGATGATCGAGCAGGCCGCCGACGGCACCCTGTTTCTCGACGAGATTGGCGACCTCAGCCAGGCCTCCCAGGTCAAGCTGCTGCGCCTGCTCCAGGAGGGAGAGTTCTTTCCCGTCGGCAGCGATCATCCCCGGCAGATCAGAGCGCGTATCATTGTCGCCACCCAGCAGGACCTGGCGGCAAAACAGGCCGCCGGGCAGTTTCGCAAGGATCTCTACTACCGGCTGCGGGCCCACCAGGTGCATCTTCCGCCCCTGCGCGAACGCAAGGAAGACATCTCCCTGCTGCTGGAGCATTTTCTTGAAAAGGCCGCCAACGCCTTGGGCAAGAAAAGGCCCACCCCCCCCAGGGAACTCGCCGTGCTGCTCTCCACCTACAGCTTTCCTGGCAACATCCGCGAACTTGAAGCGATGGTACACGACGCTGTGAGCGTTCACACCGCCAAGATTCTTTCGATGGAAACCTTCCTTCATGCCATCGACAGGCAGGGTCCTGCCGCATCGGCAAGCCAGCCTGAGGCGGACGGGTCTGGCAACCCCTTTGCCGCTGTTGAGAGCCTGCCAACCCTGGCCGAAGCCTCGGAATTGCTGGTTGACGAGGCGATCAGACGTGCCGAGGGGAACCAGACCATAGCCGCACGGCTGCTCGGCATCTCCCAGCCCGCCCTGAGCAAGCGCCTCAAGCAGTCCCGCAGTTGAATTCCTCCGGCCAGAGCTGAGGCGCAAGGTCTGCTCCTCAGGCTAACGCTCTTCATTTTCTCTCCTTACTTCTCGCCCCTGACAGATTCGGAAAAACCCCTCTTTCGAAAGGGCATAACCAGGGTTATGGTCATAACCCTGGTTATGTTGTCCCATCTACCTGAAATTAAATGCAAAAAATCCTTCGGGTCAAGCTTTCCATTCCATTGGTTATGGCCTTTGCCGGGGTGCGTCAGCCCTAGGTAGAACCACGTTTTTTGGTGTCATTACAGTGCCTTATGTGCCCTGAGTCCAAAGTGGTATACCCCTTGCTGATATGAATTTCTAAATCAGGCGGAATATTGAAGGCCTACAGGCTGCCTTCACCCTTGCCAGCCCAGAACCCATATCAACAAGAAGGAGAGAGAAAATGAAAAAACTGGCTGTCTTTTTGTGCTCCATGGCCCTGGTCACTGTCGGTCTCGGCGATGCCCTCGCAGCCCCGCAATTCGTTACCGTCGGTACCGGCGGCGTCACCGGCGTCTACTACCCCACCGGCGGGGCTATCAGCAAGCTGGTTAACAAGAAGCGCAAGGAATACAACATTCGCATGACCGTGGAGTCCACCGGCGGTTCGGTCTTCAACGTCAACGCGCTGATGAACGGTGACCTGGAGATGGGCGTGGTGCAGTCGGATCTGCAGTACCAGGCCTACAAGGGACTGGGCGAATGGGAAGGCAAGCCCCAGGAAAAACTGCGCGCCGTCTTCGCCATCCACCCCGAATCGGTGACCCTGCTCGCCGCAGCGGATAAGAACATCAAGAGCGTCGCCGACCTTAAGGGCAAGATCGTCAACATCGGTGCTCCCGGCACCGGCCAGCGGGTCAATGCCACCGACCTGTTCCGGACCGCCGGCATCGATGTCGACAAAGACCTGCGCGCCGAAGGGATCAAGCCCTCCGAAGCGGCCAGCATGCTGCAGGACAACCGCATCGACGCCTACTTCTACACCGTTGGTCACCCCAACGGTTCGATCAAGGAAGCCGTGGCCGGCGCCCGCAAGGTGAGTTTCGTCCCCGTTGCTGACGAACTGGTGCAGCAACTGGTTAAAGAGCAGCCCTACTATGCCCCTTCGGTGATTCCCGTAGCCCACTATCCCGGCGTTGCCAACACCGAGGACGTTTCGACCTTCGGCGTCAAGGCCACTATCTGCACCTCGGCTGACGTCCCCGAAGACGTGATTTACACCATCACCAAGGAAGTCTTCGAAAACATTGAAGACCTCAGAACCCTCCATCCCGCACTGGCAGTGTTGACCAAGGAGAATATGCTCCAGGGCCTGAGCGCTCCTCTGCATCCCGGCGCCGAAAAATACTTCAAGGAAGCCGGTCTGCTTAAATAAACACCCCCAGCCTGGCAGGGGGCGCCGCTTCGGCCCCCTGTCGGACTTTTTCTGGATTTAGCAGTTCACTTTTTAAACAAGCTCTTCCCGCAGCACGCCAGGTGACAGGGAAGGGGAACCGAATTTCTCCGAGGAGTGGCGAGATATGACCGAAAAGGCCAAAGACCTCAAGGACGAAGGGTTGGCAGCAGCGCAGCGCATGAAAGAGGAAGAGGAACTCGGCCTGCGCCGGGTCCAGGGGCCTCTGCGCTTTGCCGTGCCGGGCATTGCCCTTTGCTGGTCCCTGTTCCAGCTGTCCCTGTCAAGCTGGTTGTTGCTCGATTCAACCTACATTCGCAGCATTCACCTGGCGTTCGCCATGCTGATCGTCTTTTTGTCCTATCCGACGATGAAGCGGGACGTCAACATTCCCGGGCTGCGCTGGCTGGGCGAGAAACACAAGATCCCGGTCGCCGATTTTGTCATCGCCGGCCTGGCGGCGCTGGCGGCGCTGTATATCGCCATTGATTACGACGGCCTGGCCAGTCGCATCGGCAGCCCCAGCACCCGGGACATGGTGATCGGGGTGTTCCTGGTGGTGATTCTGCTCGATGCCGCCCGGCGGGTGATCGGGCCTGCGCTGCCGGTCATTGCCACGCTGTTCAGCATGTACGCTTTCTTCGGCCCCTATATGCCCGATTTTCTGATCTTCAAGGGAGTCAGCCTGTCGCGCTACGTCAGCCAGATTTCGCTGACCACCGAGGGGATCTTCGGCATCCCCCTGGGGGTTTCGGCGCGCATCGTCTTTTTGTTCGTGCTCTTTGGCGCCATGCTCGATAAGGCCGGTGCGGGCAAATTCTTTATCGACCTGGCGATGAGCCTGCTGGGGCGCTACAAGGGCGGACCGGCCAAGGCCGCGGTTCTCTCGAGCGGTCTGACGGGAATCGTTTCGGGTTCGAGTATCGCCAACGTGGTGACCACCGGCACCTTCACCATCCCGCTGATGAAGAAGGTCGGTTACCCGGCGAAAAAGGCCGCGGCCATCGAGGTGGCGGTGAGCACCAACGGCCAGTTGATGCCGCCGATCATGGGCGCTGCGGCCTTCATCATCGCCGAATATGTCAACATTCCCTTCGTCGAGGTCTGCAAGGCGGCCGCGGTTCCGGCTTTCGCATCCTACGCCGCGCTCTTTTACCTGACCCACCTTGAGGCCTGCAAACTCGGCATGCGCGGGTTGCCCAAGGCCGATCTGCCGCGCTTCTTTGCCACCTTTCGCGCCGGCATGCACTACCTGATCCCGATCTTCGTGCTGCTCTACGAACTTATCATCCCCCGCCATTCTCCGGATCTGGCCGCCTTCCGCTCGATCCTGGTGCTTATGGTGGTGATGTTGCTGCAGCATGCCGTAAAGGTCAAGTTTAAGGGCGGTGACCTGGGGGCGGCCTTCAAGCAGGGCTTTTCCGACATCCTCAACGGTCTGATCTCCGGTGCCCGCAACATGGTCAGCGTGGCGATAGCCACCGCTGCGGCGGGGATCATCGTCGGCGTGGTGACCATGGGCCTCGGCGGGCTTATCACCAGCATCATCGACACCCTGAGCCAGGGGAGCATTATCCTGATGCTGCTGATTACCGCAGGAGCCTGCCTGGTGCTCGGCATGGGCCTGCCGACCACCGCCAACTACATTGTCATGGCCTCGCTGACTGCCCCTGCGCTGGTGACCATCGCCGAGTGGAACGGCTTTACCGTGCCGCTGATCGCAGCTCACCTGTTTGTTTTTTACTTCGGGATTCTCGCCGACGACACCCCGCCAGTGGGGCTTGCGGCCTACGCGGCCAGCGCCATCGCCAAATCAGACCCCATTGCCACGGGCCTGCAGGGGTTCATGTACGATATCCGTACTGCAGTACTGCCCTTCATGTTCATTTTCAACACCGACATGCTGCTGCTCGGCATCGATAACCTGCCGCTGGCTCTCTACATCTTTGCCATGACCTGCGTGGGGATGTTCGCCTTCGCCTCGGCGACCCAGGGCTGGTTCATCACCAAAAACCGCTGGTACGATATTCCGCTGCTGCTCGGCGTGTCGGCGATCATGTTCCGCCCCGAGTTTTTCGGTCACCTGATCGGTCTGGACAATCACTACCTGAGCTATCTTCTTGGCCTCGGGCTCTGGGGGGTGATTTTCGCGATGCAGAAACTGCGTAGTCGAGGCGACAGTCTCGTAACGCTTGAAGCCTGAAGGAGATAGGGCCGTGATCCCTCAATACAAAACCGTTCTTTACGCCACCGACCTGACCCCCAATGCCGCTCATGCTTTTCGCCACGCGGTGAGCCTGGGACGAGCCTACGGCGCTCGCATCCACCTGCTGCATGTGCTGCCGGAGATGGAACCGGCGATCCTCAACTATGTCTCTACGGTGATGGGCGAGGACAAGCTGGCCGACCTGGAACTGGCCCACAAGGATGAGGTGCGCGATGAAATCCGGATGAAAATCCACGCCTTCGCCAAAGATGAGCTGGTCGATCATCCCGAAGACCAGCAGCGCATCGCCGACATCGAGATTCACCACGGCAACCCCGTGGCGCGCATTCTCGAAGCGGCCGACAGCATCGATGCCGATCTCATAGTGCTGGGCAGCCACGGCAAGGGCCGCCTCCAGTATGCTTTTCTCGGCAGTGTCGCAGAGAAATTGCTGCGCAAGTCCAAACGTCCCACCCTGATCGTTCCGCTGAACGATTGACCCTGCGGGCTAAAGGAGCAACAGATGACCGAATCGGCAATAAAACGCCTTCAAGGCAAGGTGCTCGAGCAGATCAGCGCCAGTTGTGGCAGCGCAGAACAGAATCTGCAGTGGCTCATGGAGCGGATGCACCCCTATTTCGCCATTACCATGCAGGACGAGCCTGGGGCAGTGGCGGCCCTGGCTTCGCGCCTCGATGCCCTCAGGCATGACCAGCGCCTGGTGCTGGCCGACCGGGAGAGCCGACTGGTGCTGGCGCGGCTCAACCGCCCCGGCTCGCTGTACGACACCCTGCGGAATCTGAGCGAAAGGGAGGTCTCCTACGCCCAGTTCTCCCAGTCCTACGGCCCGCTGCCCGGTCTTGAGGAGGGGCTTGAGCTGCAGCGTTTTGATTTCGACCGTAAGAGCCACTCGGCGATTGCCGGCGCCGGCGCGTTGCAGATCCCCGCTGAAATCCGCGATGGGGTGGCTGAGGCACTGAGCGAGAGTTACCCCGGTTTCGACTTCGACCAACTTGATCGTTTGCTGCAGCTGCTTTGGCTCAACAACAAAAACTACGTGCGCATCTCCCCCTTCAGGCGGGTGGCCCAGGTGCTGTGGATGTACTACCAGAGCACCCAGCAGGGGGGGATTTACTTCAACGTCGAGCCGACCGAGGATCCCCAGGGGCCCCGCGAGTACCGGGTGATGTTTGCCGCCGGCAATCCGCCGCAGATCGATTTTCTGACCCAGATCATGGAGGTCTACAACCGCCTCGGCCTCGGAGTCAAGCGTGCCTACTGCCTGACCATCAGTAACGGCGTCCATCCCTATTTTCTTGGCACTTTTTACGTGCGCAGCCGCGATGCCGGGCTGGTGGAACAAGGCTCGGAGCTTTTCACCCGGTTGCAGCAGGAGCTCTACAACACCCAGATCCTCTCCACTGTCTCCCACGCCTATCGTGAGTTCGTCGTCAAGGGGGTGATGACCGGGGAGGAGGCCTCGCTGGTTAATGCCTTCATCAGCTTCTGCCACACCAACCTGGCTCACAACCAACCCGACCGTTTCGGTTTCGAGGATGTCATGCGGGCCTTTCACAGCCAGCCCGACATGGCGCTGCAGCTGGCCTGGCTGTTCAAGACCCGGTTTGACCCCGAGTTAAGCGACCGCGAGCCCCTCTATGCCAGAGTCCTTGCGGAAACCGAGGCCGCTATAGAGGCCTACAATACCGGCCACCGCTATCTCGACGAGGTGCGGCGCGCCGTGTTTCGCTGCGCGCTGCTGCTGATCCGTCACACCCTCAAGACCAACTTCTTTGTGGCCGAAAAACAGGCTCTGGCCTTTCGTCTCGACCCCGTTTATCTCGAAGGGCTGGGCCCCGACTTTACCTCGGACCTGCCGCCTGAGCGGCCCTTTCGGGTCACCTTCTTTTTCGGCCGTCATGGCGCCGGCTACCACATCGGCTTCTCGGATATCGCCCGGGGGGGGTGGCGCACGGTGCTGACCAAGGGCTGGGACGATTACGTTACCAACGCCAACACCATCTTTCGAGAAAACTACGTTCTCGCCCACACCCAGCACCTGAAAAACAAGGACATCTACGAGGGCGGCTCCAAGATGGTGGTGATCCTCGATGCCGCCGACCTCGAGGACCGCGACCTGGTGACCCGGCGCCTGTATAAGTTGCAGTATGGCTTCATCAATGCCTTTTTCGACATTTTCGTCACCGAACAGGGGCGGGCCAAAGACCCCCGGGTTATCGACTACTACGGCGAGGACGAGGCGATCGAGCTGGGGCCCGATGAAAACATGCACGACGCCATGGTCGAGCTGATCGCGCGCCAGTCGGTGCACCGCGGTTACATGCTGGGCATCGGGGTGATTTCAAGCAAGCAGGTCGGCATCAACCACAAGGAGTTCGGGGTGACCAGCGCCGGGGTGGTCAAGTTTGCCGAGATCACCATGGCCGAACTCGGCATCGACATCCGCCGAGATCCCTTCAGCGTCAAATTCACCGGCGGCCCGGCAGGCGACGTGGCCGGCAACGCCATGCGCCTGTTGCTCGAGCGCTGCCCGCAGGTCAGAATCAAGCTGATCGTCGATGGCACCGGGGCCCTGATCGACCCTGCAGGGGCCGACCACGGCGCCCTCGGCAAAATCCTGCTCAGCAGCGATCTCGATGGCTTCGACCCCGAGGCGCTGCACGTCGGCGGTTACCTGCTGCTGCGCAACCAGCGCCGCACCGAAGGGCTGCGCGAGCTCTACAGAAAGCTCGTGCGAACCGAAGCAGGACTCGAAGAGCAGTGGATCACCGTCGACGAGTTCTATCGCGAATTCAACAGCCTGCTATTTACCGTGGCCGCAGACCTGTTCATCCCTGCGGGCGGGCGCCCCGAGACCGTCGATGCTGGGAACTGGCAGCGCTTTATCGCCGCAGACGGCACCCCGAGCGCCAAGGCCATCGTCGAGGGGGCCAACTCCTTTATCACCCCCGAAGCCCGCGTCGAGCTGCAGAAACTGGGGATTATCATCATGCGCGACGCTTCGGCCAACAAATGCGGGGTCATCTCATCCTCGTATGAAATCATCGCCAACCTGCTGCTCTCTGAAGAGGAGTTTCTCCAGCACAAGGAGCGCTATGTCGCCGACGTGCTCGAGATACTCGAAAAGCGTGCCGAGGACGAGGCCCTGTTGATTTTCCGCCGCTTCAACGAGCCCGGAAACATCCGCTCAATTACAGAAATCTCCGCCGCGCTGAGCACCGAGATCAACGGCCATTACGGCAGGCTTTTCGATTTCTTCCAGAAACGCCCCCAGCTCTGTCGGCAGCCCCTGTTCAATCAGGCCATCCTCAACCATCTGCCGCGCCTGCTGCGGGAAAACCCTGAATACAGCCGACGCATCGACAGTCTGCCGCCTAAGTATCAGTATGCGATCATGGCCAGCGAAATCGCCTCCTCCATCGTTTACCAGGGGGACCGGGATGCAGATTTCGAGGAGATGGTCAGAGGGCATCTCACCAGGATTCAGGCGCCCGGAGAGCAAACCCGAACTGCAACCTGCGCTGCCGGAGGATGATCCCTGCTAAGACTTTAGTTCTCATTCAGCTTAGGGCCTTTCTGAAAGAGCCCATTCAACCCATTTTTTCCCCAGGCGGGTTTTCCTCCTTCCCCCCCGCCTGGGAATTTTTTGGTGCAGACTGATTCCTGGCGGCGGGGGGACCCCTCTTTTTTTGGCGGTAAGGTATTGCACAAGGTTCATTTACCGTTAGTATTTAAACTTCGTGGAAATGAGCAGAAGTTAAGAACCCGATCTGGAGACGAAGTCATGATTCGCTCACAATCGCTGGTCGATTACGAAAAGTTTCGCTGTGCCAAGGTGGTGATATTCGTTGATGTGACAGATGCCGCCCGTTCTTATGACATGATTGGCCGGCATTCAGATGCGGTCAGTCGCCTGGCAAAACTCTTTGATGCCAGGGTGCTTCTGGTCGAGCAGGGCCGTCTCGAAGCGGAACAGATCATCGAAGAGGGGATTTCCGATGCCTGGATTCTCCTTGTGGCCGACGGGCGAAACCGCTCCATGACCACCAAACGCAACCCCCAGCGCATCAACCTCGATACCCAAACCGACTGGGAATACCACGCTTACCGGGAAATCCTCCGCCAGGTCAGGGAAACCACGAGGATTATGGAAGATGTGACCGCCTACTACAGCCGCTTCGGCAGGACCGGCGAAACTGCCACCAAGGCCCATCCCCGGACCAATCCTATATAACAGTCTGTTCGTCAGCATGCGGCGTCTGCCCGGTTCCGGTTATTTGCCGGGCAACCGCCGACCGAAATGGGCGCCGAAAGGTGTTTGGTGCCGAAAAAACGGGCAGAAAACCGCCCCGTCGGCCTGCCGTGCGCCTTCCTTCCAGAGCAACCTGTCCTTTGCCTTTTGGATAAAACCTTGGAGTTTCAACCCCCTGCCCGAGCGGGAGAAATTGTTTCCGGTTCCGGGATTGACACCGGCACGGTGCTTGCGATAAAGTCCAATGTCGCGAATTAGCGATGAAATTTTTGGATAATCAGGAGCACCATGAAAATGAATAATGAATCCGAGACCTATTCGGAGCAAATAACCCAAACCAGCCGCCGCAATTTTCTCAAGGTCGGCTTCTGTGCCGCCGCAGCCGGGCTGATCATGCCCCTGCCGACCCTGGCGCAGGTCAGCGCGGCAACTGTTCCCGAGCGTTCCCTCAGCCTCTACAATACGCACACTGGTGAAACTCTCCATCAGGCCGTTTACTGGGTCGATGGTCATTACGTTTCCGAAACCCTCGACGAAATCAACTACCTGCTGCGTGATCACCGGGCCAACCAGGTCGCCCAGATCGACCCGAGCCTCTTCGATATGCTCCACGCCATCCATTCCAGGATGGAGACCAGCAAGCCATTCCACATTATTTCCGGATACCGCTCGCCGGTGACCAATGCCAGCCTGCGCAAGCACAGCAAGGGGGTGGCCAAGCACAGCCTGCACATGGACGGCAAGGCGATGGACATCCGCCTGCCCGGCCGACAACTGGCCAGCCTGCGCAAAACCGCCATGGGCCTCAAGGTCGGCGGGGTAGGGTACTACCCCGACTCGGATTTCGTGCATGTTGAGGCTGGGAAGGCAATTTTGTGCCTTCAGGCATAAGGTGAGACCGGCAAAGTGCCGTAAAAGAATTATTTAAACAAGAGAAGGCCTTTCATGACAGGATGGCCGTTTACCAAACGTGTTGAAGTTCGATCGCAATCCCCCATCCCGCAAGGGCTGGGGGATTTTTTTTACTGTATTATGAAACAGGAACAAGAAAAACCCCATGACCGCTTGGGCCATGGGGTTGAGGTTTGAGTTCAATCAAAAACCACACGTTTGGTAAACGGCTTGGCAATAAGGCACTCTATTTTTTTTCTTTCTTTTCGCTACCAGACAAATCCATGCCCTTTCCAATGACATTTAAAAATGACTCCTGTAGTGATTGGAGCGACTTCATTTGGTCAGGCATCGGCATAAAAAGCTTCATCAATGCCGCCGGGTCATTACTATCAAGGCTCTCGAGCATTTTCGCTCGCATTTTTTCCAGCATTTCTTTCTGAAGAGACTCGACATCGGGTAGCCCTAGTAAAGTCCTCATTTCCTGGGGTGTCGCATCGATTTCTATAGTCGCTTTCATTCATAATCCTTTTGGTTTAAAAAAATAAATGGTCTTGAGTAGGAGGCGGTGCCTACCTTTTGCTTGGTTAATGGGTCCTGGCCAAAACATACGCGCCTGGCGCAGCTTCAATTTCCGGATAGTCTTTATTGCCGACCTGTTCCGGTGCAGGAATTTCTTTTCCGCCTTGACTCTTCAGCCATTGGTCCCAATGCGTCCACCAACTGCCGGGAACGCTTTCCGCAGTCTCCAGCCAATGCTCGGCACCCTGGCCTGTTTCACCATTAACCCAGAAATTACGCTTGTTTTTGTTGGCCGGATTAATCACACCGGCGATGTGCCCACTGGCACCCAACACGAATTCCATCGGGCCTTTCAGAATCTCGGTTGAAATAAAGGTTGTTTTCCAGGGGGCGATGTGATCTTCAATAGCAGACAGGAAATAAACCGGGCAGTCGATTTTGCCCAAATCAACCGGGACCCCACACAGCTCTACTCCACCTGGCTCGATCAATTTGTTTTCCAGATACATATTACGCAGATACCAGGTGTACATGGCCGATGTCATATTGGTCGAATCACCGTTCCAGTAAAGAATGTCGAAAGGTGGCGGGGTTTTACCTTTGAGGTAATTGTTCACCACGTAGTTCCAGATTAAATCATTGGCGCGCAACATCGCAAAGGTTGTGGCCAGTTGCTTGCCTGGCATGACACCGTTTTCTTTTAATTTATTTTCGTGTTGCTTGACCTGGGACTCATCAATAAATACACCCAGATCGCCCGGGTCAGAAAAATCCAGCAGGGTGGTAAAGAAGGTTGCCGACGCAAAAGGTTTTTTGTTTTTTGCCGCCAGTACCGCAATGGTAGTCGCCAACATAGTGCCACCAATACACCAGGCAACGCCGTTGATTTTTCTCGCACCGGTTATGTTCTTAACCGCGTCGATGGCCGGAATCGTTCCTTCATCAAGATAGTCATCCCAGGTTTTATCCCCAAGCGCTTCATCGGGATTACGCCAGGAAATAATAAAGACGTTGTTGCCCCGTTCCAGGCAATAACGCACATAGGAATTGTGTTCAGACAAGTCAAGTATATAATATTTGTTAATGCAGGGCGGGATAATCAAAACAGGGCGATCATTGACTTTTTCTGTCATCGGCTTGAAATGAACAAGCTGTAACAGTTCATTCTGGAATACCACCGACCCTGGTGTGGTCGCAAGGTTCTTGCCCAGCTCAAACGCAGATTCGTCGGTCATACTAATACGACCTTTATCAATATCCTGCATCAAATTTTCAAGGCCCTGAATCAGGTTCTGGCCTTTGCTTTCCAACGTCTCCTTAAGCACTTCGGGATTCGTCATTGAGAAATTGGAGGGTGACATTGCGTCGATATACTGACGCGTATAAAAGTCACATTTATTCTTTGTTGCGTCATCCAGAGGGGCCTCTGAAACCATTTCCGTCAGCCAGCGAGACGTCAGCAAATAGGACTGTTTAAGATAATTGTGCAATGGGCTTTCTTCCCATTCAGGGGCAGAGAAACGTCTATCAGCACGCACCGGCTGAACTACACCCTTGGCAGATGGATTAAACATATTGATCCACAAATTATACTGATCCTGGTAAAATCCGGTGATTGTTTTTACCCATTCTTCAGGACTTTCCATCGAATGCTTCATGATGGTATTCCATGAATTTACTAACTGGTTTGCCATTTCCTGTGATTCAGAAATGGAAAAATCTTTGAACATTTGAGGCCATTTTGAGGCAAATTTTTCAAATAATACTTGTGGGTTTGTTTCTTTCATAATAGCCCTTGATTGAATTCGGATGCCGAGTAAAAAAAATATTACGCATTAATACTATCTTTACCTAAATGATGTGGTCAGTAAAACATTTTTTTGCTCTCCATCTCCCCGGTGATTTCTGGAAAAGTCATTCTGCTTATGCACTTTACTCACGTTGGCCCCGGTTGGCCCTTGTCCTACCGATCTCTACCTGATTCAGTTGCTGATTTTGGGGAATTAAGAATACAGAATTTAGAAGGTAGAAGAGAAATAACGAAAAAGAGCTTGAGTCCTTCTTCTGCATTCTACCTTCTGACTTCTCGCTCGCAAAATCCACTACAGGCCATGACCTTCAAGGTTGGTTTTACTGGAGCCAAGTGCATAAGCAGGTCTTTGAAAAAAGGAAACTATTCTGCCCATTTCAGCCCGAAACGGGCCGTAAACCTGGAGCCACGACAAAAACACTCGGGGATGACGGGCGGACATTGACGAAGCAATCGTCATTTCCGCAGAGCTTTGGGGCTGAAACCCACCCTTCAACTTTGACACAAAAGGATTCAGGGCAGCTAGGAGACTGTCGGGCTTAACATGAACCTACTGCGAAACCGGCTGATCGGCCCATATCCTCGACAATTTTCGACAAATAGCCTGCTATTCGCTCTCAAATTCTCGAAAATCTGGTCTCGAACATCCAATTTCTCGTTATGGTCCGTCAAGTCCGACAGCCTCCTAGAATAGTTACAAAGCCGGGATCGCTCCGGGCTTTTCTGCATTATGGGCTGTGGTCATTGAATTCAAAATTTAAAACTCAAAATTGCCCTTCAGAGTTCCAGCAGCATCTCTTCGGGCTCTTCGATCAGTTCGACAATCCGTTTGAGAAAGTTGACTGCTTCGCGGCCGTCGATGATGCGGTGGTCGTAGCTCAGGGCCAGGTACATCATTGGCCGGATCTCCACCTTGCCGTCGACGGCCACCGGGCGGTCCTTGATGGCGTGCATGCCGAGCACGGCGCTTTGCGGCGGATTGAGGATGGGGGTGCTGAGCATCGAGCCGTAAACGCCGCCGTTACTGATGGTGAAGGTGCCTCCCTCGAGGTCCGCCAGGCCAAGGCGGTTTTTTTTGATTTTGTCGACGAAATCGACGATCGCCTGTTCGATGTCGGCGAAGTGGCATTCTTCAGCGTCCTTGATCACCGGGACCACCAGGCCTTTTTCGGCTCCGATCGCTATGCCGATGTTATAGAAGTGCTGGTGGACGATGTCGTCGCCGTCGATACGGGCGTTAACCTCCGGAAACTCCTTGAGCGCCTCGATGCTTGCCTTGACGAAGAAGGACATAAAACCCAGCGGCACGCCGTGCTTGGCCTCGAAGCTCTCCTTATGCCGTTTGCGCAGTTCTTTCAGGCGGCTCATGTCGGCTTCGTTGAAGGTGGTGAGCATGGCGGTCTGCTGGCGAGCGGCCAGCAGATGCGAAGCGATCTTTTTGCGGATCGGGCTCATCGGCGTGCGGGTGATACGTCCTTCAGCCTCCGGCGTCGGCGCTTTGCTTGGTGCAGCGGCTGCGATGGGTGTCGGCTTCCTGGGGGTGGCCGGTTTTACAGCGGGTGCGGGGGCAGATTCGGCTTTCGGCTCGGGTTTGGCTGCAGGAGCGGGCTTAGCCGCCTGTTCAGGCTTTGGCGATTCTGCGGGTTTTGGTTCTTCTGCGGCAGGTTCCTGATCTTTGGATGCCTGCCCGCTTTCGGCAATATGGGCAATGACCGCGCCGATCTTTAACGTTTCGCCTTCTGCGGCCTTTATAGAGAGCGTGCCCGCCGCCTCGGCGTTGAGTTCGAGGGTGATCTTGTCGGTCTCAAGCTCGCAAAGCATCTCGTCCTTTTCAACCTGGTCCCCCTCCTGTTTATGCCACTTGGCGATGGTGGCTTCAAAAATCGATTCACCCACTTCGGGGATCTTGACATCCATGAGTTACTCCCATCCAAAATTGCTGGAATTTCACGTTAACATTGGCGAAACAAATAACTTGTCACCCGTTCTCTTCGCATGCTCAAGACACAAAGACACAAAAAAAAGCTTTTGCCGGTCGTTCATGCTGAGCCTGTCGAAGCATCGTTTCTTCAGACATTCCCAAGGCCTTCGACAGGCTCAGGCCGAACGGACTGTCACTGGGTGGGGCCAGCCCTATCACTGAAGCTCTGACCTCTGCGGCAAATGCTTTTTTTCCCGTTCAATCCCCCAAGGCTTCTTTGAGCAGCATCTTCTGCTCCAGGGTGTGAATCCGATGGGAGCCGACCGCAGGGGAGGCGGCCTCGTCGCGCCCGACATACTGGGGTTCGAGGCCGAGGATCTCGCGCAGGTGCGGGCGGATGAACGACCAGGGGCCGGTGTTGCGAGGCTCCTCCTGGACCCAGGCGAAGCGCGTGGCTGAGGAAAGGGGCTCGAGAGCCTTGCGCAGCAGATCGATGCGCAGGGGGTAGAGTTGTTCGATACGCACCAGGGCGACATCCTCCCGAGGGGCGTCTTCGAGCTTGGCCACCAGGTCGAAATAAACCTTTCCTGAGCAGAGCAGCACCGTTTTGACCTTTTGGGGATCGGCTGTCCCCGGAAGGATCTCGCAGAATCCGCCGCTGGTAAATTGATCCAGTGACGAGCGGCATAGGGGGTTGCGCAGCAGGCTCTTGGGGGTGAAGACCACCAGCGGGCGTCGGAAGGGCTGCTTGACCTGGCGTCGCAGCAGGTGAAAAAGCTGGGCCGGGGTCGACGGGTTGGTGACCTGCATGTTGTTATGGGCGCAAAGCTGCAGAAAGCGTTCGATGCGGGCACTGGAGTGTTCGGGGCCCTGCCCCTCGAAGCCGTGGGGCAGAAACAGCACCAGGCCGCTGGTGCGGTCCCACTTGGCAGCGCTGCTGGCGATAAACTGGTCGATGATGATCTGGGCGCCGTTGACAAAATCACCGAACTGGGCCTCCCAGATGGTCAGGCCGTCGGGCATCTCCAGCGAATAGCCGTATTCGAAGCCGAGCACCGCGGCCTCGGAAAGCATGCTGTCGTAGATCTGTACCGGCGCCTGGCCGGGTGCGAGAAAGGCCAGCGGAACGTGGAGCCGGCCGTTTTTATGGTCGACCAGGGTCGAATGGCGCTGGCTGAAGGTGCCGCGTCGCGAATCCTGCCCTGAGAGCCTGACCGGTGTGCCTTCGCTCAGCAGGGAGGCAAAGGCCAGCGCCTCGGCGGTGGCCCAGTCGATGCCCGTTTCCTGCTCTACGGCCTCGCGCCGCTTCTCAAGTACCTTCACCACCTTGGGGTGGGGCTGAAAATGCGGCGGGGCTGCGGTGAGCCGGGAGGCGAGAACCTTGAGGGTCTGGGCCGCCACTCCCGTCTCGAGACTCAA
>CALZIZ010000013.1 GCA_945787465.1 uncultured Desulfuromonadales bacterium
TGCCGGGCTTTTTCTGCGCCCCGGTTCTTGCTTTGGCCGGATCAGCCCGGCCTCTTCGAGTTCTTCGCGAATCGGCAGCAGATCGTCCGGTTCTAAAACCTCCTCCAGTGCCAGGGCCACACTTTCCAGCCAGTTCAGATCCTGCTCGGTTTCCTCCAGGCGGCGTTGCACGTGCTCGGCACCGCGGCGCCCCTTTTTAAATCCCTTGAAATATCTTTGCGCATTCTCCTGGGGACTGAGCCTGGGGTCGAGTTCAATACAGACCTGCTGCGGCGGGTCCTGAAAATAATCGTCCAGGGTTACCACGGCCATCCCCTTTTTAACCAGGTGCAACTGGGCCAACAGAAGTTCTCCCGTCCTGCGCTGGTCGGAAATATCTTCCAGCCGCTCCTGTTCTTTGGCGATGTTCGCCAGGCGGCTCTTCAGACGTTTGAGTTCTCGCTTGACCCTTCGAACAAGATCTTCCTGCTCGCCCAGGCGCCCCTCGGCCAAGCTCTGCTCCAGGTAGAAATGATCTGCCGCCCCGGAGAACCTCTCTTCTTCGGCAACCGAATCAGCCCTGAGCCCTGTGAGTCGAAATGGCGACAGAAGCACCTTGCCTTCGATGGTGTAAATACAGGGGTGGAACTCTCGTGCCAACCAGGCAGCACGAAATTCGGCCAGGACGTTATCTGGAGCCTCACCATGGGAGACCCGGGCGGCCAGGTCTCTAGCGACAAGCGGCGACATGGGGCCAATGTTGTCCATGAGCCAGCGACAATAAGCCTCGCCCTTCAGGTTCTGAAGTGGCACCTCGGGCAAAGGATCAGCCAGGGGGCGGCGCTCCACCTGGGGGGGCAGAGCATAATCCATCCCCGGCATCACCGCCCTGTGCCCGGGCCCGGCCTCGACCCGTTTGAGCGCATCGACAATCCGCCCCAGGCCATCCACCAGGATCAGGTTGGCATGTTTTCCCGTCAACTCGACCAGAAGGACATAGTCCTCGCCCTGGTTCCCTTTAAAATTGAGCCGCACAATGCGCTCACCGGGAACCTGGCTGAGGTCATCCAGCCTGGAGAGGCGCGCCCTGAGCAGCTGACAGAAGCGTGGCGGCGTATAGGGGTTGGGAAAGCTTCTGGTTGTCAGGTGCAACCGGGCCCCCCTGGAGGAGGCACAGAGCAGCAGGCGCAGCTCTTCCCGGCCATTCCAAAGGCGCAGGATCAGTTGTTCGCCATCAGGCTGATGGACCTTGTTGACCCGCGCACCGCGCAGCTGCGGGGCCATCTCCTCGACCAGCGCTTCTATAAAAAAAACATCCATTTCGTCTCCAGGTAAAAAACACAGGCTTCAGCTTACCCAAACAGCCCGTTTCTCTCAAGTTTTCAATGCCAATTAAGGTGCAAAATGATATCATTTCGGTGGGTTGGAATTTTTCAGGACAAAGATCCTGGAGCATTTGTGTAATGACGCTTTTAAATTAACCTAAATCCGTGAGGTTGTTAGTGCATGGTCTACTTTCTACATCCTTGCAGATACAAGCAGGTGAGGGACAATCACAGCAACATAAACAAAAATCTTCGCTTTTCCCACAAATCTTACACCTCCTTTCTCACGGATTCAGGTATCACATGAACCCACCGAACTTGATTCCCGAACATCCTGATATAGATTTATAGGGCGCTCGCCACAACTGCCCGAATTGTTTCTTGACACAGCGGATCGGTCATGATATCGATTCATGCCACTTTATTCTTGATCTTTTATGTAGCGAAACCATTTTCTCTTTACACTTAAAAACTAAAGAAAAGGAGTTTCCCATGTCCGAAGAGACCAAGTACAGCCTCGGCACTAAAGCCCTGCACGCCGGCCAGGTACCCGACCCGACAACCAACTCGCGGGCCGTGCCCATTTACCAGACAAGCTCCTACGTCTTCAATTCGTCGGAACATGCCGCGAATCTCTTCGGGCTCAAGGAGATGGGCAACATCTACACCCGCCTGATGAACCCGACCACCGATGTGCTCGAAAAGCGCCTGGCCGAACTCGATGGCGGCGTCGGCGCCCTGGCACTGGCCTCGGGGTCTTCGGCCGTCACCCTGGCCATCATGAATCTTGCCAGGGCCGGCGACAACATCATCTCGACCAATTATCTCTACGGCGGCACCTACAACCTCTTTCATCACACCTTTGCCCGCATGGGGATCACCGTAAAGTTCGTCAACTCGAGCGACCCGGCCAACATTGCCGCAGCCATCGATGAAAACACCAAGGCGATCTATACGGAAAGTATCGGCAACCCGAAAAACAACGTGGATGATTTTGAAGCCATCGCCAAAATCGCCCATGACAACGGCCTGCCCTTTATCGTCGACAATACGGTAACCACCCCTGCCCTCTTTCGCCCCATCGAACACGGCGCCGACATCGTCTGCTACTCGCTGACCAAGTTCATAGGCGGACACGGCACCAGCATCGGCGGCGCCGTGGTCGACAGCGGCAACTTCGACTGGTCGAGCGGACGCTTCCCCGAGTACACGACTCCGGACCCAAGCTACCATGGCCTGGTCTACCATGAAGCGCTGGGCAACCTGGCATACATCCTCAAGATGCGCGTCACCCTGCTGCGGGACATGGGCCCCTGCCTGTCGCCTTTTAACGCCTTCCAGTTTCTCCAGGGCCTGGAAACCCTTCACGTAAGGATGCCCCGGCACTGCGAGAATGCCCTCGAGGTGGCCCGCTATCTTGATAAGCACCCTGCGGTGAGTTGGGTAAACTACCCTGGACTGGAAAGCCACCCCGACTATCAGCGCGGCCAGAAATACCTCCCCCAGGGCCAGGGAGCCATCTTTGGGTTCGGCATCAAGGGCGGAGCCGAAGCGGGCGCCCGCTTCATCGATAACGTCAAGCTGGCAAGCCACCTGGCCAATATCGGCGACGCTAAAACCCTGGTCATTCACCCCGCGACCACCACCCACCAGCAGTTGAGCCCCGAGGAACAGGTCTCTGCGGGTGTCAGCCCTGACTATGTGAGGGTTTCGATCGGCATCGAGGACGTCAAAGACATCATTGCCGACCTTGACCAGGCACTGGCCGCCAGCCAGAAATAGTTTTTCCGCAATATTTGAGTTGGATTTGAAACGGGCCCTTCCAATGGCATATTGGGGCGGCCCGTTTTTTTTGCGAGAGCACAGACTCTGACCTTCGACAGGCTCAGCATGAACGGTCTCGGTGCCTGAATCAATCCCCTCCCCTGCCCGATCATGCTGAGCCTGTCGAAGCATCATCCCGACCAGCCATCAGAGTACTAGGCCTTCGACAAGCTCAGGCCGAACGGACTCGCCACCTGGGTCAATCCCTTCGCCCCATCCGTTCATGCTGAGCCTGTCGAAGCATGTGTTTTTTGGCTATTCGCCCCTTTATGTTGCCCTGCCCCGGCGTGCATGCTAAAATTTCACCTTTTAGCAACTTGACGGTCCCATCGCTTCTGATTTTTCACACGCCAAAGGAACCACCCGTTTGATACCCAAGCGCTTTTTCAAGAACATCCTCGAATATGCCCTTTTTCTGCTCCTTGCGACCACGGTTCGCACCATGCCTCGAATACCGGCATTGAACCTCGGCCGACGGCTTGGCGAACTGAGCCGTCACGTTTTACCCAAAAAAGTCAAGATAGCCAGAGAGAATCTGCGTGCGGCATTTCCGGAAAAACCCGCTGAGGACATCGAGCAGCTGATCCTCGAGGTCTTTCGCCACCTGGGAGTCAGCGGGGTTGAGATGCTGCGCATCGATCTGTTCAAGGGCCAAAAGGATCTTGACACTTACTTTAGCTTCAGCGGCCTCGAGCACCTGCGCCAGGCCTATGATCAGGGCAAGGGGGTCATCCTGCTGACCGGCCATGTCGGGTTCTGGGAGGTGGGGACATTCTTCATGCCGCACCTTGGCTTCCCCGTCGACTTTGTCGCCAAACGGATGAAAAACCCCTACGTCGACCGCTATTTCTTGCGTCTGCGGGAGGCCGCGGGAGGCCGATGCCTCGAAAGCCGCCGCGGGGCCCGCAAGATCGTCCGATCCCTTTCAGAGAAGCGCGGAATAGCCATCCTGCTCGACCAGCACACCAGGCCCCAGGAGGCGGTTTGCGTCGATTTCTTCAATCGTCCGGCGTACACCACGCCGATCATCACCCAGATTGCCATGAAGTACGATGTCCCCGTGGTGCCGGTTTTCGTCTACCGAACCGCCGATTTCCACTACCAGGTAATCGCCGAACCTGCGGTGTGCCTGGACAGTGCCCCGGGCGAAGAGGCTGTGGTGAAAAACACCGCCCTTCTGACCAACATCATAGAACAGGCCGTCCGCAAGGACCTGAGCCAGTGGTTCTGGGTCCACCGCCGCTGGCGAGTCAAACCGACACCTTCGACAAAGTAGGCCATGAAAAACCAATCTAAAATTCAAAATGCAAAATTCAAAACCAAAGAAGAACCCTTTCACCTCGTGCTGATTGAGCCGGAGATCCCGCCCAACACCGGAAACATTGCCAGGCTCTGCGGCGCCACCGGAACGGTGCTGCACCTGGTGGGCAAGCTCGGGTTTTCCATTGACGACAAGCAGCTCAAGCGAGCCGGGCTCGACTACTGGCATACCGTGGATATCCGCCGCTGGGACTCGCTGGAAGAGCTGCAGCAGGCCTTTGCCGGCAGCCGCTGGTGGTACACCTCAAAAAAGGCGACCCTGAGCTACGCCGAGGCCGATTTTGCCCCGGGAGATTTTCTGGTTTTCGGCAAAGAGACCCTCGGCCTGCCTGAAGAACTGCTTGCAGCCAATCCCGACCAGGGAATTAGAATCCCCATATTTTCTGAGGATGTGCGCAGCCTCAACCTTTCAACGGCTGCCGGCATCGTCCTCTATGAGGCCCTGCGCCAGGCCAAACGGCTGGCCTGAGCGAAGAACTCAGCCTTGTTCGACCTAGCTTACATTCACTTTTCACTCAGGGAGGAGGACAACCATGCCCGAGAAACGTGACAAGACCCGCTATCGAAAACGATTACGGGTCAGGTTCGGGCCTGAGACGACTGCGGACAAACTGGCATACACCGCCGATGTCTCAGAAGAGGGCTTGTTTATAAAAACCGTTGTCGCCAAATTCACCCATGGCAGGCTTACAGTCGAGGTCATGACCCCCGAGGAAGAAATCGTTACCCTTGAAGGTTCGGTGCAGTGGGCCAAACGGGTGCCCCCCGCGGTTCTACACAAGATTGACAAGGCCGGCCTGGGCCTTAAGATCACCCGCTTTCTCTCTGGTGAAGAGGCTTTTCGGCGCATGGTCGAAGCCGCCAAACCCAAGGCAGGCTCCAGCGACAAATAGCCCCAAAAACAAGAAAACGTAGGGTGGGGCCTGCCCCACCGAAAAAGGCGCCCATTAAGGCGCCTTTTTCGGTGTCAGCAATAAATTATGCAGCCGGAGCTCATTCGAGCTCATTTTCGATGCGGATCAGCCGCGAGGGCTCCAGAGCGACCTCGAGGGCATCGATCTCGGTGAGAGCGGCGCGCACATTGGCCTCTTTGGCCTCATGGGTCATGATAACGATGGGCACCGGGCCACCTTCTTTGCGTTCGGGCTGAATCATCGAAGCGATGCTGATGTCGTGGCGTCCAAGGATTCCGGAGATCTGGGCCAGAACACCCGGGCGGTCTTCGGTACCGAAGCGCAGGTAATACTGGCTGATGATCTCATCCATCGGCTTTATGGCAAGCTGCTGAATCGCCTCGGGCCGGTAGGCCATAGCCGGGGTGCGGGAGCCAATGCCTGCGATGATGTTGCGGGCAATCGCCATGACATCGCCCATGACCGCACTGGCAGTCGCCTCCATACCGGCGCCCTGGCCATAGAGCATGGCCGGTCCGAGAAAATCGCCGACCAGGCGCACTGCATTGAAGGCGCCGTCGACATCGGCCAGCGGGTAATTCAATGGCACCATGGTGGGATGCACCCGGGCCTCGATCTGGCCGTTATCCTTCTTGCCGATGGCAAGCAGTTTGATCTTGTAACCGAACTGCTTGGCAAACTGGATATCAAGGGCCGAGATCGCGCTGATACCCTCAGTGTAAATGTCTTCGAACTTCACCCGGGTACCAAAGCACATGCCGATAAGGATGGCGATCTTATGGGCAGTGTCGACGCCCTCGATGTCAAAGGTCGGATCGGCTTCGGCATAGCCCTTGTCCTGGGCATCCTTGAGGACCGCGGAAAAATCAGCGCCCTCTTTGGTCATGCGGCTCAGGATATAGTTACAGGTGCCGTTAAGGATGCCGAAAACGCTGCGGAAGTTGTTGGCGCAAAGGTTCTCCTTGATCGAGGAGATAATCGGGATGCCTCCACCAACGGCCGCCTCGAACATCACGTCGACCCCTTTGGCAGCAGCCGCGGCGAGAATCTCATCGCCGTGCAGAGCCAGAAGGGCCTTGTTGGCGGTGACCACGTGCTTGCCGTTTTCGATGGCCCGCAGAACAAAAGTCCTGGCGGGTTCGTAGCCACCGATCAGCTCGATCACGACATCGATTTCGGGATTATCCAGGACTTCTGCTGCATCGGTGGTCAGCACCTCGGGCGCCAGTGAAACCCCACGGTCTGTGGAGATATCCAGATCGGCGATCCTGTGCAGAACCAGGCGGGCACCGAGGCGCTCTTCCAGAAGCTGGCAGTTATTCTGAAAGACCTTAACAACTCCGGTCCCTATGGTCCCAAATCCCAAAAGGCCTGCCTTGATTTCTTTCATATCATCCTCTCGCATCATAAATTACTGAACCGGCAGCCGTGACCCGCAATCGGACTGCCGTTTCTTGCGATTAATTCCAAGTTATTCTGGTGGTTGTCAACGCACGCCGCAGGCACAGCCATAGCTGAAACAATGAGGCACGCGGCCGACTGCGGGCAAAAGGGCCGAAATTAACAAACCTGGCTGACCGCACCGGGCATTAGTTCGGCCCGGTAAAAGACAACCGACATTCAATGTCTTCATCTTTCAGGGCTTCGACCTGCTGAACCACTATAAGGTTCAGTTCGGTCAAATCCATCCCTTCGATGGGCTCGAGGCACAGGGCCATCTGCGAAAATCCAGCCTGTCGACAGGTATCGATCAGGTGGCGGATCAGCCGCCGATACGCTTTCTTGTCAAGCTCGGCCCAACGTCCCCCGCCGACAAACAACACCCTGGAGGCGCTGAGTTTGCCGTTATTTGGAACCAGAACATGCTCCCCCACAGAACCGCTGACCTGCTGGACGGTAAGCATATTGGTGAGCAAGCCGTTCAACCGCCAGTCGAGCAGCGCCGCCGGACCGAGCACCGGGCGCTGGTCTTCAAAAAAAAACGCTGCCACGACCGCGGCGTCCATGCGGTCGGCAGGAAGATCGAAAACTTGAGACGGGGTCATTGCTCCGCTGATCGATATTGACGGGAAACCTGATCCAAAACACCGTTGATAAAAGGGGGAGTGTCTTTGGTGCCGAACTTTTTGCCGATCTCGATTGCTTCGTTAATGACCACGCGGGTGGGAATCTCGGGCCGATAGAGCAGTTCGTAGGTCGCCAGACGCAACAACGACAGGTCGACGCGGGCCATGCGGTCAAGAGCCCAGTTGGTGGAAAACTTCTCGATGGTCGTGTCGATCTGCTCGAGATGCTCGGCAACTCCAAGCACAAGCTCTTCGGCAAAGCGCTGGTCGGCAGGGGGCAGCGGCTCATCCACCTCATCGAGGGGTTCCCCGAGGAGATCCTCCCGAAAGCGAAAGTTTTTCCAGAAATCATCCAGGACCTCGGTCACCGAACCTTCCTGGTCCTGCATGCTGTAAATGACTTTAAGGGCGTACTCGCGCCCGGTACGACGGGAACCTTTTTTCATGAAGATCAAATGGCCTTTATGAGGTTGACCATTTCGATGGCAGTGACGGCGGCTTCGAACCCTTTGTTGCCAGCCTTGGTCCCTGCCCTTTCGATGGCCTGTTCGATGTTATCGGTGGTCAGCACCCCGAAAGCTACGGGCACCCCCGCGTCGAGGCTGACCGAGGCAATCCCCTTGGAAACTTCGGCGCTGACATAATCGAAGTGGGGAGTCGCCCCCCGAATCACGGCGCCGAGGCAAATGACGGCGTCGTAACGATCAGCTTCGACCATTTTTTTAGCGGCCATGGGCAGCTCAAAGGCGCCCGGGACGCGAACAATATCTATATCATCCTTGGCGGCGCCGTGTCGCACCAGCGCATCGACAGCCCCCTCGACAAGACGGTCGCAGATAAAGCTGTTGAAACGGCTCACCGCAATGCCGAATTTCCCCCCCTTGGCATCAAGGGTTCCCTCAATGATCTTGGTCATGGCAAAGCTCCTGATAAATGTAAATTCATGGTTAGGGGCTAGGGGCTAGGGGCTAGGTTTAACCTTTAACCTTTAACCTTTAACCTTTAACCAGAAAATTAGTTACAAATTTTCAAGTAGATGCCCGAGTTTTTCGCGCTTGGTTTTAAGGTAATTGAGGTTCTCCCCGGTCGGTTGTGCCTGGAGAGATACCCGCTCGACGATTTCCAGACCGTAGCCTTCGAGACCAACGATCTTTTTGGGGTTGTTGGTCATCAGGCGGATCTGGCGAATCCCCAACTCTGCGAGCATCTGGGCGCCGATACCGTAATCGCGCAGATCGGCCTTAAAGCCAAGGGCCTCGTTGGCCTCTACGGTATCGTGACCTTCGTCCTGCAGGGCGTAGGCCTTCAGCTTGTTGATCAGGCCGATTCCCCTGCCCTCCTGGCGCATGTAGAGAATCACCCCGGCTCCTTCCTCATCGATCTGCGCCATAGCCGCCTGCAACTGATCGCCGCAATCGCAACGCTGGGAGCCGAAAACATCGCCGGTCAGGCATTCGGAATGCACCCGCACCAGCACCGGCTGATCGGGCTTGACTTCGCCCTTCACCAGGGCCAGGTTCTGGGATTCATCAACGTCGTTGTCATAGACGATGGCCTTGAAATCACCACCGTAGAGGGTCGGCAACTTGGTTTCCGCCGCTCGGCGCACCAGCATTTCTTTGCGCATGCGGTACTCGACCAGATCAGCTATGGTGACAATCTTGAGGTCATGGGTTTCGGCAAACTCCTGAAGTTGAGGCATCCGTGACATGGTACCGTCATCGTTCATGATTTCGCAGATCACCCCGGCCGGCTTGAGCCCGGCAAGGCGGGCCAGATCGACGGACCCTTCGGTCTGTCCGGCGCGCACCAGTACCCCGCCCTTTTTGGCGCGCAAGGGAAAGACGTGGCCCGGACGGGCCAGGTCGCCGGCCGTCGATTCATCGGCTATGGCCACCCTGATGGTCTGGGCCCGGTCCGCTGCGGAGATGCCGGTAGTCACCCCGCGACGTGCCTCAATCGATACGGTAAATGCGGTGCCGAAGGAGGAGGTGTTGTCCTGCACCATCAGAGGCAGATCGAGATAATCGGCGCGATCTTCGCTCAGTGAAAGGCAGATCAACCCGCGCCCTTCTTTGGCCATGAAGTTGATGTCCTCGGTGGTCACGAGCTCGGCGGCCATGGCGAGGTCGCCTTCGTTTTCCCGGTCTTCGTCATCGACCAGAATCACCATTTTACCCTTGCGGATATCTTCGAGGGCTGCTTCGATTTTAGCTATTGGCATAATGCAAATCCTTTGTGTGACTGGTAAATATGTCACAGAAATCCGTGCTTGGCAAGAAAATCGACCCCGATAGACCCTTGCTTACGATCCTCGGACGCCCCCTTGATCAGCCGTTCAACATACTTGCCGATCAAGTCGGTTTCGATATTGACCCGGTCGCCGGGCTGGCGGTGGTGCAGGGTTGTCATGGCCAGGGAATGAGGGATGATCGAAACACCGAAGGTTTCGGCGCTCACCTGGTTGATGGTCAGACTGATACCCTCAACGGCAATCGACCCTTTTTCGATCAGGTAGCGGCTGAGAGCCGGTGGGATGCGAAAGGTGAAACGGACGGCATTGGCGTCACGCACCCGTTCGGTGATCGTTGCCAGCCCGTCCACATGGCCGCTGACCAGGTGACCGCCGAGCCGGTCGCTGAGCCTCAGGGCCCTCTCCAGATTGACCCGGCTGCCCGGCTTAAGCTCGCCAAGGGTTGATCTGTCGAGGGTTTCAGGGGAAACGTCGGCGCAGAATTGACCATCGCCAAAGGAGACCACGGTCAGGCAGATGCCGTTAACGGCAATACTTTCTCCCAGAACCAGTTCGGCCATCGGCAACCCGGTGGCCACGGTCAGCCGAACACTTTGAGAGCTACGCTGCAGCTCCCTGAGGGTTCCGAGGTCCTCGATCAGTCCGGTGAACATCTGCGCACCTCCCCTTCAATAAGGATGTCGTTATCAAATCGGCTCACCCTGATCTGGTCGAGTTCGAAGGCATCCGATAAACGCTCGACCCCGGACCCGGCAAACAGGCCCTTGCCCCCAAAACCGCCCAGCAGTTTGGGCCCCATAAACAGCATCACCCTATCGATTATGCCGCAAGCAAGGGCTGCGCTGTTCAGTCCGCTGCCCCCCTCAAGAAGCAGACTCTGGATTCCGCTATCGCCCAACCGGCGCATCAGAACCCGCAGGTCGAGGTGGCCTTCGGCTTCGGGCAGCTGCCAGACTTCGATACCCCGCCCTTGAAGGCGTTGCACTTTGTCCTGCGGAGCCCGCGCGGTGGTGGCAATAACCGTGGCCGCTGCCGATTCCAGGTCAAGAATCGCGGCATTTTCGGGGATTCTCAACCGTCCATCGACGACAATCCGCAGCGGGTCGCGACCGCCCTCGGGCAGCCGAGTGGTGAGCCGGGGATTATCCCTGAGAACGGTGCCGATGCCGACCATGATGGCATCAACCTTGTCACGCACCCGATGCACCTGTTGGCGACTTTTCTCATTGGAGATCCACTGGGAATCTCCCGTTGCCGTGGCGCAGTTGCCATCGAGGGTCAGGGCAGCCTTAAGAGTGACCAAAGGCACTCCCTGGGTAACGTGCTTGGCAAAGGGCGCGATCAACCGCCGACATTCCTGCTCCAGAATCCCAACCTGCACGACAAGCCCTGCCTGCTGCATCCGGGCAATGCCCCGGCCGCTGACCTGGGGGTTTGGGTCGCTGGTGCCGATAAAGACCCGACCGATGCCAGCAGCGATGACCGCATCGGCGCAGGGCCCGGTGCGCCCCTGATGGGAACAGGGCTCAAGGGTCACGTAAAGGTCGGCTCCCCTGGCTTTTCCCCCGGCTTGGCGCAGGGCAAAGATTTCGGCATGAGGTTCGCCGGCCCTGGGGTGAAACCCTTCACCGACGACCTGTCCGTTGCTGACCACAACCGACCCGACGGCCGGGTTGGGGCGCGTGCGCCCCTCGCCACGACGGGCCAGGGCCAGGGCCTGGTGCATGATTTTTTCGGCCTCAGCCATGTTGCTCCGCTACGGGCAAGGGGAAATCAAGAGTGGGAATTGCGGCCGCCCTGGGCCAGAATTTCGGTTAACTCAGACATGAACTCGGTAATGTCCTTGAACTGGCGGTACACCGAGGCGAATCGCACGTAAGCGACCTGGTCGATCTCGTGAAGGGCCTTCATAACCGCCTCACCGATACGACTGGAATCGACCTCCTTGTCGCCACACTCCTGAAAGAAAACTTCCAACCCATCGACCACCTTTTCAATTGTGGCAATCGAGACCGGACGTTTCTCGCAGGCGCGCTTGATTCCGCCGATGATTTTCTGGCGATCGAAAGGTTCGCGGCGCCCATCCTTCTTGATCACCAGCGGCAGGGTTTCTTCGACCCTCTCGTAGGTGGTAAATCTGCGGCCGCAATCGGCGCATTCGCGGCGGCGGCGGATATTGTTGCCTTCCTTGCCGAGGCGTGAATCGATAACCTTGGTGTCGGCAAAGCTGCAGAAGGGGCATTTCATGGACCATCCTCCTTGGCGCCGGGGGGGAGATCACCAAAGGCGCAAACCTCTATTCCCGATTCATCGAGCATCTGCCGGGAAAGCTCGTCCGGGTATCCCTCGAGAAAAATGACTCGATCGACTCCGGCGTTAATGATCATCTTGGAGCAGATGACGCAAGGCGAATTGGTACAGTAGATGGTCCCCCCGGCAATATTCACACCATGCTTGGCGGCCTGGATGATGGCATTCTGCTCGGCGTGGAGCCCCCGGCACAGCTCATGCCGCTCTCCCGAAGGGACCCCAAGCTTCTGACGCAGGCACCCGACCTCTGAGCAATGGGTGATGCCGGACGGAGTACCGTTGTAGCCGGTGGCGAGGATATTTTTTTCCTTAACCACCACGGCACCGACCTGGCGGCGCAGACAGGTCGAGCGTCTGGCCACCAGGCTGGCGATCTCCATGAAATATTCTTCCCAGGACGGACGGTCCATTTAGCCTAGACGATGTGCGTACAAGGGAAAGTTTTTGCAAAGCTCTTTCACCTCGGCGCGGATGGCGGCCAGTTCGGCCTCGTTGTCGATATTCTTCAGCGCCCGCCCGATCCAGGCTGAGACCTGCTCCATCTGGGCCTCTTTAAGGCCGCGACTGGTCGTTGCAGGGGTGCCGATCCGGACACCGCTGGTGACGAAAGGCGACCGGGTGTCAAAGGGCACGGCATTCTTGTTGACTGTGATGCCAGCTTTCTCCAGGGTCTCTTCAGCCACCTTTCCGGTCAACTCGGTGCCGGTAAAATCAAGCAGCATCAGGTGATTGTCGGTGCCCCCAGAGACCAGCTTGAAGCCCTCCCTGACCAATGCTGCAGCCAGAGCCTGGGCGTTTTTGACCACCTGCTGAGCATACCCTTTGAACTCGGGCTGCAGGGCCTCCTTGAAGGCTACAGCCTTGGCAGCGATCACATGCATCAGCGGTCCGCCCTGAATTCCGGGGAAGATATTGCTGTTAATTTTCTTGGCAAACTCTTCCTTGCACAGGATCATGCCGCCGCGGGGGCCGCGCAGAGTCTTGTGGGTGGTGGTGGTGACGAATTCTGCGTAAGGAATCGGGCTGGGGTGCTCGCCTGCCGCGACAAGCCCTGCGATATGGGCCATGTCGACCATCACCATGGCCCCGACCTGGTCGGCAATCTTGCGGAAGGCGGGAAAGTCCAGGGTTCTGGCATAGGCGCTGGCACCGACCACGATGAGCTTCGGCTTGTGCTCAACGGCCAGGCGCTCGACCTCTTCATAGTCAATGGTGCCGGTCTCTTCTTTAACCCCGTAAGGGACGATATTGAAGAGCTTGCCTGAGAAATTGACCGGCGAACCGTGGGTCAGGTGGCCGCCATGGGCCAGGTTCATACCGAGGATGGTGTCGCCGGGCTTGCAGACGGAAAAATACACCGCCATATTTGCCTGGGAGCCTGAGTGAGGCTGAACATTGGCATGCTCGGCGCCAAAGAGTTCTTTGGCACGGTCGATGGCGAGCTGCTCGGCGACATCGACGAACTCGCAGCCGCCGTAATAACGCTTGCTGGGATAGCCCTCGGCGTACTTGTTGGTGAGAACCGAGCCCTGCACCTCGAGCACTTGCTCGCTGACGAAGTTTTCCGATGCAATAAACTCCAGGCTGTACTCCTGGCGTTCGGTCTCGCGGGTGATGGTGGCTGCAATTTCAGGGTCAAATTGGGTCAGCATTTGGGACATCTTAAATCCTCCGGTGGCGGAAACGGGCCGCTGGTACAAAAATGAAACTGGTGGAAAACGAATGGGCAGGCCCTCGGCCTGCCCATTCGGCTGATCAGCCGTCAGATCTGCCCTTTTTGAACCTCTTGTTCAATCTGGGCGATCTTGTCGAGGCGCCGCTGGTGCCGGCCTCCCTCGAACGCCGTATCAAGCCAGGCAGCAACCATTTTTCTGGCGACCTCGGGAGCCAGAACCCGCCCCCCCATGACGATGATATTGGCGTTATTGTGTTCCTTGCACATGCGGGCGGTAAACTCATCGTTGATCAGGGCTGCGCGCACCCCGGGGAACTTGTTGGCAACGATGGACATCCCTATGCCGGTTCCACAGATCAGGATTCCTTTTTCAGCTTCGCCCCTTGAAACCGCGCGGGCCACCTTTTCGCCGAAATCAGGATAATCGACGGACTCGCTGTTTCCGGTACCCAGATCGCGGACCGCAACCTGCCTCTCCTCAAGGAACGTCTTCACCAGTTCTTTAAGCTCGAGCCCACCGTGATCACTGGCAATAATAAACATACCGCGATTCCTTATACCTTTTTAAACAGCAGGGAGGCGTTGGTGCCGCCGAAGCCGAAAGAGTTGGACATGGCAACCCGCACCTGCGCCTGGCGTCCTTCATTGGGCACATAGTCAAGGTCACACTCGGGGTCGGCATCCTGGTAATTTATGGTAGGCGGAATTTCTCCGCGGTCCATGGCAAGCAGACTGAACACCGCCTCGATCCCACCTGCAGCACCGAGGGCATGGCCGGTCATACTCTTGGTCGAACTGATCATGACCTTCTTGGCATGGTCGCCAAGGACCGACTTGATCGCCATGGTTTCGTAAAGGTCGTTAAAGTGGGTAGAGGTTCCGTGGGCATTGATGTAGTCGACCTCATCGGCGGCCACCCCGGCAGTATCCAGGGCCATCTTCATGCAGCGCGCCGCGCCTTCGCCACCGGGAGCGGGGGCGGTCAGGTGATGGGCATCGCCGGTCAGACCGTAGCCGGAAACCTCTCCGTAAATTTTTGCGCCGCGCTTGACGGCTGCTTCGTACTCTTCAAGGACCACGATACCAGCGCCCTCAGCGAGGACGAAACCGTCCCGACCTTTGTCGAAAGGCCGACTTGCGGCCTTAGGGTCATCGTTGCGGGTCGACAGAGCCTTCATCACATTAAAACCACCAATAGCCAACGGGGTCACCGTCGATTCAGTTCCGCCGGCGATCATGGCATCGGCATCTCCGCGCTGAATCATGCGGAAGGCATCGCCGATCGAATGGGTTCCAGTGGCGCAGGCCGACACAGGTGAAAGGTTGGGGCCTTTTGCACCGTGCTTGATCGAAATCTGGCCAGGGGCCAGGTTGATAATCAACATGGGTATGAAGAACGGGGAGATCTTCTTGTAGCCGCCTTCCTGCAATGCCGTATGGTACTTTTCCATGGTCGGCAGGCCACCGAGACCGGAACCGACCACAACCCCGACACGCTCCGCGTTCTGGTCGGTAATCTGCAGGCCGGAATCCTGTATGGCCAGGTCGGCTGCAGCCATGGCATACTGGATGAAAAGGTCCATCTTCTTGACATCTTTTTTGTTGATGAAATCTTCGGCATTAAAGTCCTTGACTTCACCGGCAATCTGGGTCGGCAGTTCCGAAGCATCAAAGCGCGAGATGCGATCAATGCCGGATTGTCCTTGCATCAGGGAGGTCCAGTTCTTCTCAACCCCGGTACCCAGGGCTGAAACCACCCCGACGCCCGTCACGACGACTCTACGCATGATTATCTATCCTCCATTGGCTCTCTTTTACCCCGGCCTATGTTAACTGCCTGTAGAAGCCAGTTATTTACTGTTTTATAGCGGTTCAGACATTAAGCCTGACCCATGTTATAAAGGGAGGAGGAATATCTTGCTTCCCCCTCCCCTATATTACATCAAAATCAGGAATTCTCGTTGATGTAGTCGATAGCGTCCTGAACACACTGAATCTTTTCGGCGTCCTCGTCGGAGATTTCGATATCGAACTCCTCCTCCAGAGCCATCACCAGCTCAACGGTATCCAGGGAGTCTGCCCCCAGGTCGTCCATGAACGATGCTTCTTTGGTCACCTGGTCTTCGTCAACACCAAGCTGCTCTGCCACAATCTGTTTTACTCTTTCATCAATAGAAGCCATTTGCTTCACCTCCTTTGGGTTATTTGAACCGATGCCCACCGATGCGGAAACCGGATCTGGTTACATATACATCCCGCCATTTACCCCGAGGACCTGGCCGGTGATATAACCGGCCTGCTCCGAGGCAAGAAATTTAACTGCATGGGCAATATCCTCGACTGCGCCGAGCCGCCCCAGTGGAATCTGTGCCGTCAACTCCTGCCGGGCCTTCTCGGACAGGGCGTCGGTCATGTCGGTGGCGATAAACCCGGGGGTAATGGCATTAACGGTCACGTTACGCCGGGCCAGTTCGCGAGCCACAGATTTGGTCAAGCCGATCAGGCCGGCCTTGCTGGCGCAGTAATTAGCCTGCCCGGGATTGCCCATCTCGCCGACCACCGACGACATATTGATGATACGGCCAAATCTCTGCTTGCTCATCACCTTGGCGACGGCCCTGGTGCAGAGAAAAGCGCCCTTGAGATTGACATTGAGCACCTCGTCCCAGTCCTGGTCTTTCATGCGCAGCAGCAACCCGTCCCGGGTGATGCCGGCATTGTTGACCAGAATATCGACACGGCCGAAGGCCTCAACGGCCTTTTCCACCAATCGGTCAGCATCGCTGCCTGAAGCAACGTCGCCGACAACAGCGACAGCCTGCCCGCCCTGTGACTGAATCTGCCCCACCAACTCTTCGAGCAACTCGGCGTTACGGGCCGAGGCAACGATCCTGGCTCCGGCTTCGGCCAGAGACAGGGCAATACTGCGTCCGATCCCGCGGGATGCTCCGGTAACGATGGCCACCTTGTCTTTAAGCATGAAAATTCGCTCCGACTACGGATTCGAGCTTCTTTATACCGGCGGTGCTCTCAACATTATGCACCACCGAGCCCTTGGCTATGCGCTTGATAAGCCCTGAAAGAACCTTGCCCGGGCCAACCTCAATATAACGCTCCACGCCAAGTTCGGCCATATTCTTTACCGATTCGTCCCAGCGCACCGGGGCACTGACCTGGCTTATCAGAAGGTCCTTGACTCGAGCGGCGTCGCTGTTGGGTGTCGCTTCGACATTGCTGACCACAGGAACCCTCAGCGCGCCGATCTGAACATCGGCAAGAACCTCCTCCAGGCGCTCGCCTGCAGGCACCATCAGGGAACAATGGAAGGGTGCACTGACCGGCAGCGGCAGGGCCCGTTTGGCGCCATTGGCCTTGGCCAGGTCACAGGCACGGGACACCGCAGAGCAGTGTCCGGCGATAACCACCTGACCGGGGCTGTTGAAATTCGCGGCAGAAACCACCTCGCCCTGGGCGGCTTCGGCGCAGAGGCTCTCGATGGTCGCAGTATCCAGGCCCATGATCGCCGCCATTGCACCGACCCCTACCGGCACAGCTTCCTGCATAAAGGCACCACGCTGGCGCACCGTGCGTACAGCATCGGCAAACCCGAGGGCACCGGCACAGACCAGCGCCGAATATTCGCCGAGAGAATGCCCGGCTGCGACGCCGGGGGTCAGCCCGGTTTCCTGTTCAAGGACCCGCAGCGCAGCAACACTGACAGTGAGAATTGCCGGCTGGGTATTGGTCGTCAGCTTGAGGTCTTCTTCGGGACCGTTATAACACAATGAGGCGATATCGAACCCAAGAGAATCGTTGGCTTCTTCAAAAACCTGCCGGGCAACAGTAAAATTGTCGGCCAGATCCTTACCCATCCCAGGGCTCTGGGAACCCTGACCGGGAAAAACAAAGGCAATCATCGAATCCAGAAGCTCCTTGTCAGCTCAGTTTTTACAACCGGCAGTTCTTACCAACGCAGCAGGACCGCGCCCCAGGTAAACCCACCGCCGAAAGCGTCAAAAAGCAGCAGGTCGCCCTCCTTGACCCGACCGGCTCGATTCGCCTCGTCCAGGGCAATGGGAATGGTCGCTCCGGAGGTGTTTCCATACCGGTCGACATTAATAAAGACCTGATCCTCATTAAACCCAACACGCTTCGCGGTGGCTTCGAGAATCCGGCGGTTAGCCTGATGCGGGATAAACAGGTCCACGTCCTTGGCTTCGAGGCCGTTGGCCTCGAGGGCCTCGAGAGCAACCTCGGTGAGACAGCGAACCGCAACCTTAAAAACTTCGTTGCCCTGCATCTTCAGATACTGCAGGCGGTCGCGCAACCCCTCCTCGCTTGCCGGGTATCGGGTCGAAAAACCGGGCTGGTAAAGCAGTTCGAGGTAAGAGCCGTCGGCATGCAGATGGCTTGAGAGAATACCATTCTCCCCATCCTGTGCCTCAAGCACCACCGCACCTGCACCATCACCAAAGAGGACACAGGTGTTGCGATCCTCCCAGTCAATGTGCCTGGAGAGAACCTCGGCACCAATCACTAGGGCCTTTTTTGCCGAACCGACCTCGAGTTGCTTGACCGCAGCATCCAAAGCGTAGACAAAACCGCTGCAGGCAGCAGAAACATCGAAAGCCGCGGCGTTCATGGCTTTGAGATTTTTCTGCACCACGCAAGCCGTTGCCGGCCAGGGGTAATCCCCGGTGATCGTTCCGACGACCAGGTAATCGATCTCTTCGGCGGCAACGCCGGCCATTTCAAGGGCCCGCTCCGCCGCCTTGGTCGCCAGATCGGAGGTCAATTCGCCTTCGGCGGCAATGCGTCGTTCACGAATGCCGGTCCGGGTCTGAATCCATTCCTCGGTTGTATCTAGAGTTTTTTCAAGGTCAGCGTTAGTCAGGGTTTTAACAGGGACATAGGATCCGGTCCCGGTGATGCGTGCCCTTTTCAAAAAAAGAACTCCTTTAGGCGGCGGAACCGTCTTTAGGTACCACCTGCGGGGAGATCGACGAATGCTGTACCGCCTCAGCCATCTCGTGGAGCCGAACAACAAGCTCCTCGTTCACCCGCTTGGCGACCGACTCCCTTGCCTGAAAAATGGCATTGGTGATGGCCCGCTCACTTGATCCGCCGTGGCAGATAATACCGGTACCCTCGATGCCAAACAAAGGTGCACCGCCAACCTCGGCGTAATCAACCCTCTTTTTGAAACTCTTAAAAGCGGGTCGAGCCAGCAAGTAGCCGAGCTTGGACAGAAACCGCCCGCCAATCTCACGACGCAGCATGTTGCCTATGGCATCAGCCAGACCTTCGGCAACCTTAAGGACCACATTACCGACAAAACCGTCACAAACGACCACATCGACATTGCCGTTAAAGATATCCCGGCCTTCCACGTAGCCGACATAATTGAAGGGCACCCCGTTCAACAAGCGGTGAGCCTCCCGAGTCAGCTCGTTGCCCTTGGTCAACTCCTCTCCGTTGGAGAGAAGGCCGACCTTGGGACTGGACTTGCCCTGGACATGGCGTGAGTAAACCTCGCCCATCATGGCAAACTGGGCCAGATTCTGCGGCTTACAATCAACGTTGCCACCGACGTCAAGGACCAGGGTCTGGTCTTTGAGATTGGGCATAATGGTCGCGATGGCAGGCCGGTCGATGCCCCGGATGCGCTTCAGAACAAACATCCCGGCAGCCATGGTAGCTCCGGAATTTCCGGCACTAACAACGGCATCGGCCTCTCCGGCCTTCACCAGATCGAAGGCAACCCGAATGGATGAGTCCTTCTTCTTGCGCACAGCATCAGAGGCCGAGTCGTGCATCCCAACCACTTCAGAGGCCTGACGGATGACAATATCCAACCCGGAAACCTGATGTTTCTGCAGTTCCTGCTCAATGCGGGCGGAATCACCCACCAGAACAATCGGGATACTCCACTGACGGGCTGCGGCGACCGCGCCGGCGACTTCTACTGCGGGGGCATTATCGCCCCCCATGGCGTCAACAGCAACAACAATGCGACTTTTCAACCGCAACCCTCTTAGTCTTCGCTTCCGAGAACGTCTTTACCTTTGTAGAAGCCGCAACTAGCGCACACCCGATGGGGTTCCTTGGGCTCGTTGCACTGGGGGCAAACAGATATTCCGGGGGATGAAAGGCTATCGTGGGAACGACGCATATCGCGTTTTGACTTGGAGGTTTTTTTCTTGGGTACAGCCATGGGATTAATTCTCCTTATACCGGGCCGAAGCCGGCGTGATGTATTTAACTCAACCAGAACGGAGGCGCCAGAAGGCGCAGCCCCGTCTAATCCTGTTTAGCTTTAAAATCTTTCAGCGCGGCGAATTTAACATTGAACTCGACGCGTCTACAACCGCAATCACCCGCGTTCAGATCGGCGCCGCACTCGGCACAGAGCCCCTTGCATGCTTTTCCGCACAGGGGCCTCACGGGGATCGCCATAATGACCTGCTCCTCAACGGCGCCCCGTAAATCTATCTCTTCGCCATGAAATTGAATCAGGCCCATCTCTTCGGCACTGAGCTCAACGCCCTCTTCATCCGACTCATCCTCTACCTCGGGCAACTCCCTCACGTAGGTCAGGGAGAAGTCAGCCTTAAGAGGACGCTCGAACTCTCCGAGACAGCGACTGCAGGCCATGCGCAAGCGAGTGCTGACCCGACCCTCCACCTCGACCATGCCACTGACCAGCACGACTCGCAGGTGAGTTTCAACCGGCGCACTAAATTCGCAACCTTCCTGCACAGCAACTTCTTTAAGCCCGGGAAAGGTCTCCACTGCCTCTTCGGCATCGAGGACCAGCCCCTCATCCTTGACTCTATCGATCCGAATGAGCAAAGCACACCCCCGCACTCTGAAAAGCGCTAGTATAAAGACTGCCCCTCGATTGTCAAGGGGAAAAACCGGCCATAAGCGACCGGCTACGAAGGCTTTTCTATTAGCCTATTGACGGCAAATATGCAAGTGATTAATTTGCCGGGCCCAGGGCCCCGCCTTGCATTCTCCCCTCGCTTGAGATAGAACAGGAGACACCCTCAACACCAGGATTTTAATTATGAAAACGGTTAACGACACCAACGCCCTGGACCGACTGATTCGAATCATGGCGATTCTGCGCTCCGAAGGCGGCTGCCCCTGGGACGCGGCCCAGACCCCGGAAAGCCTCAGGCCCTTTCTCCTGGAAGAAACCTACGAAGTCCTCGAGGCCATCGACAAAGGCGCTCCGCATGCCATCTGTGACGAACTGGGCGACCTGCTGCTGCAGGTCGTTTTCCAGGCCCGGATCTTTGAAGAACGAAATCAATTCGACATTCAAGACGTGGCCACGGCAATCGCTGACAAACTGGAACGCCGCCATCCCCATGTGTTCGGCGACCTGAATCTGGACAGCCACAAAGCCCTTGCTGCCGAATGGGACAGAATCAAGCGACAGGAAAAAACCGATCGCGGCGAATATCAAGGCACCCTCGGTGGAGTCCCCAAGGCCCTGCCCGCCCTGCAACGGGCGCACAAACTTACCGAAAAGGCGAGCCGCGCCGGCTTTTCATGGCCCGACACCGGCGCAGCACTGGCCAAGGTCAACGAAGAACTAAGGGAACTCGAACATGCCATTGACCAGGAAGACCGCCAGGGCCTGGAAGACGAACTGGGAGACCTGCTATTCGCCGTTACCAACCTGGCACGTCTGCTGGACATCGACTCAGAAGCGACCCTGCGAAAAGCCCTGGATCGGTTTCTCTTTCGCTTCAATCACGTGGAGCAGACACTCTCTGCCACAGGACGCTCCATCTCGCAAAGCGACCATGAAGAACTTGAGCAACTGTGGCAAAAAGCCAAGAGTGCAGCCTCCAGAGCAGGGAAGCGATAAAAAACCACGGTCTTTCAGGGACCTCCGGAACCTGTCAACACATTCTGTGGACAGACTGTGGAAAACCATGTGGACGAGGCCCTGAGGAGGCGCCACTTCAATACAGCCACCGACTTGCCCATTTTTTGAACAGTATTTTTTTTAGTTTATCTTCGGTTACTTAGACATGAACCAACCACACTGACCAAAAGTCGCCACCGGCGATCCATCTTTTTGCCCAACTTTTTCAAAGACGAGGTAAACGTGTTCATAAGACTACTGTTGGCATTTACAATCATCCCCGTTGTCGAGCTTTATGTCCTGCTTAAAGTGGGCGGACTCATCGGCATTGCCCCCACCATCGCACTGATTCTTCTAACCGGCGTGGCCGGGGCCTACCTCTCCCGAACCCAGGGGTTTGACCTTGTGCGACGCATCCAGCAGGAACTCGCCCAAGGCAGACTACCCACTGAAGAACTGACCGACGGCGCCATGGTTCTGGTTGGAGCAATCCTGCTGCTCACTCCGGGCTTCTGCACTGACATTTTCGGCTTCTGCCTGCTGGTTCCAACGACCAGGGCCCTGCTTAAAAAGTGGACCACCGCCTGGCTGCAAACCCTGGCCGACCGCGGGACCATTAGAATCCATCGACTATGATTGGTGATTGGTGATTGGTGATTGGTGATTGGTGATTGGTGATTGGTGATTGGATAAGTGCAACAACAATACACAAAGGCCAGGGAAATCCTCCCTGGCCTCCTTCTACCTTCTACCTTCTACCTTCTACCTTCTACCCATCAAGGCATGAACAGATCATGCTCTGGACCCGCTACACCTTTCGATTCCAGGAGCGGGTCGGCAAAAGCCTGAAGAAATGCCTCCGTGCTGTCGTCCTGATCGCTCGTGAACTGATCGGACTGACCGGCGGCCCACGGCCTTAGCCCCTGCCCAGTGCCGGTAATCCCGCTACTGAGAAACACCACCCCGCATACCAGGGGAAGTGCCACATTGGAAACGAAATGGAACAACAACCCTCGCTTTCGCCCCCAGACCTGTTTCATTTGGGTCAGTCGAATAAATTCACGGTCGGCCATAATGCGAACCAAAGAAACAACCACAACATAGAGGGCAAAGATGCCCATGGCGAAATGACCGGCAAAGAAAGTCCCTGCTGTAAAATCCATATCTTCCTCCAGACTCAGGATTTCACCCTTACCTTTGAATTATATTAGAAATTCCAACAGTTACAACCCCCTGCGCCAATTCCGGCCCAGGTCCGTCCCTCGCCTCAATAAAGGTGTTGCAAAAAAAACGCCACCCGTAAAGGGTGGCGTCGTTTTTCCGTGTTTCGAAAAAGACCAGATCAGTTTTCTGTCATGAAATGCTCTTCGTAGAGGTCTTCGAGGGACTTAAGATGACGGCTTTCATCGTTTCCGATGCGCTCGAAGATACTGGCCATAGGCGCACCGCTGCACCCCTGGGTCATTTTGCGGTAAAAGTCGAGAGCCCCCTTCTCCAGGTGAATAGCGTAGGCCAACGCCTCGCGAACATCAGCGTTGGGGCTGAGTTCCTTGGTTTTCAGCACGTAATCAAGGTTCATGGTAGGCACCGGACGCTCCAATACGTGCTCACCCTCGATTGCCCCTTCAACCAGGGCTTTTTCGAGTTCAAATTTGTGATGCAGTTCATCCAGGGCCGCTTCGCGCAACATCTCCCTGGCGTGTTTATTTTTGACTTTTCGCATGGCATCCAGGTAATGACGAAAACCTTCCGCTTCCATCTGGATGGCCATTTCAATTGCCGCCTCGAAAGTATAGCAAGCCTGCTCCTGATTGGTCATGCGCGTCTCCTCCTCAATAGATCACTATATATCCGTGTTTTTCTGCAATTTTGGAAATCTCCAGGACATCTTCGATAGCATAGTCCTGACCGTCGAGAGTAAAGAGATAACCGCCCTCGGGTTTCTTTTTGGCCAACCCCATCAGATATTCAAAACTTGCGGTCTTGATGGTCTCCATATTTTTTAACCTTGCCCTCTTATATGTTGTTTTAATTACTCTTATTTTTACCACACAAAGACGCTGATCTCAAGGCGATAGTCTATACACATTAAGGGTTCACCATCTATTCACCGATAATTTTGACCAGCACACGCTTTTTTCGCCGACCATCGAACTCTCCGTAAAAAATCTGCTCCCATGGCCCAAAGTCGAATTTCCCTTCGGTGACGGCCACCACAACCTCGCGCCCCATGATCGAACGCTTCAGATGAGCATCGCCGTTATCCTCACCCGTTCGATGATGCAGATACCCCTGCGGGTCGAAAGGTGCCAACAACTCGAGCCAGCGCTCGAAATCCTGGTGCAACCCGCTTTCATCATCATTAATAAATACAGAGGCGGTGATGTGCATTGCGTTGACCAGACAAAGGCCCTCATCAATTCCGCTTTGGGCGAGGCAATTTTCAACATCAGGAGTAATATTGAGAAACCCCCTACGGTCAGGGATGTTAAACCAAAGCTCTTTACGATAAGATTTCATGGACCAGATGTCCTTTCTCTCCACCTGTAATCATTGGTTTTTACCCTTGGCAGACAATGCGAGATTGTGTTATTTTTAGAAGCTACACTAAATTTTCTTTCAATCAACCAATAAATCCTACTCTTTCATGACCTCAGCTTTTCAAAAAAAAATAACCCTGGCACTTTTGTTTTCTGCGCTTCTGCTGGGCAGCTGTGGTGAAGCGGCTCCGCCACAGCGGGCTGAGAAAGCCATTATTCAGGAACCTCAGTCAAGATCCTTGGCACCTCGGTCCATCGCACCCGACTCCTACATGGAGCTGAAGGAAATACTGGCCGAGCAGAAATACGACTGGAGCACCCTCGGCGACGGAATCCCCCCCCTTGTGCTAGAGGGTTTCCCAGAGGATTTTGCGAAAATCGAGCAGATTAAAGAAAAAAAGCACCTGTTCTTCCTCTCCCTGCTGCCGATGGTCCTGATGGTTAACGAGGAGATCAGCGAGCAACGTCAAGACTTGAAAACTATCTTCACCCTGCACAAGGGCGGTGCCACCCTTTCTGAAGAGCAAAAAGACCGGGTCGCCACCCTGGGCCGCAAATACAGGATAAAAACCGATCCCCTCGTCGACCCCAACGCCCAACGCCAACTGTTGCGGCGCGTTGACGTCCTGCCGCCATCGCTGGTTCTGGCCCAGGCGGCAAGCGAATCAGCCTACGGAACTTCACGTTTTGCCCAACAGGGCAATAATCTGTTCGGGGAATGGACCTTTATTCCCGGAACAGGCCTGGTGCCGGAGGGGCGCCCCGAAGGGGAAACCTACGAAGTCAGACTGTTCGAGTCGAGCCATGATTCGATTCGCTCCTATATCCACAACCTCAACACCCATTGGGCTTACCGCAGCCTGCGAGAAAAGCGTGCAGCCCGGCGTGCCCGAGGAGAACGCCTGCGGGGCATCGAACTGGCCCACGGGCTTCTGCTCTACTCCACACGTCGCGAGGCCTATGTTGAGGATATTCAGGCTATCATAAGAGCTAACCATCTTCAGGATCTATCCCGGGTCAATTTGCGCCCTGCAAAAGTCCCAAGCATACCCCTCCCCCCTGCTGCCGCCCCGGCACGCAATTTCGGCCTTCTCTCCACAGCAAACGAATCCTCACGCAAAACCTCCACGGCGGAAAAAACCGGTCAGAACTGAGGCCGAACCCAGAGTTGACTGAACCAGTGCCAGGCACTGCCGTCTTTCGAGGGGGCGGTCAGAGTGTACTTATTGCGCCTCCCCTCAAGGGGTGCTTCGGCTCGTACCCGGTAACGGCCCGGCACCCCGGGATCGGCAATAATCTCTGCCTGATCCTGCCCGGACACATAACATCGCATGTTTCGCGCATCGATCCGGCTGAGATCCAGATCAAAGACCAGTTCCGGTGGATTCTCCGCGCTCAACACCGGGCCTGCAGGCTTCACCACTTTTGCAGGCAACGGTTTCATGGCCAGTTTCTCCCGAAAACCCTTGGCTGTTGCAAAAGCTCCCCCCATAGGAAAACGCGGCAGAGCAAACCGGTCGCTTTCAGGCCCCACCACCCCCGACTGCTGGGCCACCGCAGCTAAAAATCCCAATTCCTTGACCATCTCCAGAATCTGCGGCGAATATTCTCCATAGGGGTAGGCGAACAGCTCGATCTTTCGTTCCAAGTGGCTTTCCAGCAGAAGTTGCGCGCTCAGGATGTCCTTGCTGACCTTCTGGCGCCAGAGCTCCTCGTCCTGCCCGACCTGCCAGTCGAGCAGATAGGGATGAGAGGCGGAATGGTTGCCTATCTCCACCCCTTCGGCGGCAAGTTGCTGCAACTGAGCCCAGTTGAGATAGCCTTTACGGCCGACAAAATCGGTGGCCACGAAAAGGGTCGCCGGGTACCCGTAACGGCGCAACAGGGGCATGGCCCCGCTGAGAAAGCTCTCAAAACCGTCGTCAACGGTCAGCACCGCGCAACGCTCAGGCAAAGGACGGCCGTCAGCGAGGCGCTTTACCACCTCGCCCAATCGAAGAACGGTGTAATTTCGGGTTTTGAGCCATTCGAGCTGCTCGGAAAACGCCTCGACGGAAATATTGGTGGAAGGGTAGCGGCCATCGCCGAAGCGATGGTACACAAAGAGATTGGCCTGGTCCGCCAGACAAGGGGAAACCCAGGCCAGAAGGACAATCAGGACCACCAGTTTCTGCGATAAAGACATGGATTATGACCAAAAGAAAAGGGGATTGGTGGGCGCGGCTTGGGGAGACGACAGTATCAGCCCACCTCGAGGACTCTGCTACGCAGGTACCTGCGGATACCATTACGGGCTTTGGGAGTAATAGCCCACTCCAGCCACTTGGGCAGGACCTCTGGCGATGAGGTACGTTCTATACCGACCTGGTCGCCATCCATCAGGCGGGTCTTGAGCAGACGGGTCTTGCCGTTGACCCGGGCCCGGCAGGCGTGCAGACCGAGTTCTTCGTGAATATCGAAGGCTAAATCGAGAGCACTACTGCCCTCGGGCAGGGTGCGCATCTCTCCTTGGGGAGTATAGACCTGAATCGAGGCCGAGGCCAGCCGCAGACTCTCCCGGTTGAAGGCCGACTCGCCCTCGAGCAGAGAATGCATGAGATCCCGGAAGTTGGCGCGGCGAAACTCGAAACCGGGAGCCAGGACCCCGGAATCGTTGAACCGGGCGAGCTTGCGGGTGGTAATTTCGATCCGCATGCGATGTTCCCCAGCCTGAACCGTGGTCTTGAGAGCCTGGTAACCGTACTGGGACTGCACATTGAGGTGATCACGAAGCTTACCAGGGATCGGCGGATACATGCTGTGCAGCAACCCGAGTGCCAGGTAGGCATCCATGGTCCGGTCGGCCTGGATTTCCAGGGTGTAGAGGGTCGACACTCCACGGTCCATCGACTTGGCCGCGGAGATGGAGAAGGGCCGCCAGCGATCCTTGAGTAAAAAGGGGATCCTGTGGTGCTCCAGAGAGTTGTGGATTCGGGAGCGGATTTTTCGCAGCGAAGGTTCGGTGGTCTTTTTCAACTCTGCAACGGCCTTGGCATACTTGGAGGCCCGCCGGGGGTAGAGTATGCCCAGAGAGAGTTCATCCAGCTCAGAAGCGACGTACCCCATGCCCAGGTGACGGGCCAGGGGGACGTAGACCGAACGGGTTTCTTCGGCGATCAGCGATTGCTTGGCCGGATTGAGGGCGCTGATGGTCTGCAGGTTGTCGATGCGATCCCAGAATTTCAGACAGAGAACCCGCACATCTTCAATGGCCGCCAGCAACTGCTTGCGGTAGGTTTTTTCTTTGAGGGCTTCACGGCTGAGCTTTTCATCGTCGGCCTTGGTGAGGCCATTGACCAGCAGGGCAACCTCGGCGCCGAAAGCCATTTCGACCTCACTGAGGGTCACCGGGGTGTCCTCTACCACATCGTGCAGGATGGCCGCAATAATCGAGGAGAAATCCATCCAGTGCCGGGCAGCCAGATGGGCGACACGCAGCGGATGAAAAAAATAGGGTTCCCCCGATTTGCGCAGCACCCCGGCGTGGGAAGAGCGGGCAATATCGATGGCCTTGTGCAGCAGATCGAGTTGCCTGTCGAACTCGTCCTCGCTTAGACTGCCGCCATAGTGGGTAACCAGAAGCTCGAAGGTTTCGGTAATCAGACGCTGTTCTTTTCGCTGGTCTTCTCTGGACACGCAGTGACTCCAATGTCAGTGCTCAGGGCGGACGCCGCCCAAGGCTGTAAAGTACTCAATCGGTCTTATATACTAAAGGAGAAACAGGCGGCCATCAAGCCTGTTTTACAGTGGTTTGACAACTGGGGCCACGGGTTCTAACCTTGGACTATAGTCAGAATTCTGGAATTATAAGAAATGAGGCCTTCGCCGGTAAGGGGAAAAGAGAAGGGCCTGGAAATTAAATCCCCCACCCGCACCTGACTCCTGACCTGGTGACTGCATGTATAGGGCAGGATAAACCAGCCTGGTCTCAAAAAACTTACGGCTTCAGAAAATGACCCGCAGAAGGAGCAGTCTATGAGAAAACAGCGGCTGGAACAGATTCACAAACGCCTGATCGCCATCCGCGAAGATCTGCTGATGGAAATCAAATACAAAAATTCCGAGGCAGCCCAACTGATCGACGAAGGGGTGGCCGACATCGCCGACCAGGGGCTCACAGACACCCTCAAGGAGTTCCTGCACCTTCTGAGCGACAGCAAACGGGAAGAAATCCTGAGCATCGACGAAGCCCTTGAGCGCCTGGGCGGGGGCACCTACGGTGTCTGCCTGGAATGCGAGGAGCCTATTGACATCGAACGCCTCGAGGTCCAGCCCCATACCCGGTTCTGCGTCTCATGCAAAGCAAAAGCCGAGCAACTCGAATCCCTGAAGACCGGTCTCGGCAAGGGAACCATTTAGAAAAGGGCCCATTCCCGAATGCAAAAGGGGCCCAAAGCTCCATCCAAGAGCGAACCATGGCAATTCACCAGTTACAAGTCCGGCACTGGAACAAAGCGAAACTGCGGCTTGCCATCGGCGCCCCTTGCAACCTGAAGCGAGCCCTTCCACCGGGCATCGTCCAGAGCCGGAAAATCACTGCGATAATGGGCGCCGCGACTCTCTGTGCGCAACAGGGCGGCCTGCAGGATCAACTCCGCTGCGATCAGCATATTACGGGTTTCACCCCCCTGAAGCGAATCTTTGCTAACCTGCGAGTCATTCAAGCGCTGCCTCAGCCCCTCCAATTGCCGCAGACCCTGCTCCAAACCCCTGCCGAGGCGAACCACCCCGGCTTGTTGCCAGAGCAGACGTTGGACCTCGCGGCGCAAGGCGCTGGCCTCTGCCTGCTGCATCGTGCTTGAGTTGCCTGCAACCACATCGGTTTGCCGATCGACCTGCGGAGCCCCCCGGTGGACTGCGGCGCTGCGGCCGGCAATGCGACCAAAGACCAGCGCCTCCATCAACGCATTGCCCCCGAGGCGGTTGGCACCATGAATGCCTCCTGTCACCTCGCCTGCGGCGAACAACCCTGGGACGGTGGAGGCCCCGGAAGGATCTATGACCACCCCTCCCATGAGGAAGTGCACAGCCAGGTTGACCGTGACCATGTCATGGCTCGGATTGCAGCCTTTGGTCTGCAACAGTCTCCACAGACCGGCGTAACGGCTCTGGGCAGCCGTGCCCGTAACAGCGGAAAGATCGAGAAAAACCCCACCCGGAACTCCCCTCCCGGCCTCGATTTCAGCGAAAATGGCGCGGCTCATCTCGTCTCGGCCCGCCTGACGCTCGGCTCCGGTGATCTGGCCGAACAGAAAACGTTTGCCGTAACGGTTGCGCAACACTGCCCCGTCATCAAACAGGGTGGTCGGCAAAATCGTCCGCACCGGGTCCTCTGCCATGGCAGGGTGAAATTGAATAAATTCAAGATCACGCAGCCTGGCGCCGCCCTCAAAGGCCAGCGCCCACCCGTCCCCGGTCATCTCCCGGGTGTTGTTACTGCGCGCAAAAAGCCGGCCTCCACCGCCACAAGCCAGCACCGTGGCACCAGCGAGCAGACGCAGTCTGCGCCCAGCCCTGTCAACAGCAAGGGAGCCGCAAACCTTGTCATCAGCAACCAGGAGCTTCACCACCTGGCAAGAATCGACAATCTGCACCCCGGCATTACGAACCGCCTCAAGCAGCGGCAGGCTCAGCGACAAGCCGGCGGTCTGCACTGCAAACCCCTGACTCTCGCTGCATATGGTGCGGGGGTAACCGTGGCCCGGCACCTGTTTGCGCTGCAGGCGGCCCCCGTCGCGTACGAACCGCACCCCAAGCTCTTCGAGAAATCCAACTGCAGAGGCCGATTCTTTGGCCAGGGTCTGCACCAGCTCGAAATCTCCGATGCTCTTGCCGCTCCACAGGGCATCCTGAACAAAACCCTCTATTGTGTCGCCAGAATCGGCAAACACCCCCGAGATGTTACAGACGGCCAGAATGGAATTGCCGCTGCGGCCGGCCTTGCGTTTGGCGACCAACAAGACCTTGCGACCGGCACGCCGCGCCTCGAGCGCCGCCGCCAGCCCGGCCAGGCCACCACCTATGACCAGTACCTCAGTTGAAAGAGTCTCCACAACAGCCCCCCGATAAACAAACGGCGCCGCGGCCCAAAAGCCGGCAGCGCCGCAGTCGTTGTCATTTGTCACTTGTCATTGGTCATTTGTCACTTGTCATTGGTCATTTGTTCCCTGCTAACCACCAGCCACCAGCCACCAATGACCAATGACCAATGACCAATGACCAATCACCGCTTTTCACCCGGGAGGCCAGCCCATATCCCGACCTCCGAGCAGATGAAAGTGAATATGCCAGACAACCTGGCCGCCGCCCTCGTTGCAGTTGTTGACCACCCGAAAGCCATCCTCGGCAAAACCCAGGTCGTGGGCCAACTTACCGGCGATCTGAAAAACGTGCCCCACCAACTGGTTGTCGGCAGTGGTCAGGTCCAGAGTGGTGCGAATGTGCTTGCGGGGAATGATCAGGTAATGATGGGGCGCCTGGGGGTTGACATCCTCCAGGACCACCAGCAGATCGTCCTCGAAGACAATCTTTCCGGGGATTTCCCCTCCAAGGATTTTACAGAAGATGCAGTTGTCCGACATCGTCCCTCCTTTCCTCGCTCATCGAGGATTTCGCTGACTTTATTTTACCTAAAGATACCACATTCCAGCGTTTATGCGCGCCGCGCCTGAGCATGCCCTCGTCGTGGGTAAAGAATATCACCTGGTGTTCATGGCCGATCTGCTCGAGCCCCTTGAGGGTTTCAAGAAGTCTGGCTTCATCGAAATTCACCAGGGGATCGTCCAGCAGCAGGGGCAGGTGCCGGCCGCTTGCCATATGCCGGGTCAGGGCCAGGCGTACCGCAAAATAGACGGCATCGACGGTTCCGCGGCTGAAATGCTCCACATCCTGCCAATTGTCCCCGCTCCCCTTGAGACTGAGGTTAAAATCCCCGTCGAGGCGGGCTTCGGCGTAACGGCCGCAGGTGGCGGTGCCTAGATGGTGGCCGATTTCGGCGGAGAACCGCTCCAGGTAGCTGTTACGAAACTCCTCGACCGCACCTGAGAGCAGGTCATAAGCAGTGCCAAGGGCATCCCGGCGCCTCCTGAGGAAGGCTTCGCGCTCCTTGAGCCGCTCGCCCTCTTCCTCGATCTGCTGCAGGTCGTGCAGTTCGCCCTGCAGAGCGGCTTCCTCGCGGGCCAGCTCGAGCAAATCCTGTTCCCTCGCTTTGATGCTCTCTCCCAGGTCGCCGAGCTTCTCCTCGGCCTCGGGCAGCTCCTCCGGAGTCAGCAAATTGTCCTGGCGCAATGGGCGCTCATCTTCGAGGCGCTGATCGATCACCGCAAGCTCGCGGGTCAGCTCCTGCTTGTCGCGCTCAAGCTCTTCGGCTTTTTCAAGGACCCTCATAGCACTTTCAACCTCACGTAACTGGCCGACCAGCTCACGGTTGCGTTCGAGGCTTTTCTGCATCTTGACGACTTCTATTGCCGAAGGAGACATGCCGATGCGTTCAAAACGCGTATCGAGGCCTGCCAGCCTCGCCTGGGCCTCCTCGCGCTGCCTTTCGAGGATCTGCGCCTGGCCCTGCAGCCGGTTGCGCTCGCCGCGCTCCTTGCCGGCACGCCACAAATAGGCCATCCACACCAGGGCGCTGAGCAGACCTGCCCCCAGCAGCGCCGGAGTCAGCCATTGGGGATATTGCCAGCCAACGGCCCCGCCTGCGCCAAGCAGCACCACAGAGGCGGCCAGGGTCTGCTTCAAAGGCGCTCTCTTGAGCTTGAGCAGTTGCTCTCTCAACCCCGCAGATTCGCTCTGCACAGTGACCAGATCCTTGCGCACCTTCTCAGCATCTGCAAGGATGCGGGGCAGATCTTCGGGCATGTCCCGGGGCAGCCCGGTTTTGGCCAGCCGGGCTTCGAAATCCTTCAGCTGCTTTTGCAGTTCGGTAACTTTCTCCGACTGCTGGTTGATGCGGGTGAAATCCTTTTGCAGGGACTCTTCCTTTGCCTCGAGCTGCCACTGCTTGCGCACCCAGGCCAGGTAGCGC
>CALZIZ010000014.1 GCA_945787465.1 uncultured Desulfuromonadales bacterium
GGGAGGATTTTCCATGAAAAAGTTTTTCACCCTCATTGCCTCGGCCACACTGCTGCTCAGCTGTCTGTCCTCGGGGGCTTTGGCCGCAGAGAAGTTCAAGCTGGCCTGGTCCCACTACACCGGATGGGAGCCCTGGGCCTATGCGCAGGACTCCGGCATTCTCAAAAAATGGGCCGATAAATACGGCATCGAGATCGAAGTGACCCTGGTTAACGATTACATCGAGTCGATCAACCTCTACACCACCGGCGAATTCGACGCCTGCACCATGACCAACATGGACGGCCTGACCATCCCCGCTGTGGGCGGCATCGACAGCACCGCCCTGATTGTCGGGGATTTCTCTAACGGCAACGACGGCATCGTCATCAAAAAGGGCGAGTCGGTCAAGGACCTGGCCGGCCAGAAAGTGATGCTCGTCGAGCTCTCGGTATCCCACTACCTGCTGGCCCGGGCCCTGGATGAAAACGGCATGAGCGAGCGGGACCTGACCGTGGTCAACACCAGCGATGCCGACATCGCCTCGCTGTTCCTGTCGAGCCCAGATGCTGCGGTGGTCACCTGGAATCCCCCCCTGATGCAGGTGCGCAACGACAAGGACGCCAAGCTGATTTTCGACTCGTCCAAAATCCCCGGCGAAATCATTGACCTGACCGTCGTCAAAACCAAGGCCCCCGACAGCTTCAAGAAGGCACTGGTCGGCGCCTGGTTCGAGACCATGTCGGTGATGTCCGGACGTGGAGCGAAGGCGAAGGAGGCGATCGATTTAATGGCCAAGACCGCCGGCGCCACCACCGCCGAGTTCAAGTCGCAGTTGCGGACCACCGCCATGTTCTACACCCCTGCTGAGGCCGCGGCCTTTGCCAAGAGCCCCGAGCTGAAAAAGACCATGGACCATGTCCGCGCCTTCAGTTTCGACAAGGGGCTTTACGGAAATGCGCCTTCGAAGGACTTTGTCGGCATCGAGTTTTCCGACGGCAGCGTCATGGGGGACAAAAACAACGTGAAGTTACGCTTCGACGCCTCCTTCATGGAGCTGGCCGCCGAGAAAAAACTCTAACAGCCTCCTGGGCATGGTTGAGAGCGCTCCGGCAGCATGTTAGCCGGAGCGTTCGTTTTAACCGGAGGATGCATGTATAAAAGACCGCTCTTTTTCGGGCTGCACGCACAACCGCCCCGAAAGTTTAACTGGATGCTGGCCGCCCTGCCCTTCATCCTCGTTCTAATAGCCTACCTTGTCGCCTCGGATATCCGTCACGAAATCAACCCCCAGGACAAACTGCTGCCGAGCCTCTCGCAGATGCTGGAATCTGCCAAGGCCCTGGCCACGGTCCCCGACAGGCGAAGCGGCGACCTCCTGCTGTGGTCCGATACCCTGGCCAGCCTGAAACGCATCGGCATGGGCGTGTCCCTGGCGGCGGTGGTCGGGTTGCTTCTGGGCCTGAATATGGGCCTGCTTCCCGGTATCCGCTCTCTCAAGCTGGCCTTCGTCACCTTTATCTCGATGATTCCTCCGCTGGCCATTTTGCCCATTCTGTTTATTTCCTTCGGGGTCGGTGAACTGGCCAAGGTGATGCTCATTTTCCTGGGGGTATTTCCCATCATCACCAGGGATATCTACCTGGCCACCCGCATGATTCCCCGCGAGCAGATCACCAAGGCCCTGACCCTTGGGGCATCGGGCTGTGCGGTCATCTATCGTATTGTTTTGCCGCAGATACTGCCCAGGCTGCTCGACACGGTACGACTCTCCCTCGGTTCGGCCTGGCTGTTTCTTATCGCCGCCGAGGCGATTGCCTCGACCGGTGGGCTGGGGTACCGGATCTTCCTGGTGCGCCGCTACCTGGCGATGGATGTCATTCTCCCTTATGTTTTGTGGATCACTCTACTGGGGTTTCTGATGGACCTGGCGCTGCGGATGCTGGTCGCCAAAAAGTTCTCCTGGTACGTGGCCCGGAAAGGATAAGCCGAAAATGATTTCTGACCTGAAAGATAAATACCAGCTTGCCATTGAGGACGTCACCAAGACCTATGGCGACAAGGTCGTTCTGGATGATATCGATCTGATTGTTACCGGGGGCGAGTTCTGCACCGTTGTGGGGCCGAGCGGCTGCGGCAAATCGACCCTGCTGCGGCTGATTCTGGGCCAGGAGCAGCCGTCATCGGGAAAGATCTTCATCAATGGCCAGCCCGTGGGCCTGCCGAATACCGACCGCGGCATTGTCTACCAGCGCTATTCGCTCTTTCCCCATCTTACGGTTTTAAAAAATGTCATGCTCGGTCAGAGCCTGCGGATTTCTCCCTGGAAGGGCTGGGGCAAAAAGGCCGAGCTTCAGGAAGAAGCCATGGAATACCTGAGCAGGGTGCGCCTCGCCGAGCATGCCGACAAGTACCCTCATGAGCTTTCAGGCGGCATGCAGCAACGGGTGGCCATCGCCCAGGCCCTGATTGCCAAGCCCCAGATCCTGATGATGGATGAGCCCTTCGGAGCCCTGGATCCGGAAACCATGCTCTCCCAATACTACTCGGATAGCCGCGGAGACTACCCGGGGGGCAGGCGCGGCGCAAAAGTCGTCTCCGACCACTTTTTGCCTTATCAGGCCAATGCGACCACCGCCAAGCAAAGCTCTGAGTTTCAGGCTCTGATGTCCCAGATCCGCCAGGACGGCTTTAACCCCGAGTACCTGCAGCATGTTTCAGAGTTCAACCTCAACCATCCCGACTCGTTCCGCACCCTGACCTCTGAGACCAGCGATCGAGGAGATCTGGTCAAAACGCCGATCATGGAAGGTCGATTGCCCGAATAAGCGATCCCAGCCACCGTGAGATGATCGGCCACAAACGGAACTCCGCGACAACCTGAGCAAGGACATCAATTGACATCACACCGCAAACAGATTCTGCAATGGGCCCGGCAGGGGCACCTGAAAAAAGACTCGCTCCCTAATGCTTTTCGCCTGGCTGAAGCTGAGCCCTGCCCCGGAGACTGGGGCCAGTTTCTCGATGGCCTGATGCTTTGGTTCGGTGCCATCTTCATGGCCATCGGGGTTATCTTCTTTTTTGCCTTCAACTGGCAGGAGATGGGACGCCTTGCCAAGTTCGGGCTTGTTGAAATCTGTATCGTTGCGGCCGTTGCCATCTGCTGGAAGCTCGGTCTCGATCGGTTGTCGGGCAAGGCCGCCCTGTTCGCTGCAACACTTCTGATCGGCGCCCTGCTCGCATTGGTCGGCCAGACCTACCAGACCGGGGCCGACCCCTGGCAGCTCTTTGCCACCTGGGCCCTGATGGTTCTGCCCTGGGTTGCCATCGGTCGCTTCGGTGCTCTGCTGCTGTTCTGGATTGGGCTGGTCAACCTCTCCCTCCTGCTGTATTTTCAGACCTTTCCCCGCGCTTTCGGATGGATCGGTTTGCTCTTCAGCACCGAGACCTTGCTCTGGACCCTCTTTGTTTTGAACACAGTCGCCTTGGGACTCTGGGAGTTTGCCGCACAGCGCAAGGTCGCCTGGTTGGGCGAACGCTGGCCGCTTCGGGTGCTGGCCTTTGCCAGCGGCGGTCTGATCACTACTCTTGCTGTCTTGGCGCTTGTCGACAGCCGCCATTTCAACCTTTTGGAAATGGCGACCTACTTTGTCTGGCTGGCAGCAGGGTGTGTCATCTACCGCCATAAAATTCAGGATATCTTTGTTCTGACCGGCGGGGTGTTGAGCGTCATCATTGTTGTCACGGCATGGCTGGCCAAGCAGCTGCTGTTCCACGGGGAGAGTGCCGGGGCGTTGCTGATGATCGGCATGACAGTGATCGGCCTGTCGGCTGCCGGCGGGTTCTGGCTGAAATCAATCGCCCAGGAGAAAAACCCATGAACACCCTGTCCAGTAAGGCATTGTGGCAGCAGCTGCACGACAAGGGCCTGGTTGAGGGGGATCTGCCACCAGCTGGAAAAACCGAGTCGCTCTGGTACGTGCGCTTCATGCTCGGAGCGGCCGGGTGGATCGGCTCCCTTTTTCTGCTTGGCTTTGTCGCAGTTGGTTTCTCATTCGTGGTCGATAGCCCAATGGCCGCTCTGGTCGTCGGCGCCCTTGCCTGCGGCGGCGCCTTCGCGCTTTTTTTCAACGCCCGCGATAACGATTTTTTCACCCAATTCGCTTTGGCCGTCGGCCTGGCCGGTCAGCTGCTGCTGATATACGGTCTTTTCGAACTGTTCGAGGGAAATGAGGTGCTCTTCTACGGCACTGTTTTTGTTCTCGAAGCGGTACTGACCGTCGTTATCCCCAACTTTATATATCGCGTGATGACCAGCCTGGCAGCGATGGTTGCACTCTGTTTGACTCTCTCCAGTGGCGGCGCCTACGGGATTGCACCGGGCCTGAGCGCTGCCGGGTTTGCCCTTATCTGGCTGCAGGAGAGCCGCTGGGTCGGATTCAGCGCCATCTGCCGGCCGGCCGGTTACGGGTTCGCCCTCTCTCTGCTGCTCTACTGGGCCAGCATGCTCTGGGGTCGGGCACTCTGGTGGCCGCGATCTTACAAAGGTGCGAGCTGGATTTCCGTCTACGCCCCCTGGCTTGGCAAGGCACTGGTTCTGGCGGTTTTTCTTGCCGTCGTCTTTGTTTTGCTCAAACGCATGCATTTAGCAGCCGGAAGCCGATCAGGTCTGACCGCCCTTGGTGGCGCAACCCTGGTATTGTTGGGGTCTTTTCCTGTGCCAGGGATTGCTGAGGCGCTTCTGATTATGATCATCGGCTTTTCAATCTGCAACCGGGTGCTGATGGGGCTCGGCCTGCTGGCCTTCGGCGTTTTTCTCTCCAACTATTACTACATGATGCAATCAACCCTGCTGGAGAAATCTCTGCTCCTTTTTGGCCTCGGCGCCGGGCTGCTCGTCAGTCGCCTGGTGCTGGGAAAATGGCTGCCCCCTGCAGCACTGGGAGGGCAGGCCGATGCGTAAGCTTATACTGGTGCTGACGACCCTGCTGGTGCTTGCGGCGGTTAACTTCAATATTTACCAGCGCGAACAGTTGATCAGCAGCGGCCGCGTGGTGTTGCTGGAACTTGCGCCGGTCGATCCGCGCTCGCTTATGCAGGGCGACTACATGGCACTGCGCTTCAAGGCCGCGAACCGGGCTTTTGCGCAGAAAGACCTGCAAACCCTTAAGGACGGTCATCTGGTGGTCACCCTCGATGACCAAAACCGGGCCTCATTCAACCGCTTTGCCGAGTCGTCAATCCTTGCCGACAACGAAATCCTGCTGCGCTATCGCATCCGCAACGGGAAACCCAAGTTTGCCACAAATGCTTTCTTTTTTCAGGAAGGTCATGCCAAGGCTTACGAAAGTGCCCGCTATGGTGAATTTCGCGTTGCACCCGATGGCGAAATGATTCTGACCCGGATGCGGGATCGAAACCTGGTTGTGCTTGGGGCTGGTAAACCTTAAATCTGGGTATGCACTTTAACTCAGGTTGCCCCCAGTTGGCCCTTGGCCTGCCGACCTCGATCTGATTCAGCTGCTGATTTTGGGGAATGAAGAAAACAGAATTCAGAAGGCAGAAGAAAAAAGGGAAAATGAAAGAGAGATCTTCTTCTGTGTTCTGAGTTCTCATTCGCATAACCCATGGCGGGTCATGTTCCACAAGGTAGATTTAACTGGAGCCAAGTGCATAAGCAGAAAAAGGCAATAATAAAGAAAAAAAACCTTGGGATTATTCACCGCTCTACCCGGCTGTTGCGAACACCGGCGCTGCTGTGCCTGAAAAAACAAGAACTGGTCATTGCCTTGCTGAATGCTTCGCATAAGAGGAGTCGCCACGAAGCAACTCCGTTGTCATCAGCAGCCAGGAGGCTGTCCACGGCGAATCCCGACGGTTTTGCTTTGCAAATGTGATGAGTCGTTATCTATTTTTTATGCAACTGGCTAATTACGTCTATACGGCAGCAACTTGAGGCCCCTAATCCCTGCCAAAACGCAGTGTTTTCCACAGGCATTGTTGACGTGGAACATGCATATCCATGATACAACCAAGATAAACGATATTTGACCTTGAATGTCAGGGTCAGGCCACTGGGCTTTTGCACATCGGAGGCAACCTTGGCGAGAACCTTGTTGTAAGAGACCCCGGCCGAGGCGGTCAATCCCGTCTCTTTTCTGATCTTCTGCCATTTAAGACCGACCATCCAATCGGACAAGCCGATAAATAAAACTCTCCCCATTTTTCCTGGAAGTTCCTGTGGTGACGCGTCCAAAATGAAATGTGCAGGTCCTTTAGAAGTTCTCTGGCGGGGTTGAAGAGACAAAGAAAACGGGGCAGGGCGCCTCGGAAATAACCCTGTCAACGCTGCTGCCAAGCTTCACGTAGTCCTGCCGCTCGATACCGCCACTTCCATGTGATGCCAGGACAATGAGATCAATCCCTTCCCTTTTTGCGACCTCTAAGATAGTTCTCGCAGCCCCTGAGCCGGACACCTCTTTATGAACCGGAATTCTCATCTGGGCAAATTTAAACGCCAGATTTGAGAGGTAGTCCTCCAGGCTGGACTGCAGTTCTGTATTTCCCTCTTCTTCCGGCACTGACAGGAGCCAGACCCCAGAATGAAACCGCAAAGCAAGCGCCATGGCAAAAGGGATACATTGTTCAGAGATGGGAGACCCATCGAGAGGGACGAGAATCCTCCCAAAGTCACTGCGGCGGCAGCGCCAGTCGTCGACCGGCCTGACAATGAGCAGAGGCGGAGTCGTCTCATAAATGACATTATAGGTCACCACAGACGACAGCAACCTTTCTGCCGGGGTCTTGCCAAAAGTGGTCATCACCACCAGATCAAAGTGGCCTTTATTGCAGAGACGAACAATGACCTCAGCCGGGTCTCCTTTGATGATACGACGGGTGACCTCTTCCCCTGAATGCGACATCTGCCCCGCGACCTGCCGGAGGTACAGCGCTGCTTCGCGGGCAGCCATTTCTGTATCATCCTCACCAATCACGGTTACGAGCGTTATCGACGCACCATATTCTCTGGACAGCTTTAAGGCCGAGGGCAGGCTGGACTCGGCATTTTCCGTTCCGTCCAGGGGAACCAGGATTTTCTTCAGATTATAAACGGTCACCGGGACCATTCGCCTCATGGGCGTAAGCGGCGTGGACTCGAGGATCACATTGAGACGGTCCTGCAGCCGGGCTGGAGCCCCCAGCTTGGTTCGAAAGTGGTTAAAGGCGAGGAAAAACAGCGGGACCAGGAGAAGGTACATCCAGGCACCCTCAAAAAATCTCTCTTCAAAAATAATCAGAGTTGCAAGGGTTGAGAGGATGGATGCGCCAAGGGTCAGAAACAAAGCAATAATGTCATTGAAGACCCAACCCGACTTCAATTTCCTCACCAGTCTTCTGGTCGTGGCCCATCCTGTCATACTGAGAAGGATAAAGACGCCCGCGGCATAAAGAGCCAGGTACGTCTCTTCCCTGGTTCCAAACGCAAGAAAGCAGCCGACCACCACGGTGACCTGGAACCAGACCGGAAGGGTGGGAACATCAAAGCGATTTCTTACCCCCCAGTAGCCGGGGATGTAATGGCGGAGCTTGAGGCCCAGGGAGAGGTTTTGAATTCCCTGGGCACTGGCGGCAGCAGCTGAAAGCAATACGGCGATGCCGATGAAACTGCCCAGGTAGGCCAGAGGGACGGGCAGGAGATGGTCCATCGTCTGAGTAAAAACAGAAACTTCTGAGTTTGCCGGATCGGCCAGTGCCAGAATCGCGGGACCGACAATGACCATGGTCAAGGCCGTGGTCCCCATGATGATCACCAGGCTCCCGAAAGCTTTGCGACTTTTTTCCCGTGCCGTGCCCTCATAGGCGGCGACCAGGTTGGCAAAAATCTCGATCCCCGTCATGAGCGCCAGAATGCGGGCGTAGCCGCCAAGGGTAAAGTGGATGTATTCTCCGGAGAAGGCCCGCAAATCAATTTGTGGTAAATGCAAGCCGCGCTGATAGATAACCGCAAGGATCATAGCCCAGAGCAGGATCAGCACAGCGGCTGTGGCCGGGCCGAAGAACCTGGCCGAAATCATCGGCCCCCGATTCACCAGGTAGCCCACGACAAGGGTAAATAGGACAGCGACAACGCCCCTTATATCAGTGAACAGGAACTGCTCGTTGAGGACAGGGAAGCGGTCGGCAATGAAGGTGACCAGGGCAGCGATACTGACCAGAAAGGTCAGCGTGTATTCGATAACCGTGATCGCAGCGTTGGTTTTTACCGCCCAACTGCCGAATTCTTCCTCGCGACATAGCGATACATTGCCGAAACAGCAAAGACTGTGAAGACGGCCATCCAGACGGAGGACCCGAAAGTGACCGACGCCACGCCTGCGCCGACAATAAGACTCAGGAACGGGCCAAATACATAGAGCGGAGAGGTCGCGGGATCCCCCCCGCCCGCGAGTGCTCCCTGGAGTGAATTCTTCAATTTATAGGAGATTGATGCGCTCACACTTATCTTTCCGAGTTCCCAGGTTCACGGCTATTTTTTAAATTTATCGACAGCTTCGCTGACGGCAGACTTCAAAGAATCCCAGGCCGACTCCATGCCATCCTTGATCGATTCCCAGGCGTCTTCACTGGACTCGGCAAGCTCAGACAGTTTCTCCCGGTTTTTCTCCAACTTCTGCTCAAGGGACTTGATCTTTTGGTGTATTTCAAGTTGAACGTCCGCGCTGGCCCCTGACGCCCGGGCCTTCAGCTTGTCCAGATCGGCCTTCCATTCATCCAGCTGAGCCTGTTTTTTCTGTCGGTACAGCTCTTTGTCACTCATATAATTTTCCTTCTCTGGAATGTTTTAACCAACCTTCTTCATAAACAGCGCGACCAGCATCCCGGCGCCGAATCCTCCCATTGTCGTCAGAAACAGCAGCACCACAACTGGCATCTCCGCCGTCAACCAGAGAAATCTTGCCTGGATTTGTGAGGTATTCTGGCCAACGATGATCACTAATAAGAGGATGATCAACAGAAGAAGCGCCAACTTTACTTTTTTCATTCAGTGGATCCCTGTCTTGAAAGCGATTGACCGTTTTTGTCCCCAGAGTCGTGATGAAGAGTAAATTCCTTCATTCGGCAGCGCCATAAGCCCATTATACCCTGATATGTACGGGTTAAACCCAGATCCGCGGGACTGGGGCGGATAAAGAGTGTAAGTGCTTGGCCTGAAGAAGGGTTTCAAAAAAGCTGAGGGGCACCCATCGGTTCGTCGGTGATTTTTTGATCCCTTAGACAGGTCAATGACGTTGGCTATTTGCCGGCAAGGTTCCGCGGATCTGGGTTTAACAAGAAAAGGTTATTTAAAAATGTCAAAGATGCTTTTGCGCGCTTTTTAACGAAGCCTTGATCCTCAAACAATGCATCTAGTTCACCAGCGTCAAGGTGAAGAGCCCCGAATTTTTCATTAGCACAAAGATCAATAGAAATTTTTCCTTTCTGAATCTCTACCAGGGACTTGGTCCCGCAACGAAAACAGTGGTAGGGCCGGAATTAGTGGTCACGATTAACCGCACAGGTCACTAGGAGGCTGTCCGACAATGAGAGACCGGCTGCAAACCCGGCTGTTTGGCCCATATTTCGGCTCCTTTTCGGCCCATAGCAACGGCTATGAGCTCTCAAAGGACCCAAAATCTGTTCTCAAACTTCCGGATTTTCGCTTCGGCCCTATTGTCGGACAGCCTCCTAGCCTCTTTGTGTTGTTTAAAGGTTTATTAGTGGTAAAATTTTAGCCGCCAGTATGGGAAAGACAAGACTTGCTCAATGATAATGATGCTGGGACCTCGCCTGCTCAGCGCCCAAAGGAAGTTGAGATATGAAAAGAGTCATGTTGTTCGTTATCACCAATCTCGCAGTCATCCTGGTCCTCAGCCTGGTCCTGAGCCTGTTCGGGGTCGGGCAGATTCTCGATGAGCGAGGAGTGGACCTCGATCTTTACAATTTAATGATTTTTGCATCCGTCTTCGGCTTTGGGGGGGCACTGATATCGCTGGCTATCTCAAAATGGACGGCCAAGCGGATGACTGGCGCACAAGTCATCACTTCACCCAGCAGTGAAGTTGAGGCCTGGCTGGTGCAGACGGTGAGCAAACAGGCCGAGATTGCCGGCATCGGTATGCCCGAGGTCGCTATCTATGACGCTCCAGACGTCAACGCTTTTGCAACTGGCATGCGCCGCAATAATGCGCTGGTGGCGGTGAGTACCGGGCTGCTGCGCTCCATGAACCGAGATGAGGCCGAAGCCGTACTGGCCCACGAAGTCAGTCATGTCGCCAACGGCGACATGATCACCCTGGCGCTCATCCAGGGAGTGGTCAATACCTTCGTCATCGTTGCTTCGCGGGTGGTGGGTCATTTAATCGATCGCGTGGTGTTTAAAACCGAGCGAGGGCATGGCCCCGCTTTTTATATCACCTCGATCCTTGCACAAGTCCTCTTCGGTATTCTCGCCAGTATTATTGTCTTCTGGTTCAGCCGGCAGCGCGAATTCCGCGCTGATGCCGGCAGCGCCCATCTGGCTGGGCGAGAAAAGATGATCGCGGCTCTTGAGAAGCTGCGCCGCAACGCCAATCAACCCCACCTGCCCGACCAGATGGCGGCCTTTGGTATCTCTGGCAGCATGGGACAGGGTCTCAAGCGCTTCTTCATGACGCATCCGCCCCTTGAAGATCGCATTGCGGCGCTCAAGCGCACGGCCTAATAACGATTTCTGCAGATTCCCGGCAAATTCCGGGCACCTCAAGAGTTCCGGCCTTTGGCGATGCGGATGTAAAATATTTTGTGCTCTCCAGGGTTCTGTGTATCTACCTTGCGCAATTGATCATCAACAGTTCAGGCAGATCAATTGATTCTTGATGGCGCACCGCCAAACTGCGTTCAGGCCTACGGTGTGTTCCGCAGCCGACCGATCTTTTTCCCGCCATTAGGGCAGCCTTGTGCCCTTCCCTTAGACTCCAGATGCTCCACTTAGAGCATCAGGCAGGATGGATGAACAGCCGAATGCCCCCTTAATGACCAAACAATGGAGCCCCAATTGATCAGTCTTCCACTGCCCCCGAATCCTCATTCCCTGGCCGTGCTTTGCCTTGCGGCTCTGGCGTTGCTGCTATTTACGCGGGAAAAGCTGCCTCTGGAATCAGCGAGCTTTATTATTCTGATCTTTCTGGCGATAGGCTTCGAACTTTTTCCGTTCCAGGTCGATGGAAAAGTGCTGCACGCAGCCGAATTTTTTCACGGTTTTGGCCATGAAGCACTGGTTGCGGTCTGTGCCCTGATGATCGCCGGTCAGGGCATTGTCCGTACCGGGGCACTGGAGCCGGTCGGCCGAACTCTGGCACGACTATGGAAGATCAGTCCGAAGGTCTCTTTACTGCTCACTTTGCTGATCGGTGCATTCATCAGCGCCTTTATCAATAACGTCCCTGTGGTTGTGCTTCTGCTGCCGATTTTAATCAGTGTCTCAATCCGCACCGGGATGAGGGCCTCATCAGTTCTCATGCCGATGGGGTTCGCTACCCTGCTGGGCGGCACCTGTACCACCATCGGCACCTCGACAAATCTGCTGGTGGTGTCGGTTGCGGCAGATATGGGCGTCCGCAAGCTGGAAATGTTCGATTTTCTCCTGCCGGCGGCAATTGCCGGCAGCATCGGGATTGTCTACCTCTGGCTGCTGGCCCCGCGCATTTTGCCGGATCGGAAACTGGCGCTGGCCGACTCCTCGCCACGGATTTTTTCCGCGCATCTGGCGATCCTGGAAAACAGTTCGATGGTCGGGAAAACCCTGGCCGAGGCGATCAAAAAGGTCGATGGGGCGATTAAGGTCAGAAGCATCAGGCGTGGACCTGACAGCTTCACCATGCCGCTGCCCAGCGTGGTCCTGAAAGCGGGCGATCAATTGATTATTCGCGATACCCCGGATCGGCTGAAGGAATTTGAGACGGTGCTGGAAGGGGCCCTTTTTGCGGATGAAAGCATGGAAAACCCGATCGGTGACGAGCATCCACTCAAGGCCGATGATCAGCAGGTTGCTGAAATCGCGGTGATTCAAGGCTCGCACCTGCAGGGGAGAACGTTCAGCAATATCCGCTTTGCCGAGCGGTACGGAATCATCATGCTGGCTATTCATCGGGCAGGTAAGCCACTGCAGAAGGAGCCGGGCCCAATTCGTGACATTCGCCTTCAGGCCGGGGATATCCTGCTGGTCCAGGGCCAGCGCGAGCAGATTTCCAACCTGAAAAAAGATAAGGATATTCTGGTTCTCGATGCCACCATGGATCTGCCATACACGCAAAAAGCGCCCCTGGCGCTGAGCATCATGCTGGCCATTATCCTCGCCGCCGCCACCGGCTTTCTGCCGATCGCGATCAGCGCATCCTGTGGCGCCCTGCTCATGATCATGACCGGCTGCCTGAGCTGGCGCAATGCCACCAATGGGTTGAGCACCCAGGTCATCCTGATTGTTGTCGCCAGCCTGGCTCTCGGTTCGGCGCTGCTGAAAACCGGCGGCGCAGATTATCTGGCAGAACTGTTTCTGAGCCTTTCGGGCGACGCTTCGCCGACTTTCATGCTCAGCGGACTGATGCTGTTGATGGCGATTCTAACCAACGCGGTCTCGAACAATGCCACAGCCGTTATGGGAACCCCGATCGCAATATCGATTGCGACTCAGATGGGGCAACCCGCTGAGCCCTTTGTGCTGGCGGTGCTGTTTGGGGCCAACATGAGCTTTGCCACCCCCATGGCATACAAAACGAATTTATTGGTGATGAATGCCGGGGAATATACTTTTAACGATTTTCTTCGCGTTGGCATCCCCCTGGTCCTGCTTCTCTGGGGGACCCTGTCTTGGCTCCTGCCAAGAATCTATGGGCTTTAACTCACATTCGGGCAAGATTTTCTCGCCCCCGAAATCAAAGGCCAGGGGCCCCAGTGGGCACAATGGTTTCAGAGGATGCAAACGGCAGAAACTGGGGGAGGACTGAACCCACTTGGGGCCCAAAAGAAAAACCCCCGGTCTCCACAACCGCTTCCTGGTGAAAGCGGCAGTGAAAGCCAGGGGCCTATTTTCTCGAAATCTAGATGATTTCGGTTGTTTTATTGGAGCGGGAAACGGGATTCGAACCCGCGACTTCAACCTTGGCAAGGTTGCACTCTACCACTGAGTTATTCCCGCTCTATGTGTTACTCGCTGTCGCAAGCGGGCATATTAATAACAAAAGCCCCTGACCAAGTCAACAGAAAATTTCAAATAAAACGTCCCGTCCGCCGCTAAGATTATTTGAAAAACACCTTAAAGAATTTCAACAGATAGTCGGCCCCGGACCACATGGTCATGGCGAAGGCGACGTAAAAGAAAAAGATGCCGAAATTCTGCATGGAGACGTGAAAGATCTCCCACTTCAGGCCAAAAAACCAGTAGTAGTCATAGTGCAGCAACAGGCCCGGGATGGCTGTCATCTGGAAGATCGTCTTGTACTTGCCAAGGTCACTGGCCGAAATAACGATCCCCTCAGACGAGGCGATCGAGCGCAGGCCCGTCACCAGGATCTCCCGGGCCAGGACCAGAAAAACAGCCCAGGCAGGCACCCTGCCCATGGGGATCATCATGATCAGCGCCGCCATGACCAGCAGCTTGTCGGCCAACGGGTCGAGAAACTTGCCCAACACCGTGACCACCTCCCACTTGCGGGCAAGGTAGCCGTCGAGCCAGTCGGTGATCGATGCCAGCCCAAAAACCACCGCGGCCCAGAATCCTGCCTCACGAGTGTCGAAAAACAGCAGGATCACCAGTACTGGGATGGCTGCGATACGGCCAAGGGTCAGGAGGTTCGGCAGATTCAACAGCCCCGAACGTAAATTCATAAACGGGTATCCTCGTTTCGACGATAATACTGGAGATACTTTTTGACCCTGTCGATATAGTTTCTGGTTTCGCGGTAGGGGGGCACGCCGCCATGGCGCCGCACGGTGCCGGGACCGGCATTATATGCGGCAAGAGCCAGATCGAGGTTATTATTGAACTGGTCAAGCATAAGCCGCAGATAGCGGGTTCCGCCGCGAATATTATCTTCAGGGTTGAATGGGTTGGCAACCTGCATGTCCCTTGCGGTTTCGGGGATCAACTGCATCAACCCCTGAGCCCCCCTGCTGGAGACGGCCCTGGAGTCATAGTCGCTCTCAACCTTGATCACCGCCTTGACCAGGGCATCCTCCATGCGATACATGGCGGCGTAATGGTCAATAATCTCGCGCACGGTGCTGCGGTCCGATTCTTCCTTCATGTAGAAGGAATAGCGGCCTGAAGTCGGGACATTGGTAAAGTGGATGACGCCATTCTCATCGACATGACGGTAAATGTCGGCGCCCGCAGGAACAGCCATTATGACATTGATCGCCACAAAGGCAACGCCCCCCCTGATAATCCATGCAATCCATTTCATAAAAACCTCACTCAAACAGCCAGGAATATAGCCTAAAAGCTGTTGTGTTTCAACCTATTTAGCCGGGCCAAATTGCTTGACAAGAGGATATTGGCCACCGATAATGAAGCACTTGGATACCTTCACCCTGGCAATGACCCTGAACTCTGCCTAGGTGCTGCAATCCCTGTTCCTATTGAATCTTATCCGCGGCGGGCATTCCAAATCTCCTAACAACGAGACGTTTAAATGAAGATCACATCTGACTTTCTGGTTATCGGCAGCGGTATTGCCGGCCTGTCTTTTGCTCTCAAGGTGGCCGACCGGGGCAGCGTATCACTGGTGACCAAGCGGGGCATTTCAGAAACAGCAACCGATCTTGCCCAGGGCGGTATCGCTTCGGTCTTTTCCGAGGAAGACACCTACGAAGCCCATGTTCAGGACACAATGGTGGCAGGGGTCCACCTGTCCCACCCTGACATCGTGCAACTGGTGGTCGAAAGCGGCCCCCAGGCGATCCGCGACCTCATCGACTGGGGGGTCCAGTTCTCCAGGAAGGAAGACGGAACCTACGATCTCACCCGCGAGGGCGGCCACAGTCAACGCCGCATCCTCCACGCCAAAGATGTAACAGGTCGTGAAATTGAGCGTGCGCTGGTCGAGGCGGTCCATCAACACCCGAATATCACCCTTTATGAAAATCACATCGCGGTGGACCTGATCACCGAGGCCAAAATTACCCAACGACGGGTTAAACCCGACCGTTGCCTCGGTGCTTATGTGCTCGATATCGGCAATAGCGAAGTTGTCTCTTTCGGTGCCCGCTCCACAGTGCTTGCCACCGGCGGCGCCGGCAAGGTCTACCTTTACACCTGCAACCCCGACATCGCCACGGGCGATGGCCTGGCAATGGCCTACCGGGCAGGTGCCACTGTTGCCAACATGGAGTTCATGCAGTTCCACCCCACCACCCTGTATCATCCCCACGCCAAATCATTTCTGATTTCCGAAGCGGTGCGTGGTGAAGGGGCTATTCTCAAACGCCGCGACGGTAGCGCCTTTATGGAGGCCTACCATCCCCTCAAGGACCTGGCCCCCAGGGACATCGTGGCCAGAGCCATAGACAACGAGATGAAAACCCATGGCGACGACTGTGTCTTTCTGGACATCACCCATAAAGGGGCGGACTACATCAAGGATCGCTTTCCCAACATCTACCAGACCTGCCTCTCCTACGGAATCGACATGGTATCCGACCCCATCCCGGTGGTTCCGGCAGCCCACTATCTGTGCGGCGGGATCAAGGTCGACAGCTGGGGCGAAACCGACCTCCAGAACCTGTTCGCCATCGGCGAAGTCTCATTCACCGGCCTGCATGGCGCCAACCGCCTGGCCAGCAACAGCCTTCTCGAAGGGGTGGTTTATGCCGACCGGGCGGCACAGAGGACTCTGAAGCTGCTGGCCGAAAAAGAGACCATCTACCCGAGCATCGCCCCCTGGGACAGCGGCAGCGCCACCAACAGCGACGAGGAAGTCGTCGTGGCCCACAATTGGGACGAAATCCGCCGTTGCATGTGGAACTATGTGGGGATTGTCCGCTCCACCAAACGCCTGACCAGGGCGCTGCGCAGAATTCAGATGATCCAGGAAGAGATCGCTGATTATTACTGGGATTTCTACATCACCTCGGACCTCATTGAATTGCGCAATATCGCCACCGTAGCCGAACTCATCGTCCGATGCGGCCTGCAGCGCAAGGAGAGCCGGGGCCTTCACTACACCATCGACTACCCCGAAACCGACGATATTCACTGGAAACAAGACACGATCATTCGCAAAAACTTTTAGGAGTACACCTTGGATATCGACCAGATTCGCAAGGAAATCGACCGCCTGGACCAGGAATTGCTGAGAATTTTCAACGAGCGGGCCAGCCTGGCCCTGAAAATCGGCGAGATCAAAAAGGTCCAGGGCATCCCCGTTTATGACCCGACGCGGGAAAAACGCATTTTTGCCAAAATGCAGGCCGCCAATCCCGGCCCTCTTGAGAACAGCGCGATCGTGCGCCTGTTCGAGCGCGTTATCGACGAGTCCCGGCGCCTTGAGCGCATACGCACGAAAGGAATCTAAGGCCCATGCTTGTGGTGATGAAAAAGACCGCTACCGAAGAAGAGTTGCAGGGAGTAAAAGAATTTCTGATCGGCCGGGATTTCGACTTTCACCAGTCCACTGGTGCCAATCGAACCATCATCGGAGTCATCGGGGAGACCGCCAACCTGAGCCTGCAGCAGATTCGCGACCTGCCCGGGGTACTTGAAGTTTTCAAGATCCCCGAAGAGGAATAAAACCAGGCTAAAGGTGAAAGGCTAAAGGCATATGCTTCGACAGGCTCAGCATGAACGGGCCCAGGGGCAATTGAATCCGTGAGATGCCGTTCGGCCTGAGCCTGTCGAAGGCCCTTTCTACGAACACAAAAAAGGGACTGCGCCGAATCGGATCGGCGCAGCCCCTTATTACATGTTTTTGCTTTTAAACCTTGAACCTTTATCCTTGCACCTGTCGTTAACCTACAACCTGGGTTCTGGTAAGGACTGCACGCAGGGCGATGCCCTGCCCTTCGATGTTTTCGCGGGCGCCTTCTTCGCGGTCGACGAGGGTGACGATGCCGACAACCTCGAGGCCTTCTTCACGGGCACGCTCGACAGCTTTGATCGAGGAACCGCCAGTGGTGGTCACGTCTTCAACGATAACGACCCTGGAGCCCGGAGGCAGGTTCTTGCGGCCTTCGAGCCACTGGCCGGTGCCGTGCCCTTTGGGCTCTTTGCGGATGATAAAGGCGGCCAGGTCTTGCCCTTCAAGCTGGGCGGCAATTGAGGTTGCGGTCGCGATGGGGTCTGCGCCGAGGGTCAGCCCGCCAACCCCGTCGATGGGCCCGGGAAACTGTTTGACCTCTTCGTAGAAAGCTTTACCGACCAGCAGCCCGCCGCGGGCATGCAGCGTTGTCTGCTTGCCGTCAAAGTAGAAGTTGCTTTTACGACCCGAGGCCAGGGTCACTTCGCGCTCCTCGTAGGACAGCTCGCGGATAATCTGAATCAGTTCGTCTCTCTGCTGTTGGTCCATGAAATCCTCCTGAAATGGAATATAAAATACAGAAGTCAGAATGTAGAATACAGAAGAAAGCCACAGGATTTTTTTGACGGTTTCTCTTCTGACTTCTGTCTTCTTAATTCTGCATTCAAACTTTAAAACAATCCCAGCTGCTTATCCCCTTTGAGGCGGGGAAATTTGACCGGATAGCTGCCGCTGAAACATGCGTCGCAGAAGTGGGTACCGCCAACGACCGACGCCCCTGCAGCAGCAAGGGTTCCTTCTTGAGAGAGGTAGCCGAGGGTGTCGGAGGTGATATAACGGTTGATTTCCTCGATGGTATGCGAGGAGGAGATCAGCTCCTTGCGGGTCGGGGTGTCAATGCCATAGAAGCAGGGGTAACTGGTTGGGGGGCAGGAGATCCGCACATGGACCTCCTTGGCTCCGGCATTGCGGATCATTTTGATGATTTTGCGGGCGGTAGTGCCGCGCACGATCGAATCGTCGATGACCACCACGCGCTTGCCCTGGATCACCTCGCGCACCGGATTAAGCTTGATCTTGACCCCGAAGTGACGGATCGACTGCTGGGGCTCGATAAAGGTACGCCCCACGTAGTGGTTACGGATCAGACCGAGCTGAAAAGGGATACCCGATTCTTCGGCGTAACCGATGGCCGCCGGCACACCCGAGTCGGGTATCGGCACCACAACATCGGCCTCGACGGGGTGTTCGAGAGCCAGCTGGCGACCGAATTCCTTTCGCACCCCGTAAACATTGCGGCCGAAAATAATGCTGTCAGGACGGGCAAAATAGATGTGCTCGAAAATGCAGGGAGAAGGTTTGACCTCTTTGAAAGGATGAAAAGACTTCAGCCCTTCTTTGTCGACGAGGATCATCTCCCCGGGTTCGATCTCACGGATGAACTCGGCCTCGATCAGATCGAAGGCGCAGGTTTCCGAGGCAACGACATAGGCCCCGTCAAGTTTTCCGAGGGCCAGCGGTCTGAAGCCGTTGGGATCGCGCACCGCCACCATGCGGGTTTCGGTCAGAAAGACCAGGCTGTAGGCGCCTTTGATGCGCTCAAGGGCCTCGACAACCCGGTCCGACAGGGAGTCGCACTCGGCTCTGGCCAGCAGGTGAATGATGGTTTCGGTATCAGCAACGGTGGAGAAGATGGAGCCCTTGTGTTCAAGCTCGTTGCGGATCTCCTGAGCGTTGACCAGATTTCCGTTATGGGCGACGGCGATGCTGCCGCGAGCATAGTCGACCATGATCGGTTGACAGTTTTTGACATCGTTTCCGCCGGCCGTGGAGTAGCGAACATGCCCGATGGCATTGCTGCCGGGCAGGTTTTCGAAAACCGAATCGCGCTTGAATACATCGGCAACCAGCCCCATGCCCTTATGGGCCCGCAGGCGGGTGCCGTCGGAGGCGACTATGCCGCAACTTTCCTGGCCGCGATGCTGCAGGGCGTAAAGCCCGAGATAGGCCAGATTGGCGGCCTCGGGGTGCCCGAATATACCGAAGACCCCGCATTCGTCGTTGAATTTATCGAACATGCCTTAGCAAACCTCGTTTCTGAAGCGTTTTTAACGATATTTCGACAACTTACTGACTTTCCAAGACTCAATATTCTGGAGTCTAGCATAGCCTTGAAAAAAAAAGATACCCTGCCACTCAGGGTTGAGGTTTTATAGAAGCTCTTCGCGGACAAAACGAACCGCATTCTGGTAGAGCCATAACCCCATCCCCTCTTCGGGAAGCTCTTCTTCCCGGGTCCAGCGGGGATGGTGGGTGCGGTGCACGTAGGCCTCGGGATGCGGCATGAGTCCAAACAGGCGTCCGGTTTCGTCGCAGACCCCGGCGATGGCGTTCATCGAGCCATTGGGGTTCTGAGGGTAATCCTGGGTCGGGGCGCTGTAGTCAGCATCGCAGTACTTGAGAACGGCGAGTTTTTCCTTTTCAATCTGCTCCAGGACCGCATTCTCACCGGCGACAAATTTGCCTTCGCCGTGACGTACCGGCAGGTAAATCCCCTCCAGGTCGCGAGTGTAGATACAGGGAGACTCGGGATCGACCTTGAGGTAGGTCCAGCGATCCTCGAAGCGACCGCTGTCATTAAAGGTGAGGGTCGTGGTCTGGGTCTGGTAATCCCGACCGAGCCCAGGCAGAAGCCCCATCTTGACCATCAACTGGAAGCCGTTGCAGACTCCCATGACCAGCTTGCCCTCGCCGATGAAGCGGTGCAACTGGTCGGAGAGATGTTCCTGGCTTCCTGAAATGGCGGCATGGCGCAGGCGGTTGGCGCCGGCTTTGGCGCTGCCAAGGTCGTCGCCGTCAAGAAAGCCGCCGGCCAGGTTGAGAAAATGGTAGTCGTCGAGGCGCACCCGCCCCGCGAGGAGTTCGGCGATATGAACAATGTCGGCAACCTCGGCCCCGGCGAGGCGGCAGGCGTTGGCCACCTCCCGCTCGCAGTTGGTGCCGTTGCCTGTGATAACGATCGCTCTAACCTCTTTGGCCATGATTACAGCTCCCTCAAAGGCGCTTGCCACGCCTCTTTCAGTTCGTTGATATCCGCATCGATCAGCACCTGCGCGCCATCTCCGACCACCTTCAGGCGCGGCGCCTCGGTCACCTCGCCGATACAGGCGCAAGCCTGGCCGGCAAACAGCGCTTCGAAGCGCTGGCGGTTCTCCGAGCGCACACTGACCAGCAAACGACTCTGCGATTCGGAAAAGAGGATTTTATCGGCCCGCACCTCACCTTCGGCGACAACCTTACCCAGGTCTGCATTGATCCCGAAACCGCCGGCAAAGGCCTTTTCCGCCAGGGCGACGCCGAGGCCGCCGTCGGACAGATCGTGGCAGGAGCGCACCAGGCCTTCTGCCTGGGCGGCGTTCAACGATTTGTAGAGCTTCAGGGCTGCAGGGGCATCGACCTTGGGCACATTGCTGCCAAGCTCGCCAAGTTGGGCATAGTACTCGGAGCCGCCGCACTCATCGGCGGTGGTCCCGAGCAGGTAGACCAGATCACCAGGACGCTTGACATCCATCGAAATGGCCTGGCGCACATCGTCCATCTTGCCGATGACCGAGAAGAGCACGGTCGGCGGGATGGAAATCTTGGTCTCACCGATCTGGTAGTCGTTCTTCATCGAGTCCTTGCCGGAGATCAGCGGCACCCCGAAGGCCACGCAGTAGTCGTAGAGAGCCTTGTTGGCGCGCACCAGCTGCGCCGCCTTGTATTCGCCGTCAGGGGTTTTTTCGCTCTTCACCGGGTCGCACCAGCAGAAGTTGTCGAGACCCGCAACATGCTCGATATCGCCGCCGACGGCCACGTAGTTACGCAGCCCCTCATCGATGGCACAGGCCATCATGTGATAGGTGTCGATATCGCTGTAGCTGGGGCAGATACCGTGGGAGACCACGACCCCCTCAAAGGAGTCGAAGAGCGGCCTGTAAACGGCCGCATCCGAAGGCCCGTCGTTGGCGACCCCGACCAGCGGCTTGATCACGGTGCCGGCCTGAACCTCGTGGTCGTAACGGCGGATAACGCTCTCCTTGGAGCAGATGTCGAGCCGGCCGAGCAGATCCTTGAGGGTCGCGCCAAGGTCCCCGGGTTGGTCGAGTTGCGGCTCGACAAGAGCCCTGGGTTCCCACCTGGCGGGAATCACCATTTGGGGGACGCCTTCATGAAGAAATTTCATGGAGACGTAGGACACGGTCTTGCCCTCGTAGAGACAATGGAAATAACCACTGTCGGTAAATATCCCCAGATCCGCCGCCTCGACGTCCATCTCACGGGCGAGGCTGATGAATTCGTCAAGCTTCTCAGGCTGCACCGCGAGAGTCATGCGCTCCTGGGCCTCGGAGATAAGGATCTCCCAGGGCTGCAGGCCGGGATATTTGAGCGGCGCCCGGTCAAGATGCAGCTCAAAGCCGCCGGTGTCCTCGGCCATTTCGCCGACCGAGGAGGAAAGCCCCCCTGCCCCGTTGTCGGTGATCGAGCGGTAAAGCCCAAGGTCTCGGGCGATGGCCAGGAAATCGAACATCCGCTTCTGGGTGATCGGGTCGCCGATCTGCACCGCAGTCACCGGAGAGCCTTCGTGTAACTCCTCGGAGCTGAAGGTTGCGCCATGAATGCCGTCCTTGCCGATGCGCCCTCCGGTCATGACGATATGATCGCCGGCCAGGGCCTTTTTCTCGTGGGCGGGCTTGCCGTGCAGCTGCCGGGGCATGATCGCTGCCGTGCCGCAGTAGACAAGGGGCTTGCCGGCAAAACGCTCGTCAAAAACGATCGAGCCGTTGACCGTGGGGATGCCGCTCTTGTTGCCGCCGTGCTCGACCCCTTCGACGACCCCCTCGAAAATGCGCCGCGGATGGAGCAGACGCTTGGGCAGGGGTTTTTCGAGAAAGGGCGAGGCAAAACAAAAGACATCGGTATTAAAAATCAACCGGGCCCCCATGCCGGTGCCGACCCCGTCGCGGTTGACCCCGACGATGCCGGTCAGGGCCCCGCCGTAGGGGTCGAGGGCGCTGGGGGAGTTGTGGGTTTCGACCTTGAAGACCAGGCTCCAGTCGTCGTTGAATTCAATAACCCCTGCGTTGTCCTTGAAGACCGAAAGGCAGAAATCCTTTTCGCCGAGCCTGGCCCGGATGTCCCTTGTCGCGCCGACGATATAGGTTTTGAACAGCGAATCGATGACTTCGCTGTTGCCCTGCTCGTCCTGGTACTCGATGCGTGCCGAAAAGATCTTATGCTTGCAGTGCTCGCTCCAGGTCTGGGCCAGCGCCTCGAGCTCGACGTCAGTGAGGTTGGCGCCGAGGCCTGCAGCCTCGCGAACCTTGCGCACTTCAGGGTCAAGGGCGTGGGCCTGGAGCTTTTTCATCTCTTCGAGGTTCAGTGCCAGCATCCCGTCACGACTGATCGTCATCAACTCCTCATCGGAGACGTTGAGGTCGATCTGGCGAACTTGGGGCGCCGTATCGCTGGTCACGCGGGGAACGCTCACCGGCACTCCCTGGGCCGGATCGAGTTCATCGGCACTGAGGATCGTCCAGCGCTGAATCAGCCCGTTGGCGAGAAACCCCGCCGTGATCTCCTCAGCGGCCTGTTTGTCGATTTGCCCTTTAAGCAGGTACTGAGTCGAGGTATAAACCCCCTCTCCATCAGCCATGGGCCGCTTGGTGAGGTACTGGAGGGCTTCTTTGCTGGTGCGTCCGACATTATCCGTCACCCCTGGGCGAAAGCCGACCTCGACAAGCACATCGAAATCATGGGCCAGGGGTCGATTGATGGCGACCTCCTGGATCACCGGGTCGGAAAAGGGCCCAAGGGCAGCTTCCCTGACTTCGTCCTCGGTGAGGTCTGCATCGAGGGTATAGACGTCCAAGGTCCGCACGCTCTCCAGTTCTATACTCAGGTGGTGGCGGATCTCCCGCCGGATTCGTTCGCCCCGGGCATCTTTGACGCCGTCTTTTAGACCAACGACTATTCTCCAGGCCATCATGTTCTCCTTGGCACTGCCAAAAGGGTTCAATAACAAAGAGCAGGGGGTTCGGTCCCCCTGCTCTTTCACTCTTATAAATATTGTAAAATCAGCTCGAAAAAGATGCAACTGTACCCAACTTCGGCATTGAGCCTGTCGCTGCCAGCCAGTTTTCTACCGGCATTTCGGTTGGGCATGGGTCTCATCTTTGAAATGGAAAGCTCTGCAAAGCAGAGAATCGACCTAAAAAAACTCGCAAAAGACAATTGATTTTAAATGCTTTTTCCATCTTGCACTATTGAAAAACAGGCGCTCGCCTGCTCTTGGGCTCCAACAATCAACCGGGGGTTGCAGAGGCTCTGCCGGTCTAGGGCCTGACGGATGCCGTCCAGAGCCAGATCGGGATGGTTGTTCACCTCACTGAGGTGGGCGAGAAAAACCGCCTCCAACCCTTCCCAGACCAGCCCTTCGAGCAATTGCGCTGCCGCCTTATTGGACAGATGACCGTGGTTACTGCGAATCCGCTGCTTAAGGGGCCAGGGATATGGGCCGTCGCGCAACATGTCTTCGTCGTGGTTGGTTTCAAGAACCAGCACCCGGCACCTCTGCAGTCGATCGGCAACCAACCGGGTGGCAATCCCCAGGTCGGTGGCAACCCCAATTTTACCTTGGGCAGTCTCTACAGTGTAACCGAGCGGTGCCGCAGCGTCATGGGTCAGGGGAAAGGTTTTTACTTTCATCCCCCCGAACTCAACGGTCGTTGCTGAATCGAGCTCTATGACCTCGGGCAATTTCCCGATTCGGGGCAGCTGCCCAAGGGCCTGGGGGTGGATGTAAACGGGCAACTGGTATTTGCGTGCCATGGGCCCGATCCCCCGGCAATGGTCGCCATGTTCATGGGTAACCAGCAACGCATTCAAATCCTCGGCGGCAACTCCGATCCCCTGAAGACGGTGGGCCAGTTCGCGGGCCGAAAGACCTGCGTCGATAAGAATCCCCTGCTTGCCGCTTTCGACATAAATCGCATTCCCCTTGCTGCCGCTGGCCAAAAGACAGACCCGCAAGACAATCCCTCCTTGTCCCGATGCCCGGGCGTTGTCTATATACCGAAATTCGCCTGACCCTGCAAGGGAATTCCGGCAATTTTAATCCTCTTGCAACAGACCATCGGGCCATTCGGGGCACTCTATAAGTGTATTTCCAGGAAGCGAACCCTGCGACCCCTTATCGGGGCAGACCGGTAGAATAATATGAAAGGTACTTCCCGGGCAAGTCGCGGGGTCGTGCCCAGAGCTCTCCACCCAGATTTCCCCGCCGTGGGCATCGACGATTCCCTTGACAATCGTCAACCCCAGACCTGTGCCTTTGCCCTTGAAAGCCATCTTTCCGGTAAAGTGTTCTTCAATATTCCCGACTTCGTAAAATTTGTCAAAAACATGGATCTGATCGATTTCGGCAATACCGATCCCATTGTCCCGAATCAGGATTTCAACATAATCATAGAACTCCTCCCCGAGGTCCTTCAGTTTCACCTCACCTGCTCCTCCGACAGAATGGGGCGGACGCAGGCTTTGGGTAAGACGGGTTTCTACCGCAATGCTACCGCCATCGGGAGTGAATTTAATGGCATTGACCACCAGGTTGGTTATGACCTGGATCATTCGGTCGGGGTCACATGCAATATCCGGCAACTGCTCCCCCAGATTGAGAACAAGAGTCTGGTGGCGGACCGAAAAGAAAAAGTCAATCTCCTTCAGGGCCTGGCGAATAACCGCGTTGACATTACAGGGGCGGCTTCTCAGGGGCATCGCCTTATTGTCGAGCATGGAGACATCGACCATGTCTCGGACAATACTTGACAGCCTGGCCGCTGCATCCCCGATATGCTGCACCAGGGGAGCGACCTCGTCATCCATTGCAGGACCCATCTCACCGAGCAACAGATCGGAATAACCGATGATGACTGTCAGAGGTGTTTTGAGTTCATGGGACGCAAGGCCGAGGAATGAATCCTTCATCTGGTTCAGGCGCTGCAGCTCCCAAGTGCTTTTCTCAAGGTTTTCCTTGACCTGACGCTCGCGAGTCACATCACGGTAAATAGTCTGCACCATGACCTTTCCGTCGAGCCCCACAACCGGGGAGCCCTTGGCCCAAGCTAACAGCCGACGCTGATCAGTGGGACGGAGGAAGCTCACTTCTGTTTCCAGAGAGCGCCCCTGGCGGATGTTCTGGTGAACCTCGTACTGAGCATCAAGATCTTCGACCCGCAACATCTGCAGAGCGGCAAAGAAATTCAACTGATGGGTTTTTTCTCGAGGCAGGCCGAAAAACGACTCGGCGGCCTTGTTCAGCAACACAATCCGGTCTTCTTCGTCACTCACCACAATGGCGTCGCTGGCATGGTCAAGCAGCGAGCGGTACATTTCCCGACTGCGTCCCAGCTCAACACCTATGGCCTCCTGACGCTCGTAGGATTCCTGCAGTTGCCGGTTGGTTTCTTCAAGCTCCTGATAACCTTGCTGCAGCTTACGTTCGCGATCCTGAAGCGAGCCGGCCATCTCCTGAAGGGCTATGGCCAATTCGCCAAAGTCCCGGTTGGACATGGTCGGAACATCAACCTTGAGATTGCCCGAGGCAATCTCCTTGGCAACCGAACGCAGGCGATGAATGGGGCTGATAAGGTTTCTCTTGGTAAACAGCACGATAACTGTAAAAACCAGGACAAGGGCGCTGCAAAGAATCAACAACGAACGCTTCAAGGCGTTAACGGTACGCTCCCTGAGAACCTTATCGGGAAAACCGACACGAATTCGCCCTGCAAGGTCTCCGTTGGGCCTGTACACCGGCACCGACACATCGTAGACCCTCCCCCAGCGGGGGAATTTCACAATTGCCGTTGAATCTTTTATCGGAGCTATAAAATCGCTGCCCCGGGTAAAATCGAAGGAAGGCTCATTTGCATAGAGGGGTTGCCCCAGGGTGTTTTCGACCAGGCAGTAAACAATCTCGGGATCGCCGCTGACGATATCCCGGCAACGGACATTAAATCCTTCGAGTTCTTCCAGCATAATGCCGAAGGCAAGAATCTTCTCGATTGACGTCTTCAGTTCTGATGCCAGACTTTGGGCACGCAGAATAATCCCGTCACGATAGTCCCGCCGAAAACCCTCAATATTCAACCCGGTGTTTGTCGCGATGGTCAGGGTGAGGATTAAAAAGACGAAAATGAGGATTCGCTTTTCAAGGGTGCTTTTCATCGATCCGGTCGAGGGTCCTTCAAGCGGGCAACTGCATTGACATCCGTAACATGGAATGGCATACAAGCAATTAAAATCAGGGCACCATTCTTGCTTATAGGCAAGACGCGCTACATTAGTTGCGGCCCTTTTTGGCGTGCCGATTTGCGTTTTTTATAAGTTAGGGTAAATTTACTGCGTTTAAGCGAAAGACCATGGAAGAGATGGGGCCCGCGGGCAACAAGGTGTCAACAACCGCCCGAGAAACAGAACATAAAGCCCGACGCGGTGGCTCCCTTTTCATGTTGGCAACTTCATAGCACATCACCTGCAAAAGGGCAATGAAACATTAGGGTTTCAAGCCAAAAGAGGTTGACGCTCAACATCCTATCCGATATGATCGCCCGACGAGCCTCAAACCTCTAAACATTTGTTTTTTCAGGAGCAAATCCGCTCTTAATTTCTCACCGGAGGAGAGATTGCATGGCAGCCAAAGTTGCAATAAATGGATTCGGACGCATCGGAAGAAATGTCCTGCGGGCCGCCCAGGGTTCTAAAGAGATCGAGATCGTTGCGATCAACGACCTGACCGATGCGGCCACTCTGGCCCACTTGCTGAAATACGACTCGGTGCATGGCACCTTCTCGGCAGAGGTGAAGACCGAGGGGGATGCCCTGGTCATCAACGGCAAGATGATCCAGGTTTACAAAGAAAGAGATCCGGCGGCTCTGCCATGGAAGGAGTTGGGTGTCGATATCGTTATCGAGTCGACCGGCCTCTTCACCAAGCGCGAGGATGCGCAGAAGCATCTTGACGCCGGGGCCAAGCGGGTCGTTATCAGCGCCCCGGGCAAGAACGTCGATATCACCATATGCATGGGAGTCAACGAGCAAGCCTACCATGCCGACACCCATCACATTATCTCCAACGCCTCCTGCACCACCAACTGCCTGGCTCCCGTGGCAAAGGTCCTGATGGAGAATTTCGGCATCGTCAAAGGGATGATGACAACGATTCATGCTTACACCAACGACCAGAAAATCCTCGACCTGCCCCATAAAGACCTGCGCCGGGGGCGGGCGGCAGCGATGTCGATGATCCCGACTACAACCGGGGCAGCCAAAGCCGTCTCTCTCGTATTACCCCAACTTGAGGGCAAGCTCGACGGCATGGCGGTCAGGGTGCCGACGCCCAATGTTTCGCTTGTCGACCTGGTCGTTGAGACGGAAAAGCAAACCACCGAGGCCGAAATCAACTCCGCCCTCAAGGCCGCCGCCGAAAATTCCCTTAAGGGCATTCTGGAATACTGCGAGGTCCCGCTGGTCTCCAAAGACTTCAACGGCAACGCTGCCTCTTCGGTCGTCGATGCCCTTTCGACCAAGGTCATGGCGGGCAATCTGGTCAAGGTCTTGTCCTGGTACGACAACGAATGGGGCTATTCGAACCGGATTTTTGACCTGACCAAATTCGTGGCCAGCAAATAAAGCCCAAAGCGTACCCACTCATGGCAGGGCAGGATCCCAGGGTCCTGCCCTTTTTACAGTGCACAATGCCGGAGATATGAAATGTTTGACAAACTCACCCTTTCTGAAATCAAGACTAAAGGAAAAAAAGTATTCTGCCGGGTAGACTTCAACGTCCCCTTGGACGAAAACCTGAATATTACCGATGACACCCGCATCGTGGCTGCCCTGCCGACCATTCGCCACATCCTCGAGCAGGGCGGGCGTCTGATCCTGGCCTCCCACCTGGGGCGCCCCAAAGGAGCACCGGAGGCCAAATTCAGCCTTTCTCCTGTGGCACCCTACCTGTCCAGACTTCTGGGCCAGGAGGTGGCTATGGCCCCCGACTGCGTCGGCAGCGATGTGAAGGCCATGGTAGATGCCCTGCAGGACGGGCAGGTCTTGCTGCTGGAAAATGTCCGCTTTCATCCCGGCGAAACCAAAAACGACCCTGAATTCAGCCAACAACTTGCCTCCCTGGCCGAAGTGTATGTCAACGACGCTTTCGGCACCGCCCATCGCGCGCACGCCTCGACCGAAGGGGTGGCCCGAATTCTGACACCCGCCGCTGCAGGCTTCTTAATGGAAAAAGAACTGCGTTACCTCGGCCAGGCCCTCGCTGCGCCCGAACGCCCCTTTGTCGCCATCCTCGGCGGGGCCAAGGTCAGCGACAAGATTCAGGTCATCGAAAACCTTCTGGGCAAAGTCGATACCCTGATCATCGGCGGGGGAATGGCCTACACTTTTCTCAAGGCGCAGGGCCTTGAAATCGGCAAGTCCCTGGTCGAAAAAGAACGCCTTAGCCTTGCAGCCGACCTTCTCAAACAGGCCGCTGAGCGAGGTGTCAAAATTCTGCTGCCGCAGGACCATGTGGTTGCAGCCGAATTCAAGGCTGACGCCGAGCATCGCATTTGCGCAGGCAACGATTTTCCGTCGGACTGGATGGGTCTGGATATTGGCCCAAAGACCATCGAAACCTATGCAGAAGTCCTAAAGAAGGCTGCAACCGTCTTATGGAACGGCCCCATGGGGGTCTTCGAATTCAGCAACTTTGCCAAGGGAACCTTTGCCGTGGCCCAGGCCCTGGCCGCCTCTGAGGCGCTGACCATTATCGGTGGCGGAGACTCGGTTTCGGCGGTCAAAAAATCGGGCCTGGAAGACCGCATGACGCACATCTCAACCGGAGGTGGCGCCTCCCTGGAGTTTCTCGAAGGCAAGCAGTTGCCGGGAGTGATTGCCCTGAGCGACAAACAGTAACCCACCCCGTCTATCATCGATCCTTTCTCGCCCTCCCCTGCCCTTATTTACGCCGGGGAGGTTTTTACCTGGAGGCTATATAAAATGCGCAAGCCGATCATTGCCGGCAACTGGAAGCTCCATAAAACCGTGGCCGAATCCCTCGAACTGGCCAACACCCTGAAGACCAGCCTGGCCGGCACTACCGACACTGAAATCATCATCGCCCCCGTATTCACCGCCCTGGGAAAAGTCGCCGAGGCACTGGCCGGAAGCAACATTGCAGTCGCCGCTCAAAATTGTTATCCCGAAGCAACCGGCGCTTTTACCGGAGAAGTCTCTCCCCTGCTGCTCAAGGACATTGGCTGCAGTCATTGCATCGTCGGCCATTCAGAGCGTCGGCAAATCTTTGGCGAGGCTGACCAATTCATCAATGCCAAGGCCAAAGCCCTGCTGGCCGAAAACCTCAAGGTCATTCTGTGTATCGGCGAAACCCTGGAAGAACGTCAGGGCGGTAAAATGTATGACGTGCTGACCACGCAGATCAAAAACAGCCTGAAGGATATTTCGGCGGCGGATATGCAGAATATTATTCTGGCCTATGAACCGGTATGGGCCATCGGCACGGGCCAAACCGCCTCCGACGAGCAGGCTGAAGAGGCCCATGCCTTTTTGCGCGGCCTGCTCCAGGGAATGTTTGACCCTGAAGTTGCCGAGGCGACTCGCATCCTCTACGGTGGCAGCGTAAAGCCCGCCAATGTCGACGGCCTCATGGCCCAGGAGGATATCGATGGCACCCTGGTTGGAGGCGCCAGCCTCAAGGCGGAGGATTTTTCGCGGATTGTCCAATTTAAATGCAGCTGACTTTCCTCTTTCCATGCCCACAAAGCTGTGTTAAAGTGCTGCGGTTAATTTCGTCGCACCCAAGGAGTCTACCTGAACAATGACAGTATTTTTAATTTCCCTGCACGTCCTGGTCTGCATTGCCCTTATCGCTATAGTCCTGCTGCAAGGCGGCAAAGGCGCTGACATCGGAGCGTCTTTCGGTGCCGGCTCAAGCCATACCGTTTTCGGAGCTGCCGGTGGGCAATCTTTTCTCGGCAAACTGACGACCAGCGCAGCAATCATCTTTATGCTGACCAGCCTGACCCTCGCCTACTTCTGGGGACAGGCTGGCTCGAGCAGTGTAATGCCGGAATCGGTAGCCCCTGCGGCTCAGACAGCCCCTGCACCGGCCAGCCCCAACACCGACAAATAAAAAAATTGTTGGAGTCGATATTTAACATTGACAGGCAAAGGCCAAATCAGTATAAATACGACCCGTTAGCCGAAGTGGTGGAACTGGTAGACACGCCATCTTGAGGGGGTGGTGACCAATTGGTCGTGCGAGTTCGAGTCTCGCCTTCGGCACCAAAATTTACAAAAATTTCGGCCTTGGGGTTCTCCTTTACCGCGCCGGATAAATTGCCGCATATTTAACCGTATCCTGGCCACGAGTGTTCAACAACGGACAGGATCGATCAAAGTCACGACAAGCACAACATCTTTGCCGAAGTGGTGGAATTGGTAGACACGCACGCTTGAGGGGCGTGTGTTCGAAAGGACGTGCGAGTTCGAGTCTCGCCTTCGGCACCAGATAATGCCTAGGAGGCTGTCCGACAATTAGAGACCGGCTGCAAACCCAGCTGTTTGGCTCATATTTCGGCTCCTTTTCGGCCCATAGCTACGGCTATGAGCTCTCAAACGACCCAAAATCTGTTCTCATAGCCACACACTTTTCCAGAACCACTACTCGTCTTACTACCCCGCCTTTTTCATCGCCATTGCACCAAGATCTCTCCACCAAACACCTTGCCGGCTTGAAACGCAATTTCTGCTCTTTTCCATGGCTTTGACTGAATTTAGCGGTGGCAGTTTTTTTGCTTCATCGGTTCATATTACGGAACAATTCTTGTATTAATACCAGTTTTTACCGACGGTTGTCGAATGGTCGACACGCTGGAAAAGCCCGAATTTCCTGGCATGAGCCCACCAATCATAGATGCTGTAACTCCTATGCTTTACTCCTGAGTGCCGGCGCTTAAACCGGCCGAAGGAAAGGAATAACGCCGATGTCTTTTACCGGTGACCTGGAACACCTGCCAATCGTTGACGTCATACAATTGCTGCACTCGACAAGAAAATCGGGCACCCTGTGCGTAAAGGGAGGCAGAGGCGAAAGCCAGCTGGTCTTCAACGATGGCTATATTGTCAGCGCTAACCATTCAAACAACGCCGTGAGGATCGGAAAAATCCTCGTCGACATGAACGCCATAACACCGGACGTTTTAGAAAAGACGCTGCTGGAGCAGAAAAATGCCGGGGGCGAAAGTAGACCCATCATTGACTTGTTAATTGAAAACCATGGTATCGAACATGAGGTTGCCTTCAAGGGCCTTGAAACCTTAATCGAAATGACCGTGGTTGAGATGTTGAGGCTATCCGAGGGCTCCTTTACCCTCAATGTCGACAATATCGAGGTTTCTGACGAATACCGGTATTTTCCTGAAATACTGAAAAAGGAAATCACCCTCGACACCCAGATGGTGTTGATGGATGCTCTGCGTATTTTCGACGAAAAAAACCGCGACGGAGAGTTTGACGAGGACGAATTCAGCAGCAATGAGGACCCCTTGCCAATGTCAAAAAATGAAGCCGAAGAGAGCCCCTCGATTACGGCAGACGAATTCGGCAGCAATGAGGACCCATCGCCAATGCCAAAAAATGAAGCCGAAGAGAGCCCCTCAATTACGGCAGACGATCTCGGCCTGGGAGACCTGGATTTGCTTGAAAGAAAAATCCCCGAGGTTTTTCCAGTCCTTGAGACATTTGACCCGGAGGACATCCATCGCCGGAAAATAAGGGAAACTTTGCCCGATGCTTCGATAACTGATCAGGAGGCCTTGGTATCCTACCTGATGAGTGGCCTCGCAGAAGAGGCCCACACCCCTCCCGGCCACGCCCCCCAGGGCAGTCCTGCCGCCATCATCCTCTTCAGTCGGGATGAGCTTCTCAAACACTGCATCCTGACGGCAGGCAAGGTTGATGGAATTATAGTCTTTACCACAGACGAAGTTTCGGGCCTGGACCAGGCCATCGCCCAAACACTTTCCAAGGGGATTTCACCCATTCTGTTTTTTGATTGCCCCGAACAATCGGATGACGGTTTTTCCCGGGAAGCAATCCTTCGAACAAAACTGAAAATATCTGAGCAACACCCGCAACTGCAATCGATACAATTGATAAACGGGTGCGACTTTTCCTTTCTGCGCCAGGCAATAACACATACCGCGGCGATTCTGCCCCGCCCCCTCAGGCCGACCCAAAAAGATGCGTTTGTTTCCGACCTCATTGGTTTTCTAGAAGCCTTTCGGGCCATGGTCAGCCAGTCCCCGGGAGGTCAAGGCTCGCAGGCTCTCTGCACCCTCAAACGATACACCCGTGAGATGAGAGGCTTAAGCGAGGCCTCCGATTTATCCTTTGCCCTCCTTCGGGGTGTTTCCGAAACATTCGAGCGCGCCATTACCCTCATCGTCCGCAAGACAGACCTCATTGCCGAAAGAGCCATTGGGGTCAACGAGGCCGGGACGCGGCAAGCCTCGGCGGCCTTGAAATTTACAATCCCCCTGGCAGCACCTTCGATTTTCAAAACTGTCGTTAACGATGGTTACCGCTTTTATGGCGAAAGCGACGATGCGCTTTTAAACGAAACGCTCTTTAAAAAAATAGCCCCCCCACTGCGACCGAATATCCTATTGCTGCCGGTAATATGCCGAGGCAAGGTTATTACAATAATCTACTGCGATTTCGGCTCAAAAGATCCGACAATTGTTCAAATTGATACTTTAGAGATTCTTGCAAGGCAGGCAGGCTTGAAACTGGAGAATTCCCTTTACAGAAAGCAACTTGAAAAATTCTCCCAGCAGAGATAGTCAGTTCACCGTAATGACCTTCGGAAGGAAATTGAAATGGACCTGAAAACCTTTAACCAGATTCTTGAAATTGCTTTTGAAAGGAAGGTTTCTGACGTTCATTTTGAAGTGGACAACCCTCCATTTTTCAGAGGCCGAGGACAGCTGATCCGCTCCAAACTGGCAAAATTGACAGCTGTGGACACAGAATTTATCGCTGCCGAAATCATGAGACACAATAAGCGCGAACTGCCCGAAGACCTCAAGGAGTTCGATGCCTCCTACTCAATTTCAAATGGTGGTCGTTTTCGTGTGAGCCTGTTTCGCCAACGCGGCCACGTCGGCATCGTCATGCGCGTCATCCCCCCCCATATCGGCACCTTTGAAGAACTGAACCTGCCGCCGGTGCTGGGGGAAATTGTCAAGGCCCCCAATGGCCTGGTTCTGGTAACAGGGCCCACCGGCAACGGAAAATCGACCACTTTGGCTTCAATGATCAGGCACATCAACGAGAAGCACAGTTACAACATCATCACTATCGAAGATCCCATAGAGTTTCTTTTTACGTCCAACAGAAGTTGCATCATCCAAAGAGAGGTCGGTGTCGACACCCAGGATTTCAATACCGCCCTCAAAGCCGCGTTGCGCATGGACCCTGATGTCATTATGGTCGGAGAGATGCGCGACCTCGAAACCATCGATGCCTGCATTAAGGCAGCGGAGACGGGGCACCTCGTCTTTTCAACTTTGCACACCCAGAATGCCGCCTCGACCATCAACCGCGTGGTGGGACACTTTCCACCGGATGCCCAGGAGATCATACGCCACAGACTTGCTGACATTCTGGTTGCAACTGTTTCTTTGCGCCTGATTAAAGACAAGAGCGGCGAAAACGTCATTCCGGTCATCGAGGTCATGCGATCAACAACAACAATACAGGCATGCATTCGTGAAGGGAGACTGAATGAACTCGAGCAGGCCATTGAAAAAGGTCAGGCCCAGTATCATATGCAAAGCCTCGACCAGCACCTGATTCAACTCTGCAAGCGAAATATTATCACCATCAATGAAGCCAAACGGGTTTCCCGCTCTATGGACCTGGAACGCAAACTAACATTCACTTAACGGGGGGGAAAAGGTGAAAACCTGGGGAACGACTTGGGCTGGGGTTTTCCTATTCCTTGCCCTGTCCCCTGCCTTCGGGGAGCAGGCACTGGAGCAAGGCAAGCGACTCTTTGCAACCACAGAACTTGGCAAGGCAGGAAAAAGCTGCGCCAGTTGCCATCCCCACGGCAAGGGGCTTGAAGAGATCGATGCCTATGACGATGGGATGCTCAAGGAGATGATAAATTTCTGCATCCGCGATGCGTTAAAAGGGCCCATGCTGCAACTTGACTCCAGGGAACTCGAAGCCATGCGCGTCTACCTGCGGTCGCTCTAAAAGGCTGAAACTGCCTTCAGCAACCGCAGCCGCAGTTGTGACAAACAACCTTATTGCTGCCCTCGGGCTCAACGGTTTCAGGAGCGAAGGCTACCCGATTCACCCCTCGACGAATGTCCTCAAAGAGATCGCGGCTGGGGCTGGCGCCGATGATATGGCCAAGGCAGAGATTGCCGATACTGTCTTTGGGCGAACGAATGCGGACCGAATTCAACAGGTCTCCATAGCCGTTCACATCGATAGATAAATCCGGATCCTGCAACTTTTTAACCTGGATCCCGAAGGGGGTAAGCTCCTGCTCCAGTCGGGCAAAGAACTCCTGGAGCAAACGGTCATCAACATCGTATCGCCACTCGTCCCGAGGAAACCGGCGCTCATAGAAAACCACGGTAATTTCTTTTTCAGTCATGGTCCATTCTCAATTACTGTATTAAGTTAATCGGCCTGGGGGGCGAGCATTTTCACCCCGAGCAAACTCTTCAGGGCTCCCTGCAGGGTAGCTCTTTGCAGGCGAACTGACCGAGTCCCGGCAACGCCGGGGCGCAGATAGGTCAACCTCACCGAACTGCCGACCTCCCCCCACAGGCGCTCAGCGACAATCGTGGAAAATTCACTGCCCAGCAAGGGCTGACCATCAACCAGAACAATAAGATCCCCAGGTGCCAGACCAGCAGCAACAGCAGGAGAGCCCGGAACGATCTGAAGCACGACCAGTTCTCCGTTGCTCGTCGGTACGACCTGGACACCGATGCTTCCCGCTTGGAGTTCTTCTGTGACCCCCTGGCCAACCAGAACCAGCAACCAGAAAATACAGCAAAGAAAGAACGCTCTGAAAGACATTATCGGGGTGCCTGGCCTATGGATGGCAATTATAATTGGTGAAGCCAGGAGAGATCACCACTGCCCTGGCGCAGAACCTCGGGGCTGTCATCAATGAGACTGACCACCGTAGAGGGGTCGCCAAGAAGAATTCCGCCATCGATGACCATATCAAGCATATTGCCGAGGTCATCATGAATTTCGTTGGGGTCGTGACAGGGCTCTTCTCCGGAACGATTGGCGCTGGTAGTGACCAGGGGATGGCCCAACTCCTGAACAATGGCCAGTGCAATCGGATTGTCGGGGATACGAATGCCGACTGTCTTCTGCTTGGTCACCAGCAGGTCAGGGACCACCCTGGTGGCATCGAGGACAAAGGTATAGGGCCCGGGCAACTGACGTTTCATGGTTTTGAAGGCAAAGTTGCTGACCTGCGCGTAGTTGGCCACATCGGAAAGGTCGGAGCAGATAAAAGAAAAAGGTTTCCTGGGGTCTCGCTGCTTGATCTGGTAAATCTTTTTGACCCCCTTTTTGTTGAAAATATCGCAACCGATGCCGTAGGTCGTATCGGTCGGATAGGAAATTACCCCGCCTTGCTTGAGACAATCGACAACTTTTCGGATCAGGCGCGGTTGAGGATTCTCCGGATTAATGTGCAAAAGCATCGATTCCCTCCCTGGCAAATTTCAGAAAGCTTGGACTCGCAGTGTTCCACAC
>CALZIZ010000015.1 GCA_945787465.1 uncultured Desulfuromonadales bacterium
GTTTTCGGTCGTCACCGGCCGCATTCACCGGCGGCTGCCAGAGGTCGCGAAAAGCGAGCCGCTCGCGCTTCATCGCTTCGCGCATTTCCCTCGCGTTTTTCGCCCCCAGAATGCAAGTTTACAAGCCTGCCCCTGAAACCAAGCCTGACCCAGAAACCCATAACTAATCGCCCTCGACCCTCAACCCCTCCATGGACAGGCCGACAAAGCCCTCCCTGCCATGCTGCTCCGGTCGTGCGCAACCGTGACGACGCTCTCTCCTCCCTGAACCTGAGCAGTCATCTCCTCTCAACTTTTTCTTGAAAAAATGTGAATATATGCATTTCACCAGCGACATTTATAAAAAGCTGGATTTCCTGACGTGTTTCCGTTACTTCGGGCAATTTCACCTTGACAATACCGCCATACCAAGCGCCAGGGAATATTGTTTCTTTCTTCAAGATGGCTGAAGACAGATTCTGAAGGTTTTCACGGCCCTCTGCCCTTAATTGAGCAAACCGCTCTTCGGAGTTTGCTTTGGCAACATTTTGAGCTGCCTGTGCAGCTGCAGGGTTATATGTTGTGCTTGAGTACCTGCCGTAACCATAAGCCCCCGTTCCGTAGCCCGAGTATGCTGAACCGGAATATGTGCCAGATGTTCTTGAGTAACCGGCGTTTGTCGCGGCAATTGAATCAGACACACCGCCCAGGGCGGCGGATACAGCAGCCCATGCCTGGCGTTTCTTTTCCTCTCTGACCAACTCCTCGTAATTGAAAACCTTTAACGCAGTCTTTTGACCGCTTGTCTCATCAAGGACCGTTGCCGTAATTTCCTCTGTCGAAAACGGGATATCCTGGTTTGTTCCGTTGTTCACCGCGATGATAAAGCCTTCTCTTTGCCCGCTTTTAACAATTTCAGCTTCAGCCGCTACAATGACAGTATTCCTTTTCGTTGACATTAGTGTTTTTCGGCCATCTTTGAAAACGGACTTCTGATCCTCTGAAGGCACTCCATTTATGATACCGTGAGTTGCGCACCCTTGTACTCCTACAGCAAAAATCAGTAGGATTGCCAATTTCACGAAAACTTTCATCTTCGCTCTCCATCGAGACCGGTCTATATTGATACTCGGCGAACAGATTTCTTTGAAGTACACAGAAGGTTGTTGAGGAGCACCTCTGTCTAACCTTTCTGTGTGGTTAAATGGTTGATTACCATTTTTATGTTTCGTTTGTTTTATAAGCAAATTCGATTTCGACTGCTCCCTGGTACGGACCACCCTAACCCCAATCTTCAAAGATCGTTCAGAGGAGGAGATTCCGGAGATGATCGAAAAACGGGAGCTGTTGTTACCGAGACAGGTTCTATAAATTGCCCAATCGGCAAGGGTGACCTTGCCGATTGAGATCCCCTCTATTCAACCCAGTAATTGATTACTTGAAAACCCTGTCCGGATTCATGATTGTCTTGAGCATAAGCCATCAGTCCCCATTTGTAGGTACTGTCAGGGTTAAATTGGTCTGAGCCCGGGTCCACCCCACCGACATTGCCTGCGTAGGTAGTGCTTTCGCCGATGGTGTATCCCAAGGTAGACTCAACCTCGGCGCCCACCGAAAAACCAGTCATGACATTGCCGCCAGTGAGCTTGAGAGATGTTTCGTATCCCACCGCAAGGGTGATGCTGGCTCCTACTTCCTTGGCGACCTCGATAGTGGCATTTCGCGAACCTGCCAGATCGACATCGTTAGGCCCGGTCTCAAAACCACCGAACTGTCCAAGGATAGAGTTTTTTTCGAATAGAGTTGGATAGCTTCTGGGGTCACCGATCGTGTGGGTAAAGACCGAAGTTCCAATTCGACTCTTTGCCTCCAGTACATGATCGTTATAAAAGCCTTGTTCAACCTGGATGGTCCGCGGCTCACGCGGCACCGAGAAAATGAATTCTTTACCCACCGCATCCGGATTTGGGTGAGAGACTACGCGATAGGTATACTGGTCGTAGGGTATGGTTGTTATGATCACGGTATTTTGCATAGGGTCTTGCGAAAAAATTTCTGATTTTTTAACAGTATAGGCCCCCTGCACCGCGGCCGTTACCGACGCCGTGATGGTCTGTTCGTATTCCGCCTCAACGCCGGATTTGATGATCGGCAATTCAAACCCGCCTTTTGCGCCGACATGCCCACTGGCTGACAAAGTGACAGCGGCCCCTTCGAGGATGGATTCACTCTCCGAGGTGCCATACGCGGTTCTACAGGCTGAAGTGTTCTGCGCCATATTTAAACCACAAGGGGGACCGGCCAGCGCTGCAATTATAATGGGTTCACTGAAAACGAATTTGTACTCAACGGTTCCTGCGTATTCGACGACAAAGCTATCACCATCAACATTTGGGGAAATCATCAGCGGCCTTGATTCATCACCGGCCGCGGGGTTGTCCGAAGAGCCCCCGAGAGCTTGCGAGAATTTCTCCATGAACAGAAGTGAATTGTCGGTCTGTTTTTCATAACCCCAAACGGAAAGTTCATTCAGTCTCGGCATACGAAAAATAATATCGTCACGGCCATCTCCGGTGACATCGCCGATTGTTAGCGCTGTGGTGTTCTTGCGAAAGGCAAATCCCCTGTTGCCGCCGTCATGACTGAAGGAGTTGACGGGGATCGTTTCAAGCGTCTCCCAGGGTGATTTACGGAAATCTTGATAGATGGTTTCATTAACCTGGATCTCATCGACTTGATCCCCGTCGATATCCATCGCATTAACATAGGCGAAAATCACGCTGCGAGGGTTAGCGCTGGATTCGCAACTCCCCGTTCCGGGGGCACTGTCGATGGCCGCACTGAGCGGCGTCAGCCCGTGGGCATGGTCATCGATGGCGATCAACAAGTACAGCGAGCTATCGCAATCCGCTGTGAACTCACGCAACCCACCAAGAATAATTTCATCGACGCCGTCCCCATCGATATCGCCCAAGGCGACTGCAGCAGCCTTGGTGGTATATAGGGTATTGTTGACGCGTTCTTGCACAAAATCACCCAGCAGCTGTTGAAACCCACTGGCCGCATCATCGTAAACGAAATAACGAGCAGTCCCTTCGGAATACCCTGATGAGCCACCGAAAAATCCAGGCGTATACTCATTCATCGTGATCGCAAGCTCGTATGGAGCATCATAATCTATGTTTCCGGATTTCATGACCAACACAATATGGTCACCACTTCCTCCGGCAGCAATTTCTTTGCTCAGGCTGGTATCAACTTCGAAACCATTTTGTTTGTTGCCCTTTAAGATTAATAGGCTGGCTTTATCAACTTGGCTGACGCCCACTGCGATATCGTCCTTCAAATCGCCATCGTAATCCCCGGAGGTGATTTCCAGCTCGGTGGCATCAAGAGCACTAATGATCCAGACCATTTCACTGAAGTCTTCGGCTTTATCATCAATCATGCGTAGTCGAATCAAATTATCCACAGCACTGCGATAAACCAAGAGGATCTCGTCCTTGCCGTCACCATCGATGTCGCCGGCGGTACCGGCGCGGATGACTGATTCGGCCCAGCTGGGGTCGCTCGGTTCATAAAGTGTCGACAGGGTTGGCTCCCCCAGATATTCGGCCAAAGATTGCGCAGACGGAGCGGACGCAGGACTATCGACACCGACGAAAAAGAGCTCTGTTATCTTGGTTATAGCACGCGTCGAGCCCAATGGGCTCCAGCTGTCCGGTAACGCATTGCCGGTATTGTCAAGTCGTTTTGAAGAAACGGTATCTACGCCAAGTTCGTTCAGGCTCTCTTCAAGGGCAGTTGGCGAGGTGGGCGGGGGGGGCAATATGGGCGGGGGCGTTACTACCCCACCATCGCCACTACCACCTCCTCCCCCACCACCACCGCAGGCACTCAACAGCATCCCTGCAAGCAGAACCAATAAAACTGCGCATGTTGATAAGAACAATTGGAATTTGGATTTATTCATAATGGACCTCCCCTGTTGTCGAAATGGACCGGAATCAGCGAATAAGACTCAAACAACCATATGCGTTCAGAACCCGGAACGCAGGCAACCCCGCCAAAGTGGAGGATACACCTACGGACCTGCGAGGACCTGCCGGGCGGATCTTCAGTCACCATCCTTTTGATTCCGACTCGATGGTCTTTAAGGGCCTACGCTATATTTCGGGTCTACTCTGCCATCACGCCATCATGGCGGCCTCGGGCCCACCACAGGGCGGGAAGAGGCGCATCATTGCCAAGGGGTGGATGGTGCTTTTTTCGGATCCATGCTTCATATTTAGAACCAATTTGCGTGCCAAAGCCGACCAAACTGGTCATGTTTAGCAGATAGCAGTCTATCCAGGGACTTAAGTCGAAGCAAAGGCTTATCAAGGGCTTCTGCGGAGGGGAGTGCATCCACCGTATTTGACGGCAGCCGCCGAATACGGTGGGCAGGGTAAAAGAACATCCTTACCCGCGATGGGGGCCTTTAGGTCTTTGAATGCCCAGCTTGCGCATGCGGCCTCGCAGGGTGCTGGGGTTAAGGCCCAGAACAGAGGCTGCGCCGTCTGTGCCCTCGATTTGCCAGCGGCACTCATCGAGAGCTTGGTAGATGCAGTCGGTCTCCACCTCTTCAAGGCTCTTCCGGCAAGGCGCATCCGGGCTCTGGGCCTTGGGTATTTTTAAGGGGTCCATCAGACAGAGGCTTCTCCCCGTGGTGTTGATCACCGCTCGCTCGATCACGTTTTCGAGCTCCCTCACGTTTCCGGGCCAAGGGTAGCTCTCCAGGGCCGCCATCGCCTCTGTCGGGACGCTCTCGATGGTTCGCCCCATTTTAAGGGCGAACTTTTTGACGAACCACTGCACCAGCAGAGGGATGTCTCCTTTTCGCTCCCTCAGGGGCGGCAGGGTGATGGGAAAGACCTGCAACCGGTAGTAGAGGTCTTCGCGGAACAGGCCATGTTGGATCTTTTTCTCGAGATCGCAGTTGGTGGCGGCAATGATGCGCACATCGACCTTGATCGTGCGGGGGCTGCCCAGCCGCTCGAACTCGCCATCCTGGAGCACCCGCAGAAGCTTGACCTGAAGCTCCTGGGGCAGCTCCCCGATCTCATCGAGAAACAGGGTGCCCCTGTCGGCAACCTCGAAGCGCCCCACCTGTCTGGCCTGAGCACCGGTGAAGGCCCCTTTCTCCCGGCCGAAGAGTTCGCTCTCGATTAGGTTTGCCGGCAGCGCGGCACAATTCACCTTGACCATGGGCCGGTCTTTTCGCGGGCTCATGTTGTGGATGGCGCGGGCGATCAGCTCTTTTCCGGTGCCGGTCTCGCCGAGCAGCAGAACGGTGGCGTCGGTGGGAGCCACCTGCTCGGCCTTGAAGAGAAGGTACTTGAGGGCATCGCTTTGCCCGATGATCTGGTCGAAGTTGTACTTGGTTTTGATCTCTTCCCGCAGGTAGATGTTCTCGACCTTGAGTTGCTGCTGAAGTCGTTGGATCTCACCAAGCATTCTCTGCTCGGCTTCATCGTCCCCCTTGCGTTTCAAAACGTTGGCGAAGATCTCCCCCACTAGGCGAAGTCGTTGAACCAGGTCCGCAGACCAGGTCCTCTCGGCGCTCAGGGATGAAAAGGTCACCGCCCCCAGAACCGAACCGGCAATGACCAGTGGGATCGCCACGGCAGCCTTTGGCCCCTCCTTCAAAAGAAACGCCTTTTCGGCCACGGCCTCATCGGGAAGGTCGTTGAGGCTCGAGAACTGGATCGTCTTACCCCGCAGGACTTTCTCGGTAACCCAGGGGAATTCATCGAAACTGACAAAGCGAAGGGCCGGAGAAAAACCTGGCGCGGTCCAGGAATGGGTGGCCTTAAGCTGTCTTTTATCTTCGGAGATTTCGTACAACGTGCTGCGATCCACCCCCAGAGATTCAACAATGAGCTGAAGCCCGTGTTCGATTTCCTGGGCTACCACACTGGAGGGGAGGTTGAAAAAGTTCGTTGAGAGTTCGGAAAGAAGCGATTCGAACCTCAGGCGTTCGTCGAGAGCCTCCTGAGCACACTTGAGTTCTGTGATTGTCTGGGTCAACTGCCGGTTATTCTCAGCCAGCGCTGTGGATCGCTCCTCTAAACATAGTTCCAACTCATTACAACTCTGTTGCAGCGCCTCCTTGACATATTTGCATTGAGAACAATCGCGGATAAGCCATTGCAACGCCACAAGCCTTCCCGCAGCCCCACGGACGGCCGCCAGTGTGACAGCAGCCGGGGCACGATGCCCATGCTTCAGCTTAAGCTCCAGCATCCAATCTTGAATCCCCTCGCCCTGCTCAAGCTGGTTTAATCGGGAGCGGAAGCTGGCGCGGCAGTCCTCGGCGAAAAAGCCCTCAATGCGCTGGCCGACTAAAGCGTCTTGAGGGAGGCCAAAGAGTTTTGCGGCCGCCTGGTTGGCCTCGCGAATCACACCACTGGGACCTGTCGTCAAATACCCTGCCGGGGTAAAGTCAAACAAGTCTCGATAGTGTCGAAGTTGTGCTTCGAGCCCTTCTTGAGTCGTATACAATTGTTCATTTCTTCCCCCCCACTCTCCTGATGCGGAGACAAAATCTTCTAAAGAAACCAGAAATGAACTCAGTCTATTCTCATTCTCCTTCGAATTGCGATCAAGGTCTCTCCCGGCGTCTTGCATAAGTTCCCCCACGAGCTCTCGCAATACCTGAAGAATATGGTCCATCGAACCGTGATTCATATTAACCCCCGTTGTTGCAAAACCCGCTCAATCAGACAACATGAAAAACTGCCCCTATTCTTTATGGCGGTAGCAGGTCGAGCAGAATCTGATTTCAGATTACCGAAAAACAAAAACAAATCTTGACCGATTTAACCTATTTTTTGACCGATTTTGCCAAACCCCGCCATGGGGGCCGCCCGAGACACCGAAGGCTTTTCATCAAGCAGTTTTTTCGTGCCCCAGACTTAAAACCAAAGCGCGCAAATTACCCAAAATTCCCTTGCCCCAGAACCGCAAAAGGTGTATCCCCTAGGGCTTGATTTCTAAACCAAGGAGAACCGCAATGGGAATTCTATCCAATACCGTCAGCATCTGTCAGTTTCAGGTCGTAGGCCAGTTGCCCGTTGAAAACCTCGGCGAGTGGGCCGGCGAGGCCCTGGCGGCCAACGCCTTTCAGCCGATAGACCAGGGGTCGGAGGAGCTTTCCGTCGGCTGGGTGCAGGTCGACGATTTCAAAGACACCAGTTTCGCCTCGCCCCAGGCCTTCTGTCGCGACCATTACCTGGTCTTCAGCCTGCGCCGCGACCAGCGGCGCGTCCCTGCAGCGCTGCTCAAGGCCCACATGGAAAGGGCCGAGGAAGAGTTTCTCGCCGGGCACCCCGGCATGCAGCAGGTGCCCAAGCAGAAAAAGGAAGAACTGCGTGATGCGGTGCGCGGTTCGCTGCTCTCCCAGACCCTGCCCATCCCCGCGGTCTATGATGCGGTCTGGGACACCCGCAGCGGGCTGGTGACCTTTTCCAACCTCAGCCCCAAGGTGGTGGAGCTGTTCGAGGCCCAGTTCAAGCAGAGCTTTACCGATCTGCGCCTGGTCGCGGTGCATCCATTTTCCCGCGCCGAAAAGGTGCTGCCCGCCGAGATCAAGCCCGCCCTGGAAAAGGCCAATAAATCAAACTCGGATACGGTGCTCGACCTGATCCAGGACAACCAGTGGCTTGGCTGGGATTTTCTGCTCTGGCTGATGTACCGGACCATGAACGAGTCGTCCCAGTACAGCGTCGACCAGTCGGGACCGGCCCTGGAGGGAGAGTCTTTCGTCGCCTACCTCAACGACCGGCTGATCCTGGTCGGCGGCGGCGACAGCGGCGTGCAGAAGGTCACCGTGGCCGGTCCCCAGGACCACTTCAGCGAGGTGCGCACGGCGCTGCGCAACAGCAAGCAGATCGAGGAGGCGATCATCTACTTCGAGAAGCAGGAGCACGAGTGGAAGATGACCCTCAAAGGCGGCATGTTTCACTTTGCCTCTTTCAAGGCCCCGGCGGTCAAGCTCGAGAAAGACAATCGCACCGACCAGGCCAGCGAAAAAGAAGCGATCTTCTACGAGCGCATGTATGTCCTTGAAGAAGGGCTGCAACTCTTTGACAGCCTCTACTGCACTTTCCTGCGCGATCGCCTTGGAAACGACTGGGCCGCTCTCGAGACCCAGATCAGCCAGTGGCTTGAAAAGGACTGAATGGCGTCTTAGCCGAGCCCCTTGGGTTGGCTATTAGCTGGTCGGCTATCTTGCGGCACTGGAACTTCGATTGTTTTTTATACTTTTGTCGTTTTTAGTGGTGTGGCAGGTCCCACCCTACGAAAAAAGGCGGGCTCAGAAGAGCCCGCCTTTTTTTGGGTTAATAAAACACGTAACTTAATTTTTCACCCCGACCTGTTCAGGGAGACCAGCTTATTGTTGGCGTCAAAGCGCATGACGAAGCGCCCGCGCACCCCCTCCCGGGTGACAAAGGGCCGCAGGTTGGCCGCGGGAAAGCGCAGCCTGGTTCCATCCTCTGCGGTGACCACCACGTGCCTGACAGCGCCCCGGTAATAGCGCAGGTATTCATCGGCGGAAATCCGCAGCGAAAAACGCACCTCGCGCACGCCGCCCTACCCTTGCTCGAAGCAGTTCGCCAGCCCTTCCTTAAGGGTGGGATAGCGCAGCTTGACCCCGAGCATTTCGAGCATCTTGCGGTTATCCATGCGCCGCGCCTCGCTCATGTAGGAGAGCATCAGCGGGGTCATGACCTTTTTCGCCTCCTCCATGCTCACCTGCTCGGGCTCGGACAGCCCGGCCAGTCTGGCCACGGCCAGAAAGTACTCGGTCATGGTACTGGGGTGGCCGTCGCTGACGTTGAAGATATCCCCGTCTTCGGCCTTTTCTGCGGCGGCCACACAGACCCGGGCCAGGTCGTCGGCGTGGATGCGGTTGGTCGGCGGACACTCCTCGATGCGCAGCAGCGGGTGCCCGCCCTGCAGCCGCGCCAGGGGCAACCGCCCCGGGCCGTAAATCCCGGTCACCCGCAAAATCACCACCGGCACCCCGTGCTGCTGCCCCCACCTGCGCACCACGTCCTCGGCATCAAAGCGCCGCTTGGCCCGCGCCGTCTGGGGATTGACCGGCGTCTCCTCGGTCACCAGGGCTCCCCCGCAATCGCCGTAAACCCCGCTGGTGCTCAGGTAAACGAGCTTTTCCGGCTCTTCGCCCGCGGTGATTGAATCGCAGAATTTGCGCACCTTGGGATCGGTGATGCCACCGCCCGGAGGGGGGGCGAAATAGAAGACCAGCGCCCCCCTGGTCGGCAGTTCGGTTAAAGCCGAGGTCATGTTCAGATCTGCAACAATCGGCGCGATGCCCGCCTGCTGCACGCGCTCGGCACTCTCCTTCGAGCGCACCAGGCCGCTAACCGCAGCGCCCCGCTCCCTGAAGAGCCCGCCAACCCTGCGACCGATATCCCCACACCCGACAATCAATACCTTATCCATAGCACCATTACTCATCACTTATTACTCATCACTCATCACGCCTTTAGCCTTTAAGGCTCTTCGACGCCACCTCGTAAACATCCCGGGAAATCCCGGCGGTCGCTACAATCCTCTCCAGCTGGGCCTTCATCAGCTGCTGCCGGCTTTCATCGAACTTGCGCCAGCGGGTCAGCGCCCCGAGCATCCGCGCGGCAACCTGGGGGTTGAGGCGATCAAGGGCGAGCACCTGCTCGCCGCAAAAGGCATAGCCTGCGCCGCTGCTGGCGTGAAAACGCGCAGGATTTCCCTGGCAGAAGGCCCCGATCAAAGAGCGCACCTTGTTGGGGTTTTTGATGTTGAAGGCCGGATGATCCATCAGCCGCTGCACCTGCGCAAGGGTGTCGGCCCTTTTGGAGGTCGCCTGGATGACGAACCACTTGTCGACCACCAGCGGGTCGGCCTGCCAGCGTTCGATAAAGCTTGCCAGGGCCTTCTCCCGCTCGGGGCCGGAACTGCTGGCCAGGCAGGAGAGGGCCGCGACTTCGTCGGTCATGTTGCCGGCCCCTGCGAACTGCTGATTGGCCAGTTCGACTGCCTGCGGCTCCTCGAGGCTCATCAGGTAGGCCAGGCACAGGTTCTTGAAGCTGCGCCGGCCGACCTCCCTGGGATCGATGCTGTATTCGCCCGGCTCGCAATTGTCCCGGTAGGCTGCCAGCAGCTGGTCCCTGTGACGTTGGGCCAGGCTGCGGCGCAAGAACTCGCGCACCTCATGGATCGCCTCGGGGTCGGCCACGCTCATCTGCTCGGCCAGGTAGACTTCGGTCGGCAGGGTCAGGGCCATCGCCAGCAGGGCCTGGTCGGCCTGGGTATCGCCAAGGGTCTTGCCGAAGGCCTGGCTGAGCGTGTCATCGAGAACCAGTTCGCTCCCGGCCTGGAACTCGGCGACCAGCCGCAGCACCACCCTTGTGGCCAGCTGCTGCCCGGCCTCCCAGCGGTTAAAGGGATCGCTGTCGCAGGCCATGAGAAAGGCCAGATCCTGATCGCTGTAGTCAAACTGCTGTTTCACCGGGGCGCTGAAGTCACGCAGCAGTGACGGTACCGGTTCGCCGGGAAGCCCGACAAAACGGAAGCTCTCCTCGGCCTGACGCAGCTCAAGCACCCGGGTCTCACCCTTTACCGGCGCTGCTTCGCCTTCGAGTTGCAGCGGCAGGGAGCCTCCCTGGCTATCGAGCAGGCCCATGGCCAGGGGAATGTGGAAGGGCTGCTTGGACTGCTGTCCGGGCGTTGGCGGACAGCTCTGGCGCACCCGAAGGGTATAGGTCGAACTTGCGGCGTCGTAGTCCCCTTTAATCTGCACCTGAGGGGTGCCGGCCTGACTGTACCAGAGAGCGAACTGGTCCAGGTCGCGGCCGCCCGCCTCGGCCATGGCCCGCAGAAAATCGCCGGTGGTCACCGCCTGGCCGTCGAAGCGTTCGAGGTAAAGACGCAAGCCGCGGGCGAAGCCCTCGGCCCCGAGCAGGGTGTGGTACATGCGGATGACCTCGGCCCCCTTGTTGTAGACCGTGGCGGTGTAGAAGTTGTTGATCTCCACGTAGGAGTCAGGCCGCACCGGATGGGCCAGGGGGCCGGCGTCTTCGGGGAACTGGGCATTGCGCAGCAGGCGCACCTCCTCGATGCGCTTGACCGCCCGGCTGGTCATGTCGGCGGAGAACTCCTGGTCGCGGAAGACCGTCAGCCCCTCCTTGAGGCTGAGCTGAAACCAGTCGCGGCAGGTGACCCGGTTGCCGGTCCAGTTGTGAAAGTACTCGTGGCCGACCACCCCCTCGATGCCCTGAAAATCGGCGTCGGTGGCGGTCTCGGGCCGCGCAAGGACATACTTGGAGTTGAAGATGTTCAGGCCCTTGTTCTCCATGGCCCCCATGTTGAAATCGTCCACCGCCAGGATCATGTACATATCAAGATCGTACTCCAGGCCGTAGGTCTGCTCGTCCCAGCGCATCGCCTTCTTCAGCGAGGCCATGGCATGGTCGCACTTGGTGCGGTTGCGCTCTTCAACAAAGATCTGCAATACGATCTCGCGCCCCGAGGCGGTGACGAAGCGGTCCTCGATCTTCACCAGGTCGCCTGCCACCAGGGCAAAGAGGTAGGAGGGCTTCTTGAAAGGATCTTCCCACTTGGCAAAATGCCTTCCGCCGTCCAGATCCCCCTGGGCGACCAGGTTGCCGTTGGACAAAAGCACCGGGTAACGCTTTTTATCGGCGAGGATGGTGGTGGTAAAGCGGGCCATGACGTCCGGCCGATCGGGGTAATAGGTGATTTTCCGAAAGCCCTGGGCCTCGCACTGGGTGCAGAAGATGCCGCTCGCCTTGTACAGGCCCTCAAGAGAGGTGTTTTCCTGGGGCTTGATTTCGGTTTCAACGCCCAGCACAAACTGCTCGGGCACCCCGGGAATGGTCAGGGTTTGTTCATCGACCTGGTAATCCTCGGCGCCAAGGGGCCGCTGGTCGAGATAAACCGCCTTGAGAGTCAGGTTGCGGCCGAACAGGACCAGTGCCTCACCCGCGTCCGAAGCCTGCGGGTTGCGCCGGACGTTCAGCCTCGATTTGACGATGGTCCGCTCTTCGCCGAGGTCAAAGATCAGGTCGACGCTTTCGACCTGGTAGGCGGGCGGGGTATAGTCCTTGAGATGGATGGTCTGGGGGGTATCTACGGCCATGAGGTGCATCCTCTTTTTTGAAGTCGGTTTGCGGGGGGTGAAATTCAGGGCATTTTAACCGAAACCTTACAGATTGCCAACCGGGCATTGCCGCAAAGATGATCCGGCGAGGATCCTGCGTTGAAAAATGCAATCTGGTTATGCACTTGGCTCCAGTAAGGATCGATTTCAGGCAAACGATTTTACCCCTTCCCAAACATTCAAACAGGGATAAAGGGGATAAAACCAAAAACCTCAAGAACCCATTTTTGAACTATCCCCTTCATCCCCTTTTCCCTGTCATTTTTTTGGTTTGCTAGCCAGCCAACAGTCAGCAACTTGAGTTTGGTGCATAACCAGAAAAAGGCAAAAACCTGGATCCCCGACAAGAGCATTCGGGGATGACGACCTGGGTTGTGCGCCAGGCCTGAATGCCCAAACAGATCAGAGGCGGTTTCTCCTACGAAAAAACCGCCTCATTTTTCGCCATACTCCCCTTGGTCCGCCTTAGAGCAGGCGATAGGGGTCGGCCCGCATCGCCCAGGGGCTGGCGGGGTAATTGGCACTGAGCTGCTGATAAATCTGCTTGAGGTTCTCCACATCGTGGGTTTCTAGGTAGCGGGCAACCCCGGCCAGATAAAGGCCTTCAGGCGCCGAGGGGCTGTCGGGGAATTCGCCCACCAGCCGCTCGAAGTGTTTAATCGCCTGGGTCCTTTGGGCCTTGTCAAAACAGGTCTTGCCCATTCCCAGCAACAACGAGGCGATCAACTCCCTTCCGGAGAAGAAGCCGAGGGTGCGATAATGCTCCTCGCCCCCGGAGTCGAGAACCAGCAACGAAGGGGTCCACTTGATGGAGAATCGGGGACCCAGGGTCGGGTCGTCTGCAGGAATCCGCAGACCGATGAGATGAGAATCGAAAAATTCGACAACCTCAGGCTGTGGATACGAAACCGCATCCATCTGTTTGCAGCCGATTCAGTTGGGGTTGAAGAAATCGAGAAGGATGAGTTTATTTTCGACACGGGACCGTTCAAGGGCCCGGTCCCAATCGGTTTCCCATTGAATCTGTCTGGTCATGGCGACCTCCCGAAGATGTTTCAGCGTTGCTTACCATACAATGTTAGCAGCGCCAGCGGCACCGTCAACTGAAGGAGACGGCCTCGGCAAGGCAGCTCATGCCAATATCTTTACAAAAGGGAACTGCCGAGCTCGTTTGCCTGGGCAAGCTCGCCCTGAAGCTTTTCGAGGTCGATTTTATCGAAATCGAGATGTCTGCAGTTGTACTTAAGGGTGGTGAGCATTTCGGGAGAGAGCAACAGGCCGTTGACCAGATAGACGATTTCAACCAGGGGCCCGAAGGAGTCGGCCTTGGCCGGAGTACGGAAGAATTCGATGGTTTCGATGACCATCTCGGGCAGGTTCCACTTGGCGGCCAGCAGGACCCCGACCTGCTGATGAAAGCGATCGGCCACATCTTCGGCGGTCTGCCGGGAAAGATCGTAATCATTGCACAGGTTGAGCAGCACCGATTTGCCGATGTTGTGCAGCAACCCGCAGACAAACGCCTCTTCGGGGTTGGCCCCCACCGCCAGGGCGATTTTCCTGGCTCCATGGGCGCACTGAAAACCATGATGGAGGGTGCGGCGCACCGCCTCGCGGTTGCGCACGAAAATACTGCTCAGGGTCTGGGCCACGACCAGCCCCTGGATGGCCTTGAAGCCCATGCAGACAATAGCATGGCGGACCGATGTCACCGGGTTGGCCAGGCTGTAAAAGGCCGAATTGGCCGCCTTGAGTATTTTTGAGGTCAGTATCTGGTCTGCGGCAATCAGCTCCACCACCTGCGGGACGGAGCTCTGCTGATCATTCAGGCGCTGGTGGATCTTCATCATGCTATCGGGCATGGGGGGTAGATCAAAGTTGCCATCGAGCACCCGCTGACCGATCTGGGAGATCAGCTCCTGCTCCTCATCATTGGGTTCCACCGCAGTTTCGGCCCCGTCCGCCCTGGCCCGCCGTAAAACATCCTGCACCTCTAAAGCAACGGGTGTCACCGCCACCTGGGCAGGAAGATCCTGCGCAAAGTCAAAGGTGCCGCTCTGCCATGCCAAGGCTTCATAGAGGGCGGTGGCCACCACCTCGACCAGAACCTGCTCAAGCTCTTGCTGCGGCACGATCCGGGCTTCGAGAAGAGACTCGGCAACCGACAGCCCTGCTGCCCTGTCCTGCTGAGCGACCTCCTCCAGGCGACCAGGGTCGACCAGCCCCGTGTTGACCAGTGCCTCTTCGAGCAGTTGCCCGAGACCGGTGGCACTGCAGAAAACAATCTTGCCATCGCGAAAGTAGATCTCCTTGACCTTGCAGCCGTTGGTCAGGGTCAAAAAACCGCTCTTGTGCCCCTCTTCGGCCCAGATCAGCAATTGCTCAAACGACATCAGAGCCAGATCCCCATTCAGGGTTTTCATCAAGGATACTCCCTCTTTCAGTAGCTATCGACCGGTCTGTGGCAAACGGAACATTACCCAGAGACCTATTGACTACAACTTCTGTGCCATTGCAGCCCCTTAACCACAGGAGGCCTGCAACCGACGGCGTCGGATACCCTCAAGCAGCCATCTGATGCCGGCATATTTAGTCCATATCAACGGCTCGTTTGCCGGCCGCTAAAAAAGTGCCTGTCCGACTTGAGAGGGAAGCTCACCCTGCTATGATGTTAAGTAGTACAGGGCATCAGACGAACTGTCCCCTCCCCTTCATCAAGCCTTCGAAATTCTACCGACGACTCGACGTAAACGGCCTGAGCGATGCCCGAACCATACCTCCCTTTTCACCGGGGACATATCACAGGCGACAAGGAGGCTATCGGACTGCCTCCAAGAGGAGGATGACACCATGGGCGAGCGGTTTGCCTTCAACATCAATGCGGAACTGTACGAAAACAAATTCGGCGAGCTGGCCATCAAGTTTACCGGAGAAAAGGTCTATGCCGAGGTTGGCACCGACTGGACGTCAAACCTGATGAGATGGGACAGGAAGCCCGCTCCTACCTCGGAGAAGTCTTCCACTAACCTGGATTCCTGAGGTCGGGGTGAAAAAAGCGTGTCAGTGCTTGGCCTGAATAAGTGTCTCAAAAAAAATCTGAGGCGCACCCGCAGGTTCGTCGGTGATTTTTGGGACGCTTAGACAGGTCAATGATCTGAGCTATTTACCGGTCAGAACTCACGGATTCAGGTTTTGCCACAAAGATTTTCTGCATACGCCCCTTGCGGCCCGGTTCGCGGGTTGTCGCCTGAAGCAGGTTGCTGACCTTGCGAGAAGAGACAATGCGCTTTTCGGCGGCATAGGCCTCATGATTTTTTTCCACCTCGTCGAGTTTATACAGGTAATTGACCATCAGCCCGCAGGACTCGTCCATCCCCTTGGGCGAGGTGTCCCCAAGCCAGTTCAGCCGCTCGATGCGGGCCCCGTTGCCCAGGTGAAAGCGCTCCACCGGGTCGTCGCGCAGGCGCTCGCAGACCTCCTCGTCCCGGTGCCAGTTGAGGCGGGCGAGAATCTCCTCGAGGCGCGGCGCGGTACCCAGGAGTTCGGCAGCGGCAATCACCGAGCGCCTGGGGCCCTCCTCGAACTCAGGCGCCTCGGCTCCGGTCAGGGTCCGGGTCAGCCAGCGGCGAAAGCCGGGGATCGGCGAGAGGGTGGAAAAGGTCGTGATGTTGGGGAATTCATGGTTGAGATCGTCGGCCACCTGCTTGATCAGAAAATGCCCGAAACTGATCCCCCGCAGCCCTTTCTGAGTGTTGGAGATGGAATAAAAAATCGCCGTGTCGGCCTCACTTGGATCTATTTCGGGGCTGGCCTCGTCAAGCAGGGTCTGGATGTTGCCGGCAATGCCGTTGACCAGCGCGACCTCGACGAAGATCAGCGGTTCTTCAGGCATGCCGGGGTGAAAAAAGGCGTAACAGCGTCGGTCGGACTCGAGGCGGTTGCGCAGGTCCTTCCATGAATGAATCTGGTGGACCGCTTCGTAGGCGATGAGTTTTTCGAGCAGCGCCGCCGGCGAGTCCCAGGTAATGTGGCGAAGTTCGAGAAATCCGACATCGAACCAGGTTTCCAGAAGGCGCTTGAGTTCGGTATCGAGACTTTTAAGCATCGGCTCCTCGTGGGCATAGTTGAGCAACTCGGCCCGCAGATCGATGAGAAACTTTGCCCCCTGGGGCAAATCATTGAACTGCTTGAGCAGGCGCAACCGCGGCGAGATCAGCACCTCGCGCAACCGCACTTCTGCCGTTAAATAGTCCTCGAGCCCCTCGGCCTGCTGCACCTGCCCGGCACAGCGAGCGAGTTCTTCGCGGTCGACGGCAAAATCCCTGGCCAGCAGTTCGAGAAACCGCCGGCGCCCCTCGGCATTGAGGGTCAGGTACATGTGCCCGAGGTGAGCCGCTCTGCGGCGCCCCGACACCTCCCCTCCCCGGGCCTCGAGGCAGACCCGCATCAACTGGCGCACCCTCTCGAGGTCATCGTCAGGCAGCTGGGCCTTGACCACGGGCGGCTTCTGCGCATCGCGGCTGGAGCCGCCAATGCCCTGCCAGGCCTTGCGCAAGTTCCCCAAAGTATCCATGAACACAGAAGTATTCATTCTGTCTCCTTACTACAAGAATGACATATAGGTTGCCCTGAGCCGCTCCTTAAACCGGTGGCACTTTGCCTGGCATTTAACGTATACTGGCGCCATGTCGGTTTTTAAGGATGGTGAAACTGCAACCGAACGGCTGCCTAGAGGCCTGTTGCATGCCTAGGAGGCTGTCGAACTTGACGGACCGTAACGAGAAATTGGATGTTCGAGACCAGATTTTCGAGAATTTGAGAGCGAATAGCAGGGCTATTTGTCGAAAATTGTCGAGAGTATGGGCCGATCAGCCGATTTCGCAGTAGGTTCATGTTAAGCCCGACAGCCTCCTAGTGTATTAAATTTTATCGGACTTTGAGGCCGCGGCAAGGCGCCCGGTCCGGATCTTTCTAAAATTTTATCCCCAGGCTGGAAGAAGCCCATGACCAAGAATTCAGCCCATCAGGCCGACCGCCCCTCGATCTTCGCGCCACTTGACTGCCGCATCGAGGCGATCACCGAGCTGACGGCCCAGGAAAAGCTGTTTCGCCTGGCCCTGCCCGCAGGGGCCGAACTCGGCCACCGGCCCGGGCAGTTCGTACAGGTCTCGCTGCTCGGTTACGGCGAAGCGCCGATTTCCGTCTCGTCCTCGCCGACCCGCAGCGGCTGCTTCGAGCTCGGGGTGCGTCGCGCCGGCAGCCTGACCTCGGCCCTGCACCGCATGCAGGTCGGACAGAAGGTCGGCATCCGGGGTCCCTTCGGCCGCCCCTTCGAAACCGAAAAGATGACCGGCAAAGACCTGCTGCTGATCTCCGGAGGCTGCGGCATGGCTCCGCTGCGCTCGCTGATCCAGTACTGCGAGGACCGCCCGGAGCTCTTCGGCCGCCTGAGCATCCTCTACGGAGCCAAAAGCCCTGCGGATCTGCTGTTCAAGGACGATATCCGCCTCTGGGAGGCTTCGGAGCGCTTCGCCTGCAGCACCACCGTCGACCAGGCCGCCGGGCAAAGCTGCTACGAGGGTCAGGTGGGCCAGGTCACCAGGCTGATCCCGGCCCTCGAGGTCGAGCCGAAGCGCACCGTAGCGGTGGTCGTCGGTCCGCCGGCCATGTACCGCTTCGTCATCGATGCACTGATGCGCAAGGGCCTTGGCCAGGAGCAGATCGTCGTCTCGTTGGAGCGCTACATGCGCTGCGGCATCGGCAAGTGCGGCCACTGCACCATCGACCATCTTTACTGCTGCACCGATGGGCCGGTCTTCTGGCTCAACGAGATCAGCGGCCTGCCGGGGGCCCTATGAAACGGACCCTCACCACCTGCCCCTATTGCGGCACCGGATGCACCTTCTACCTGCTTGGCGACGACCAGGGGCGCCTGGTGGGTGTCGACCCAAGCACCAGCCACCCTGCCAGCCGCGGCAGTCTCTGCGTCAAGGGCTGGAACGCCCACGGCTTCGTGCAGCACCCCGATCGGCTGACCACCCCGCTGATCCGCCGCGGTGGTCGCCTCGAGGAGGCGAGCTGGGACGAGGCGCTGGAGCTTGTGGCGGGGCGGCTGAAGGACCTGGCACTGCGCCATGGCCCCGATGCGCTGATGTTTCTCGCCTCGGCCAAGGCCAGCAACGAAGAGAACTACCTGCTGATGAAGCTGGCCCGGGCGGTCTTTTCCACCAACAACGTCGATCACTGCGCTCGGCTCTGCCACTCCTCCACCGTCACCGGCCTGGCCGAAACCTTCGGCTCCGGGGCCATGACCAACTCCATAGCCTGCATCGACGAGGCCGACCTGATTCTGGTCACCGGCTCCAACACCACCGAGCAGCACCCGCTGATCGGCGCGCGCATCCTGCAGGCCGTGCGGCGCGGGGCGAAGCTGATCGTCGCCGACAACCGGCGCATCCGCCTGGCGCCCTTTGCCGATCTGCACCTGCGCCACCGCAACGGCAGCGACGTGGCCCTGTTCAACGGACTGATGCACGTGATCATCCGCGAAGGCTTAGAGGACCGGCATTTCATAAACAGCCGCACGGAAAACTTCGCCGCCCTCAAAGAAGCCGTAGCCGACTGGACGCCGCAAAAAGCGGCCGGGATCACCGGCCTCGCCCCTGGGCAGATCGTTGACGCAGCACGCCTCTTTGCCGCTGCCGACAAGGCGATGCTGGTCTATTCGATGGGCATCACCCAGCACAGCCACGGCGTCGACAATGTGCGCGCCATCGCCAACCTCGCCCTGCTGACCGGCAACCTCGGGCGGCCCGGCACCGGGGTCAATCCCCTGCGCGGCCAGAACAACGTGCAGGGAGCCTGCGACATGGGCGCCCTGCCCAACCTGCTCACCGGCTACCAGAAGGTGAGCGACAAGGCGACGCGGGAATCGTTTGCCAGAGCCTGGGGCCTGCCCTGTTTGCCCCGGGCGCCGGGTGCCATGGCGACCCATGCCATGGACCAGGCCGCGGCAGGCAAAATGAAGGGCTTTTTCATCATGGGCGAAAATCCCATGCTCTCCGACCCCGACCAGGCCCATGTGCGCCAGGCCCTGGAAAGCCTCGAGTTTCTCGTCGTCCAGGACATCTTTCTGACCCAGACCGCAGAGCTGGCCGACGTGGTGCTGCCCGCCGCCTGTTATGCCGAAAAAGAGGGCACCTTCACCTCCACCGAGCGCCGCGTCCAGCGGGTGCGCAAGGCGATTGAACCTCCCGGGAAGGCCCGGGCTGACTGGGAGATCCTCTGCGAGATCGCCACACGGGCCGGTTACCCCGGGATGGATTACCCCGGCCCGGCAGAGATCATGGATGAGATCGCCGCGCTGACGCCCATATACCGGGGTATCGACTACCGGCGCATCGACGACCTGGGCCTGCAGTGGCCCTGCCCCGATGAGAGCCACCCCGGCACCGCGATCCTGCATGCGGAGCGCTGCACCCGGGGCCCCGGGCACTTCAGCCCGACCGGCTACCGGCCGCCCGCCGAGCTGCCCGACGACGATTTCCCCCTGGTGCTGACCACCGGCCGCACTTATTTTCACTGGCACACCGGCACCATGACCCGCCGCACCCACCTGCTTGACCGCGAGGAGCGTTTCTCCTTTGTCGAGATTCATCCCGAAGATGCCCGCCGTCTCGGGGTGCACGAACGCGAGGAGGTGCTGGTCGCCTCGCGCCGCGGCGAAATCAGGGCCCGGGCCCGGGTCACCGAGATGGTGGTCCCCGGGGTGATTTTCATGCCCTTTCACTTCGCAGAGGGTGCAGCCAACGTGCTGACCAACAACGTTCTCGACCCCGAGGCCGGCATTCCCGAGTACAAGGTCTGCGCGGCCCGCATCCGGAAAGCCCCATGAAAGCCGCAACCCTTGAAGAACTGAAGCGATTTTTCGAGTCGCTGCAGAGCGATTTCGACCTGCGGGTTCCGGTGCTGCTGCCAGGCGACACCCGGGGCCTGGGCAGGCTTGACGAAGGGCCCCTGGCCCTCGAGGGCGGGCCTCTGCCCCGCAAGCCGACAGAGGTCTTCTTTCCCCAGGCCGAGCTGCTCTTCAGCGCCTGTTACGACGGCCCCCTGCAATTCGAAACGGCACCGCCAAAACCGCTGCTGGTCGTCGGCTTTACCGCTCAGGACTTGGCCTGCCTCGAATTCATCGACCGGTTTTTCCAAAGCGGCTACCGCGACGATGTCTACTTTCGCAAGCGCGACACTACCCTGGTTGTGGGCCTGGCCGGGCGCTGCGGAGAAGGCGGCGGGTTTCTGCCCATCGCCGGGGGCCGCTGCGACCTCGAACTGGTCAGCGACGGGCAGCGATTTCTGCCGGCGCCCTATTCGGCCGCCGGCAGGGCGCTGATTGAAAGGCTCGACTGTGCCGAGCACCGGGCCTCGCTGCAGACGCTGCAGACCGAGTCGGACAACCTGCCGACAGAAGAGGCCGAGCTGCTGGCCCAGGCCTCTCGGCTGCTGCGCGCCGGGCGGGTCCCCGAGAGTTTCTGGAACGACATCGCCGCCCGCTGCATCGCCTGCACCGGCTGCAACCTGGCCTGCCCGACCTGCACCTGCTACGGGGTCCAGGACTGGAGCTACGCCGGGCGCGTCGAGCGCAGCCGGCTCTGGGACTCCTGTCAGCTCGACGGTTTTATGCGTGAAGCCAGCGGCCATAACCCCATGGGCACCGAGGCGCTGCGCACCAGGCGGCGCATCCACCACAAGCTCGCCGCCGACGTCGAGCGCTGGGGGCAGATCAGCTGCTTTCTCTGCGGTCGCTGCGACCGGGTCTGCCCCACCGGCATCGGCATCCTGGCCGTCGCCGGGGAGCTGGTGAGGCGCTATGCCTAAATTGTGCGATGCATTCAGCAAGGCAATAATCAGTTCTTGGTTTTGGGGCATAGCAGCGCCGGTGTTCGCAACAGCCGCGTAGACCGGTTGCGCAGCACCCCTGTTTGCAAGCGGGTCCAACGAAGACGAGCCGTCTCTCAATTGCCGAACCGGTTCTAAGACTAAGCGCCCTTTGCGAACCCCATGCGGCGCAGCCAGAGTTTCTTTTGGTTACTTTTCTTTGCGCCCAAAGAAAAGTAACCCGGCTGTCGGGCCGGGACCCGACGGTTTTCAATGCTTTTTGGTGAGATTCTGAACAGTTAAAACCACTCTTGCCTATTTGCCTCCGACTGTCATGGGGGTTACAGTTTCCATAAAGATCGTTGCGCTAACATGAAAGGTACAAGTCATCCCAATTGCCGGTCGACCGGGGCTCGTCGGGGCATTATCCTGGATCCGTGAGATCGGGGCGGGAAAAGAGTGTAAGGATTTGGCCAGAATAAGTGTTTCAAAAAATCTGAGGCGCACCCATAGGTTCGTCGGCGATTTTTTGAACGCTTTGGCAGGTCAATGACTTGCGCTATTGCCCGGTCAGAACCCACGGATTCAGGATTATACCTCCTCCCCCGGCCTTCGCCCCGGTCGCCGGCGCAAGATATCAGCCAGGGAGAAGTCATATGCGCCTTTCATTTATCCTGACAATTTTCATGATGGTCATGGCAGGTTCGGCTTTTGCGGGGTGGGATTTTTCCCGGCATGCCATACCCATCGATGAGATCCAATCCGGCGGTCCGCCCCGGGACGGCATCCCCGCGCTGACCAATCCGCAGTACGTTGCCGCCGAAAAAGCCGACTACATGGCCCCTGACGAGCAGGTGCTCGGGGTGTTTCGCAACGGCGTGGCGCGGGCCTACCCGACCCGCATCCTCTCCTGGCACGAACTGGTCAACGACAGCTTCGGCGCCGAGCCGTTGCTGGTCAGCTGGTGACCGCTGTCCTTCGCGGGGGTCGTGTACTCCCGGAATGTTGGGGAAAAAGAGCTGAGCTTCGGCGTCTCGGGCATGCTCTACAAGGCCAACGTGCTGATGTACGACCATCAGAGCGAATCGCTCTGGTCGCAGGTTAAAAACCAGGCGGTCACAGGCCCGATGACCGGAACAGGACTAAGGGTGCTGCCATCGACCCTGACCACCTGGGAGAAATGGCGCAAAAAGCACCCCAAGACCATGGTCCTGTCTTTGAAGACCGGATATGCCCGCAACTACAGCCGCGACCCCTATGCGGACTACTACCGCAGCCGCCGGGGTATGTTCGGTTTTTTCAAGGAACTGGTTTCCGACTACCCGGGTAAGGAGCTGGTGGCCGGGGTGGTTCTGAACGGAGCCGCAAAAGCCTACCCCCTTGCCGAACTGCGCAAGACCAAACGACTCAGCGACACCCTGGGGGGACAAAAACTCAGCTTCGCCTTCGATTCGCTGACGGGGGAGTTGACCATCGGCGACGAGGCAGGGACACCGGTGCCATTTATCAGCGCCTACTGGTTTGTCTGGAAGGAGATTTATCCGGACAGCACCCTGTTCAAAGCGCAGGCACAGTGACGGAGAGGTTAACAAGGGGATAGAATTTTCAAATCTACAACTAAGTTTTTCGAGGTTTTGCAAGTCGGTAAAGATTTTTGAGGGCATCGAGGAGGAGCAACTCTGCATGGATCAGAAAATCTGGTATCTGAAACGGGCCGACCTCTTTGCCGGCTTGAAGGAGGAGGAGCTTACAGAGCTCGCCGGGATCAGCGAGATGTTCCGCTGCGAGCGTAAACACCTTTTTTACCTTCCCGAGCAGCCGAGCGACATGGTTTACCTGGTCAAGGAGGGGCGCATCCGGCTGACCCGCCTGACCGCCGAAGGCAGGGAGCTGACTCTCGACATCCTCGGTCCCGGCGAAATCTTCGGAGAGCTGGCTCTGGCCGAAGAAGAGCGCCGCTCGCACTACGCCCAGGCCCTTGAGTCCAGCCTGGTCTGCACCCTGTCCCGGGACAGATTCCTCGATTTTCTGCATCGTCACGAAGAGATGACCTATCGCCTGATCAAGCTGATCAGCTTTCGCCGCCGGGAGCTGGAGGCCCGTTATGAAGACCTGGCGTTCAAACCGGTCGCAGAGAGGATGGTCCTGACCCTGCTGCGCCTGGCCAAAAAGCAGGGGACAGAACAAGCCGGCGCAGAGGTCCGCTTGCCCCTCACGCAGAAAGATCTGGCCTACCTGATCGGCGCCACCCGTGAAGCCGTGGCCGAAGAACTGGCCGGCCTCAAACGGGAAAAGCTGGTAAAAACCTCCTACCGGGCGATCATCCTCGCAGATTTGGCCGGGTTGAAGAAACGCTCAGCCCGGCCGTAATGCAGAGGCGTCAGTTTAAAGGCGTGATTGGTGATTGGTAATCGGTGAGGGGAAAAATGAACATATTCCCCCTCATCTGGGGACATCTGCAAGCCAATGCGCCGGCAGACTCAGCGATTCGGTATTATTTCTTTCCCCGACCGGCGGTCTCCATATCCCGGTGCAACTCCTCGCGCAATCTTCGGGCAATGGGGCCGACCAGGCCCTGGTTGATGGTGAACTCATCCACCTTCACCACCGGCATCACCTCCAGGGAAGTCGAGGTGATGAAGACCTCATCGGAGAATTTCAGATCCTGAAGCTTATACTCCCCGGTAATGACCCGCAGGTTCATTTTTTCTTCGCAGAGCCGCATGATCGTAGAGCGCGTCACCCCCTCCAGAAGCCCTGTGGAAGCGTCAGGGGTAAAAACCCAATTATCCTTGGTCCAGAAGATATTCGATGAGGCCCCTTCGCAGATCTGGTGTTTGTTGTTCAGCATGATCACTTCAAAGGCCCCCGCCGCCTTGGCCTCGAGTTTGCCCAGCAGGCTATTGAGGTTGCTGATCGATTTGATTTTCGGGCTGATTGCCTCCGGGGCATTTCTACGGGTTTGAGCCACATTCAGGGAAATCCCCTTGTCGTAGTGCGAATTTTCAAACCCCTGGAACTCTTTGGCGACAATCAGGCAGGTCAGATCATTCTCTATGGATCGCCGAAAACCGATCTGCCCCTTACCCCGTGTAACCGTGACACGATAATAGGCATTGGTCAGGTTGTTTTTTGCCTGCAACTCCATCAGGATCTTTTCCAGGTCCTGCTGGGAGAAGGTCATCGGGTAACAAAGTGCCCGGGCTGATTGCAAAAGCCTTTTATAATGTTCTGAAAATTGATAGAGCCGCCCCCCGACCGAGCGAAAACTCTCAAAGATCCCATCGCCGTACAAAAACCCCTGGTCGAAGGCCGAAACCATTGCCTCATCGCTTTTTATGAGCTTTCCATTCAAAAAGACATAATCCATAGTCTGCACCGGTGGGATGATTTTGTATTGAAAACAGGGAGGCTTCATCAAGGGTCATATGAACTTAACTTTATCTTAAACATAGGGGCCTGGAAAGTCCAAAAGAGCGGAATGACTGTGACCACAGCCTCCGGACGCACGAAAGGCCTCCCTGCAGCAAAGCAGAGAGGCCTTTCATCAAGCATATTCCGCCAGCGGTATTATACGCCTTAACTGGGCACGTAAAGAAACCGGTCGACCAGCTGCTTGCCGGAAGCATCCACCTCGGCCTTGATCAGATAAGCCCCCGGGGTAGTGAGTTCCACATCGGTGGCGTATCCTCCCCCGGTAAAAACCGCCTCCAGCCGCTGTTCGGCGCCGTGGGCATCGACCAGGGTGTAGGTGACCCGAGCATTGCTGATCAGATCGCCATTGGGCCCCTTAATAAACAGCAAGAGCCCCGAGGCTGCGTCCTCCTGCTCGCCGCCATAGGCGGCCAGCCGGGCAAAGGGCTTGCGTTCGGCCTTTTTGACCATCATATATGCCAGGCTAAATCCAGAGAGCGTAGAAATACGGACCTCTTCCAGCCCGGAAACCATCGAAGCCAGAGAGTTTCCGCCGGCAAAAGTCAAAAGAACCATAGTCAGTACGGCAATACTTTTCTTAATCAATTTGTTTTCTCCTATAGCTTTGATATCGGCCCCGGATTTCTGAACCGATCCTTGGCTGGACATTTAGCAGCAACCATGCCAGGAGGTTTTTCTCAACAATTACAAGCCCTTACATGAAATACCATTTTAGATGGAGTGAAGTCTCTGAAAAATCGAGGGTTTTTCGTAGGCTATCTGCGACAACTGCTACCGGGATTTATTCCCAGCCCCCCTGAAGGCCCTCTCTCCCCGTCGCAAATCGGCTACAACATTAAAGTTACCCACATTTCCCCTGCCCGCAGAGGATCTCTCCCCGTGGATTTTTATTATATATATTCGGCCACTTGGGCCACTTGGGTCAGCATGAGACACAGTGGCGTCGCAAAATACAGACGAAGCTTTTCCCGACAGATTTACTTGCCTTTGTTGACTTTTTCAATCTCCACTATAATCTTTTATGTAATTTCGTCTAAACGGACAACCTCAGAGCTTGCAGATTTCGACTCTTCCGATTTCCAGATCCCCAGCCCCGGCCTGGTTTGGCCGGGGCTGACATACTCATACTCCCGGCCAGGACCTTCGGCCGGCCCAACCGATGGGAGGTTTGCCTATGAAAACAGTTAAAGAGGTCATGGACACCAAAGGAAATCAAATCTGGACGATAGAAGCGGACCGGACCGTTTTTAATGCGCTTGAGATAATGGCCGAAAAAGATGTTGGCGCCCTGTTGGTGCTTCAGAATGGTAAACTGGCCGGGATCATCTCGGAACGGGATTACGCTCGCAAGGTGATACTTAAGGGGGCCTCATCCCTGAAGACCCCGGTCAGCGAAATCATGACCTCAAAGGTGGCATATGTGACGCCCGAGCAGACTGTGGACGAATGCATGGCCCTAATGACCGAAAACCGTTGTCGTCATATGCCGGTTATGCAGCAAAATAAACTGGTCGGGATTATCTCCATCGGCGACCTGGTCAAAGCTTCGATTGCCGAAAAGGAATTTCTGATCGGTCAGCTCGAAAACTACATCAGCGGGGATTTCACCACCGCTTGAAGAAAAAGACCGGGGCCGCAGAAGCGGCCCCGGTCTTTTTAAACCTTGAACAATCTATTAAATTAATAAAGCGGCAAAAGCTGCCCGGCCGAATCAGGCCTCGGGAATCTTCAGAAGCCGACGGCAGCGGGGGTAATCGGTGCACACCCAGAAAAGCTTGCCCGAATGGGTGCCCTTGGTCACCCGGCGCCGCCGCATCGCTGCCCCGCAAGAGCCGCAGGTAGGCCCGGCGGGTTGCACCGGGTCGCTGGCAATTTCGGCCGCAGAACCGTTTGCATCACCCAGTTGCCATTCCTCTTCGGGCTCCGCCGGAGCAGCTTCCAGACGGCCGAGCTGCCATCCAGGATGACCCTCGTTCTCGGCCCCCGATTCCCCTTCCACCACGCTGAGCCCTAAGGCCTGGTTCAGCGCTTCCCGCACCTGCTCCGGGTCCCCCCCGGCAATTACAGGAATTTGGGCAATATCCAGAACCTCCCTCATGGAAGACATCCCTGAATCGGCCTGAGGAACAGCAAGGACGACGGCGGCGACGTCCAGGGTTTTACGGTCGCACACGATAAAATCGGCAACCTGGCCCCGGAGCTTCTCCGTGGCCCTGCGACGGGACTTTTTACCCAGACCCGGGCAAAGGCAGACCAGTTCAGCCAGGGGCATTTTCCCAAACACCCGCCAGGGCTCCCCAAGCATCTCCTCAAGCTCTTCAAGAAGCTTGCGCTCGGCTTCAGAAAACAACTCCCGCTGCGGCTCGTAAGCCGCCTCGAGCTGAGCCTTCAGCACTCTCGAGCGGCTCACCAGGGCCATGGCCAACAGCACTAGCAGAATAAACAGGCCCGTAAGCAGCGCATTTTCAGGATCACTGAACCAGGCCCTCAGCCAGTCCTGAATACTCATGACCATGCCTCTCCGAATCGCGAAGACATCGCCCGTTCTGGGCCCGGGGCCCAAACGCCAGAACGGCCATACTTTGGTTTCACCATCTTATTCTCCGGGAGTCAAAAGGTAATTCGCACAATCGGCGCTTATTATGACACAATAACAAAGGCCTTCCAATACCCAGAAGTTGTATGACTATACCAAACGGGAAGTGTCAACGGGGTTGATGCGACAGGCCTGCTCCAGGGCTCCTTCAACCTCGAGATGCACAGGTCCCTTGAGAATCCCCTCGGGCAGGCAGGTATCAAACTCCAGGGTTCCCCGCTCCCAGCTCAGGGCATCGGCCAGGGCAATGATCACCAGTTGCGACAGGGCCGTCTCCAGAGACTGCTTGTCGAACACCCCCGCCTCAATCAGGTCGCCGGTAAAGCGCCCCCCCCGGCCACGACTCTCAACCAGCAGCGATTGCATGCGCTTCAGGTCGAGACAGCCGATATCGGTGAGAAATTCACCAAAGCGCTCCCCGGGCTGGGTCGAAGTCACAAAGATAATTTTGCCGTTTCTAAAATAAAAGGATTTTTCAATCCCGTCCTGGCTCAAACGAAGAGTGCCGGTCTTGGCCAGGGCTTCGGCTCCTGAAACGACTTCTTTAAGGGAGACCAGGCTCAGGTCACCGGTTATTTTTGCCACGTCTTGCCGCTCTTTCAGAAAAGGGAAAAAGTAACTTCTTCACCGACCATCAACCACCCAGCTCGCCGGCGGTCACCCGGTTGCGGCCATTATGCTTCGAGTGATAGAGGGCCTTGTCGGTGGCCTCGATAATCTGCGCTTTTTGCATGACGCCCAGTTCTGGCAGATAGGTAATACAGCCGATGCTGATGGTGGCCCGAATTTCAACCCCGTCGCAGACGGTCACCGTCTGCTCGATGGCCCTGCGCAACCTCTCGGCCATAACCTTGGCCCCGGTGGCATCGGTTTCCGGCAGCACGATGGCGAACTCCTCCCCGCCGTAGCGCGCGGCAATATCCGAGGTGCGGGAATATTTCAACACCTTGGCGCTGAAGGTCTTCAATACCAGGTCCCCCGCCGGGTGGCCGTAGGTATCGTTGACTTTTTTGAAGTGATCGATGTCAAAAAGGATCAGGGAAAAAGGCCGCTTGTAGCGCCCCGCGCGACTGAGCTCCTTGTCCATCAGCTCCTGGAAATACCTGTGATTGTAAAGCCCGGTCAGCCCGTCGCGAAAGGCCATCTCCCGCAGTTTTTCGTTGGCCTCCATCACCTCCTGGGCCAGTCGCTCGGCCTTTTCCTTGGCCTGCTTGAACTCCATGACCAGCTGCTCGTAAGACAGGTTCAGCTTGCCCAGCTCTTCGTTGGCCTCTTGAAGGATCTGGGAGAAGGGGCGCATATCGCCGGCGTCGATTTCAAAAGAGGAGAGGATCTCGATACTCTTTTCGGCCACCGCATCGATGAGCGCCTCTATCCGCTCAGGGGCAATCTTGTATTTCTGCTCGAGGATCAGGTTGACCTCGCGGATTTTCTCACCGCTGCGCGATCCGTGATAGACTGAGGATATCTTATCCGAGAGGCTGAGCACCTCAGTGGCAAGCTGCCATGACTGGGGGGCCTGATCCACCCGATGGTGGTAGCGGATCGGTTCGAGGATATTTTCGGGCAGCGACCAGCGACGCAGTGCCTCGGCGCCAAGGGTCGAATGATCGAAACCGAAAATTTGTTCTTCGACCTCGGCAATCGACCTCCCGCTCACCTGATTTTCCTCTAAAACCTTGAGATAGTCATTGGGCCGACAAAAATACATCAGGGCAATGCCGATATCCTGCAGCAGGGCAGAAACAAAAGTGTCGTCGCTGCGAAACCCGACCAGTTTCCCGATGAGCTCGGCACCGACCGCTGCGGTAATCGAGCGCTTCCAGAAAAAATCGAAATCAAAGCCCCCTTCGCTATCGCGACGCATCTCGGTGGCAATCACAAAGGACAGGGCGATGTTCTTGAGCACATCGGCCCCCAGAACGCTCAGGGCCTTTTCGATGCTGGTCACCGGAAAGCTCAGGGCATAGAAAGAAGAGTTGGCCACCTTGAGAATTTTCGCGGTCAAGGCCGGGTCGGCAGAAATAATCCGCGCCAGCTCGCCAAAGGATTTATCATCCTTCTTGACTACGTCAAGGATTTGAACGGCAATCACCGGCGGCGACGGCAGCTTGACATTGCCCTGAAAGAAACTGTCCATGGGGCTCGCTTGTTCTGCGCGCGATTCATTTTGAATGTTTTCTTGCCCAGACATGATGAAATGCCTCTCAAATTCCAGAGAAAACCGGGCTTGTGACAAAAACCGGGCGTTCTCTTATCCACACGGTTGACCATCCTGCTCTACGGACTGGCCGAAGATTGTAATTTTAAATCGTCAAGGGGATATTGACTGCGGGGATTGATTGTGCAACAAGAGTGCCGTCGACTCCCTTGCCCCCGGGGGCAAAGGACGTCCCTTGACAAGAGCAGGGGTTGCTTTGTTAATATTGGCATTGGCCAAATCTTTATTAGACGAAACGACGAATTGGTGCTATTTACTTGAAACTTAATAATTCCTGACGGGCTTCAGGGTTCCGGCGTCTTTCGATCCATGAACTTCTGGTGGACCTTTTGACTCCGGGCACCCCCCTCAACCCGCATTTTTGCAGTAGAGGTTTACTAGACAACGATGTCGGAACCGAAAGAAAAACAAAAAGGTATATTCAGCAGTATCTTCTTCACCTATTTCATCCTCATCTTCCACGGCCTGCTGATCGTCGGACTGGCTTTCCTGGTGGTCTTCTTCCGTGGCGTGGTTGAATACATGGAGTGGATCGTAGGCGGCGGCATTACCCTGGTGCTGCTGTCCGGGTTCCTTTTCTACCGCAAGCTCAAAAAAAGCAACCGCGACCTGCGTGATATCATCAACGACCCGGCCTTCAAGGGCAAATCCCTGGAGATCAGCTTTCTCGGCGGAGTCGCTTCGGTTAAAGTCGGCAGCGCGCCGGAGCAATCACCGGCCGCCCTGGCCCACGACGTCTCCACGTCTGTCCAGCAGCTTGAAGACCCCGAAACCGTGCGAATCCGCGACCTCGGTCGACTGGCCCACCTGCTCGAACAGGAGCTGATCACCAAGGAGGAGTACGAACAGCTGAAAAAAGACCTCCTTCACCAGGCAAAGCGACCGGCAGCCACTGCAGGCCCTGGGGCCGGACGCCGCTGATCCTGTTTTTGGCATAAAGATCGCAATCGTAATAGCCAACCCTTGGCAAGAGGTTCTTTGAAATTAGCAGTCGAAGGCCATTCACCCTTTTGCGTAATTCGTTAACAGCCAATAGTGCAGGCCCTCGGGTAAAGCGTGGTGAGCAGGCCCGCCTCGAAGCGGGAAGCCTGAAGCGTCTTTCAGAGGCAAGCATCTGATCCATGGGCGATGCTGCAGAGGTGAATCAGACGCCTTCTACTCTATTTCAAAACCTCAGAGAATGTGTTTCCCTCATTCCAGGCCCCCCGCTTCAGCGAAGCGGGGGGCCTGCCTTTTTGGCCTGTCATTTTTTCGACAAAATGTCAAAATATCGCCACGGAGTCACCGTCATCGCTTCTTCCCGTGAAGCTAAATATACCGCAAACCCTTACCATTGCAGGGCTACCAAAGAATTCTCTCCACAGAAGCAATTATTGGCATGGACTTCGCTTATACCAAAAGTACCTCCAAGCGAAGCAGTTCTTTAAAAATCGGGTCAGTGCGATTCACTCTCAAGGCTCTCGTCAACATGCCGCAAGGTAACATCTCGGGTAAAGCGTGGTGAGCAGGCCCGCCTCGAAGCGGGAAGCCTGAAGCGACTTTCAGAGACGACCATTTGACTGGGGACGAGGTTCCCGGGTGATTCGCCTGTCCCAACAGCCAAACCGATCTCCTCTGATCCTTCCTTGGCACAACAAAAGCCCCGTCCGAACTGGACGGGGCTTTTGTTGTTGGGCCGCTGTGCAAACAAAATTTGCCACCAAGCCACGAAGACACCAAGAGGATCAAAAACAGGATCTTATCCGGCCTTTTCCGATTTGATCTGCGTCCCTTTACCAAGTGTCCGTTTTTCCTCTGGGCCCTGTAGAAACAGTTTTCTGCCTTGGAGCCCCCCCCCGGACAATGCCGATTTCTAAAGCAAGCCCATCATTCTCAGGTGCCGCACCAGGTTGGTCAGTCCCATAACCACCACCATCACGCCGGCCCCGCGGATCATCCAGGTCCTTGCGCGCCTGCCGAGCCAATGGGCGGCGCTGCCGAAAAGCAGCAGCGCCGGGGCGGTGCCGAGCCCGAAAGCAAGCATGGTGACAGCGCCCTTGAAGGGGTCGGCGCTCTGGGCTGCGCTGATTGCCATAGCATAGAGAAAACCGCAGGGCAAAAAGCCGAACAACAGCCCGAGCGGCAACGCCGAGAGACCGACCGGCAGGCTCCTCAAGCCCCGCACCGCCCCCGTCATGGCCCTCACCGGCCCGGCGAACTCAAGGCTCAGCAGGTTGAAATGGCTGAAGAGCCCGGCACTACCAAGGCCGATGAGAATCAGAAACAGGTCTGATCCAAGCAGGATCACCCGGGAGAGCTCGCGAAAGCTGTCGGTGTAGGCAATTGCCGACCCGAGCCAACCGACGATCAGCCCGATCAGGCCATAGGTCAGCAGGCGCCCCAGGTTGTAGAGCAGGTGAAAGGGCACGCCTGCCCGGCGCCCGTCGCTGGTCAGTGAAAGCGCCACCACCAGGCTGCCGCACATGCCGATGCAGTGGCCGGTGCCGAGAAAGCCGGTGGCCAGGGCCATGGTAAAAAGAGGGTCGATCATTTCAGTAGCACCCGAGGAAGATCAAAGGTAAGGCTCTTGCGCTGCCCGCCAGGCAGTTGCAGCTCGAAACTCGCCCGCCAGGCCCCGGCCATGGTAAAGACCGCCTCCCCCAGGTAGCGGCCCTCCTCGGCCTTTACCGAAGGGCGGTTCTCCGGCATGGGCATGGCCGGCATGCTCAGGTCGCATTTGACAGTACAGTCCGTCAGGGGCTCTCCCCGGGCGTCGCGCACCTCAAGGACAAAGGCGACCGGTGTCATGCTCTTAAGCGGCGCCGCGGCAAAGGTCAGGGTGCCTGCAAGGCCTTCGCTCCTTGCGGTAAACCCTTGGGATTCGGCAGCCTGGGCAGCGCCACCAAAGAGCAGCGCAAGCATCAGCCCGGCGAGAATCCTGAAAAACCCGGAGCAAGGCTTATGACTTTGGTTCATGTTGTTCATCGGTCTTTGCCTCCTTGGCAGAAATAGGCTCGGGGTCATCTTCGAGCATCCGGTATTTGGCCCCTTCCACATCGTCGAATTCCCCCTTCTTGACCGCCCAGAGAAAGACCAGCCAGACTCCGGTACCAAGAAACAGGGACAGAATAATGAGAATGATGGTGGAAGAAAGCATGTTTTCACTCCGTTCAAACAAAGGTAAAAGGGTAAAGGTTCAAGGTAAAAGGTTTAAAAGTCAGCCTCCCCGGGCCTTTCCTTGCACCTTGATCCTTGCACCTTGATCCTTCTTAGCCGTAAAGAATTCCCCACAACGCAGACCGAACTGGCCGCCATGGCCGCGGCGGCGTGAATCGGTGCCAGCTCCCCTGCTGCGGCCAGGGGCAGGGCGAGAAGGTTGTAGGCGAAGGCCCAGAAGAGGTTCTGGCGGATGATCCGCAGGGTCCGCCGGGCCAGGAGCACGGCGGTGGAAACCTTTTCAAGCTCCGGGTTGGTGAGCACCAGGTCCGAGGTTTCGAGGGCGATATCGGTGCCGCCGGCCATGGCACAGCCGACCGAGGCTGCCGAAAGCGCAGGAGCATCGTTGATCCCGTCGCCGACCATCAGCACCTTCTGGCCGCGGCCCATCGCCTCGCTGACCCAGGCAGCCTTGTCCTCGGGGCTCAGACCGGAGAGGACCTCGCCAATCCCCAGCTGCCCGCCGACCCTCTGGCCTGCCTCGGCGCTATCGCCGGTCAGCAGAACCGTTTCAATCCCCAGCTGGCGCAGCCGCCTGAGGGTCGCAAAGGCCCCGGGGCGAAGCCTGTCCTCAAGTAGCACCATCCCCAGGTAGTAATCTGCGAGGGCGGCATGAACCTCGGTCAGTCCGCCGGATACCTTCTGCGGCAGAGCGACCCCCGCGCTTTCGAGCAGGCCCCGGTTGCCGACCCTCAGCAGGCCCTCCCCGGTGGCCAGTTCGACCCCCTTCCCCGGAAGGGTCCGCACCCCGTCACCGCTGCCTGCAGCGATCCCCCTGTGCCGGGCCGCTTCGACCAGTCCCCTGGCAAGGGGGTGGTTGGAGCCACCTTCGGCCAGGGCTATGTAGCGCAGCAATTCGTCTTCGCCGCAGCCGCCGGCCCGCAGTTCGACGACCCGGGGGCGGCCCTCGGTCAGGGTGCCGGTCTTGTCAAAGGCGGCCAGAGTCAGGCGACCGCTGGCCTCGAGAACATCCCCGCCGCGAAATAAAAGGCCTTGCGCCGCCCCGGCGCCGGTTGCCACCAGGACCGCAGTCGGTGTGGCCAGCCCCAGAGCGCAGGGGCAGGCGATCACCAGCACCGCCACCGCGGCCAGAAGCGCTTCGCCCGGGCCGGCCTGCCACCACCAGAAACCGTAGGTGGCAGCGGCAATCAACACCACCACCGGAACAAAAGCTGCCGCCACCCGGTCGGCCAGGCGCTGCACCGGCGCCCGCCGGGCCTGGGCCTCTTCGACCAGCCGCGCCACCCTGGCGACAAAGGAATCGGCGGCCCCGGCAACGACCCGAACCCGAACCGCAGCGCTCAGGTTGAGAGTGCCGGAAACAACCGCAGACCCTGCCGCGCGTAGCACCGGAAGCGACTCGCCGGTCACCGCCGCCTCATCGACCTCGGTCGCGCCGGAAACAATCACTCCATCGACCGGAAAACGCTCACCGGGCCGCACCAGGATCAGATCACCCACCGCAAGGCGGGCGCTTGCCACCTCCACCGTCGCCTCGCCCTCGATACGCCAGGCGACTTCCGGGGCCAGACGCAGCAGCCGGTCTACCCCCGCCGAAGCCCGGCGCCGGGCAGCGCTCTCGAAGAGCCGGCCGGCCAGGATCAGGGTGACAATCATCGCCGCGGTGTCGAAATAGACCTCGCCGCCGGTGGTCAGGGCATAGAGGCTGGCCCCGTAGGATGCCAGCACGCCCAGGGCAATGAGCAGGTCCATGTTGGGGATGCGGTTGCGCAAACTGCGCAGGGCCCCAGCGAGAAAGGGCCAGCCTGCGTAAAAGACCACCGGGGTGGTCACCAGGGCGGCAAAATACTGAATCAGCCGCCTGGAGGTCTCGTCCATTCCCTGAAAATAGCCGGCGTAAAGGGCAAAGGAGTAGCCCATGAGCTGCATGGAGAGAAAGAAGGCGGTCCCGAAGCGCATCAGCAGCGTGCGGCGTTCTTTTTCCGCCGCCTGCTGGGCGGCATCCTGGGTATAGGGGCGCGGCAGGTAACCGAGGCGGCTGACGGTGGCGTAAAGGGCTGCCGGAGTGACGCGCTCGGGGTCGAAGCGCACCCGGGCGCGGTGGGTGCCGTAATTGACCCGCGCTTCGCGAACCCCCTCGAGGCCGAGCAGAATCTTTTCGACCAGCCAGACGCAGGAAGCACAGCGAATGCCCTCAAGCAAAAAGGTGGTTTCGGCCCCTTCGGCACCCTCTGCAACGAAGCTCGCCAGGTACTCATCGTCGTAGGCGGAAGCAAAGGCCCCTTCGGGCAGGCCGGGTTCGCTCCAGGTGCGCTTCTGGTAGAAACTGCCCAGACCGGCCCCGTTGATAATGCGAAACGCCCCGCGGCAGCCCTGGCAGCAGAACCGGTGGTCGGTGTCGGCGATCCGGTCGGTCACCAGCTCCGCCGGGGGTATAGGAAGGGTGCAGTGATCGCAGATCATTTCGGACATGGAAACAGATGGGTTCATATGGTATGGGCCGGATATTTTTCCTGGACGCATAATCCTCCCCCCCCCACCCGTTCGACCTGAACCTGTCGAAGGCCATTCAGACCGCTCCTTTTGCCTGATGCTTCGACAAGCTCAGCATGAACGGTCGGAAGAAGTCTCAGGTTTCTCGTTTGAGGGGAACCGGAAGACTGTGTAGGTTGGGTCAAGGAGCGCAGCGACGGACCCAACAGTTGCCGGGGGAAACCACCTGTTGGGTTTCGTTCCTCAACCCAACCCACCCCTGGGCTCTCGCAGGGTCCTGGCAAATGTTACAGATTCAGCTGCAGCCTGCGGCTGATGCGTGCCCCGTCGCGGCTGAGTTCGAGGCGGGCGGAGATTTCTCCGAGCAGATTCTCCCCGAGCCTGGCCACATAGAGGCCCGGTTCGGCCTCTTCCAGATTCAGCCTGAGGCTATTCAGGCGTGAAACGTTAAGCAGTTGCGTCTCACCCCGGCATCCGGCGACGGGCTTGCCGTCACGGTCGGAGAGGCGAATCTCGAGCCGCTGGCCGGCGATCACGGCGTTCAAGGACCACCCCATGCCTTCTGCGGCCTTCTGCTCCACCAGCGAACGGTTGTACTTCAGGCCATGGCTGTAATAGTTGCGATCGGTAACCGCGCTGCTTCTGGTTGCGGCCTGGTAAGCCGACCAGAAGCTGAAGACCAGGAACAACGAACCCAGGGTGATGATCAGGCAGGGCCAGCGGTTGGTTTTGGCAGATTTATTCATAGTTTATTATCCTTGGGGGCGGTAATGAAGGCCTGTTCCCTGGCCAGGGTCTCGCCGCGACCATTGTCGAGGGCGACCTGCACCCTCAACGGCGACCCGGGGACCGCCTGCGGGCTGACCAGGGCGAAATTGAAGCGCTCCTTTTCGCCTCCGCCCAGAGCGATATTGAAGACCGGGCCCTTGACCTCGACAGGGGTGCCGTCTTCAAGAGTGGCGGCAAGGGACAAAACCCGCTCTTGCTGCAGGCGGTTGGTCACAAAACCATTAAAAAAAGTCACCTGCCTTCCGTCAGCGAGCACCCGGCTGGCAGCGCCTGCAGCCCGGGCCAGCTTGAGACTGGCTTCGGGCCGACCGACCATGGCGACGACCAGGCCCGCAGAGAGCCCGGCGAAGACCAACGCCACCAGCAACAGCCGGGGGTTGAGCAGGGCTTTCAGGCCCCGCCCCTGGAGGCCGAAGGTGTAGCGGATAATCCCCGGTTGCTGCCGCCGGGCCATCACCTGGCGGCAGGCGTCGAGGCAGCGGCCGCAATTGATGCATTCGATCTGGTAGCCGCGACGGATGTCGATGCCGGTGGGGCAGCTGCGGGCGCAGGCGCCACAACCGATGCAGCGATGGGCCTCATCGGGGTGAAACCGCAGAGTCAGGGTGCCGGGGTCGACAAGCACCGTCTGAAAGCGGCCATAGGGGCAGAACTCCTTGCACATCAGCCGGCGGCCATAGGGGCAGAACTCCTTGCACATCAGCCGGCGCACCAGGGCCAGGTTGAGATAGACTGCGCCGCCGACGACCCCCAGGGTCAACAGGACCCCGCCCCCCAGGGCCCCCTCGGAGAGCCGCGCAAAGAAATCGTAGGGCGAAACGAAGTACCAGGTCAGGTTCGCGGCAAAGAGCAGCGACAGGCCGATATAAAAGAGCTGAAGCAGCACCTTCTGCCCCGTCGAGGCGGTCATTTTGCCGGCTTCAACCTTGACCCCGATAAGCCTGGCCAGACCCTCGGCCGCATCGGTCAGGGTGGTCTGGGGACAGGCCCAACCGCACCAGGCCCGCCCCAGCACCAGGGTCAGCAGCAGAAACACCAGCACCAGCACCAGCCCCAACAGCAGAAACAGGTAGAGCTCTTCAATCCTGAAGGTCTCACCGAATGCCTGCAGGCTCAAGGTGGGGATATCGAGGCGCAGCAGGCTGCGACCGTCGATCCGCACAAAGGGAGCCAGCAGCAGAACCAGGGTCGACGCCCACTGAAAGGTCCGCCGCCAGGGGCTTATGTAATGTTAAATACTTTTGAAAAAGGCGCAATGAGCAATATGTGACCTGTGCTTCGGTTTTTCCCATATCACTCATCACTCATTACGCCTTTGCCGTTTCACTTCATCCCAAGAACATACTCAGCGAGGGCGTTGACTTCGGCGGCGGAGAGGCGGTTGCCGAAGGCGGGCATCCCGCCCGGGCGCCCCTTGCCGATACTCTGCACCACGGCCGCCTGGTCGCGGCCGAATTTGTACTCGCCCGCCGTCAGGTCGGGGCCGATACCGCCCTTGCCGTCGGCACCGTGGCAGACCGAGCAGTTTTGCGCGTAAAGCGCAGCGGCGTCGACCTTCTCCTCGGCCGGTGTGATCGCCGCAGCCGCGGGGGCCGCGGCAGGTTCAGGGGTTTTCTGCTCGGCAAGCTGCTGGCGGTGGGCCGCCATGTTCTCTTCGAACTCCCCTTGCGAACTCCACCCGCTCAGCAGAAAGTAGGCACAGAAGATGACCCCCCAGATGATCAGTCCGTAATAGAGGGCCGAAAAGTAGACCGGCGGCTTGGTGACCCGGTTCTCGGTGATCCCGTCAAAATCATGGGTCGGGTGTTTGTGTTTGTGCTCTTCCAACATGGACATAAGATCTCCCTCGGCAAATATCAATCATCTTCGAGCATGCGATGTTTAGCCTCTTCGAGCTTCCCCTTGCGCTTGCGGCTGTAAGTCCGCACGACGATAGCCAAAAAGATGCAGAAGAGCCCGGCGGTGAATCCCAGGTAAATAAGCGATGCCCAATCCATCAGGGTTCCTTTGAATAATTGATGAAGTTGACAATCTTCCAGACGCGATCCGAACCGAGGGACGAGAAGGACGGCATGCCGCCGTCGGTCACCCCTTCGAAAAGCACCTGGTAGAGGTCTGCGTCGTCCATGCCCATATCGCCGAGCTCAGGGCCGATCCCCCCTTCCAGATCCTTACCGTGGCAGGCGGCGCAGTGCTGCTGGTAAAGCTGAGCGCCGGCCTCGATGGCCGCGGCATCACCGGGGAAGGGATTTTTCACCTCGCCGACCACCAGGGTCTGGGAGGCCTGCCGCCAGGGGATGTCGCTGCCGAGTTTCTGCATGTAGGCGACCATGGCATCCATTTCGGTCTTCCCGGAGAGGCCCTGGATCTGCGCTTCGCTGTAAGGAAAGCCGAGAACCTCCATTTTGCGCCGGATCATCTCGGGGTCGAGCTGGTTTTCGGCCAGCCAGTCGTGATCGGGCATGTTTGATTTGGGGATCATCGACTGCGGGTCGGCGAAGTGCTGGTAATGCCAGGCGTCGGGGTACTTGCCGCCGATCCGGGCCAGGTCGGGCCCGGTGCGTTTGGAGCCCCAGAGGAATGGACGGTCGTAGACGAACTCGCCCGACTTGGAGTAGTCGCCGTAGCGCACCACCTCTGCGACCAGCGGCCGCACCGTCTGGGTGTGACAGTTGTTGCACCCCTCGCGGATGTAGAGGTCGCGCCCCTCCTGCTCGAGGGGGGTGTAGGGCGTAACCGAACTGATGCGGTCGGCCTCGGTGTTGACCCAGGCAAAGGGCAGCACCATGGTGATGATGGTTCCAACCAGGATGGCGGCAGTGGCCATCGCCAGAAAGAGGAAAGGTTTCTTCTCCCACATAGTATTGTCCCCCCCTCTATGCGCTGCGGACGGCGCCGGTGGGTTGCCCCTTGCGCACCGTCATGATCAGATTATAGACAAAGACCAGGACCCCGGCCATGTAGATGACGCCGCCGATGGCCCGGGCCCACCAATAGGGGTACATGGCCACCATGGTCTCCATGAACGAATAGGTCAGGCTGCCGTCGGCCTCCATGCTGTGCCACATGCCCGCCTGCTGCACCCCGGCAACCCACAGGCTGATCGAATAGATCAGCTGGCCGATGAGCACCAGCCAGAAGTGAATGTTGGCCAGGGGGATGCTGAAGACCTCACGACCGTAGATGCGCGGCACCAGGTAATAGATGCCGGCAAAGCCGATCAGCGAGACCCAGCCGAGAGTCCCCATGTGGATATGCCCGGGGATCCAGTCGGTATAGTGGATAAAGGCCGAAAAGGAGCGGATCGCCTGCATCGGGCCCTGCAGCGTCTGCAGGCCGTAGAAGGTGATGCCGAGAATCAGGAACTTGACCAGGTAGTTCTCGCGCATCTGGTGCCACTGGCCGTTCATCGAGAGGTAACCGTTAAACACCGAGCCCCAGGACGGCGCGATGAGCATCACCGAAAAGGCCATGGCCAGGGTCTGGATCCAGTCGGGCACCGGGGTGTAGAGCAGATGGTGGGCGCCGGTCCACAGGTACATGAAGATCAGCGACCAGAATGAGATGATCGACAGGCGATGACTGAAGATCGGCACCCCTGTGGACTTGGGCAAAAAATAGTAGAACATCGCCAGCGGAGGCGCGGTCAGCGCCATGGCCACGGCGTTATGACCGAACCACCAGTGGACGTTGGCGTCGTTGGTGCCGGCGTAGGCAGAGTAGGATTTGAAGAGCGAGACCGGCACCGCGGCGGCATTGACCAGGTAGAGGATCGCCACCCCGACGATGGCCGCAAGCATGTACCAGAGCGAGATGTACATCTGCTCTTCCTTGCGCTTGGCGATGGTCATGATGATGTTGATGGCAAACACCACCCAGAGAACCACCACCATGACGTCGATCGGCCATTCGAGCTCGTGGTATTCCTTGGAGGTGGTGTAGCCCAGCAGCAGGGTGACCGCTGCGGCGATGATGGTGGCGTTGAAGAACCAGAGCTGAAAGCGGGCCAGCTTATCGCTCCACAGGGGGCGCTTGCACAGCCGCTGCACCATGTAGAGAAACATGGCGAAGATGGTCCCCACCCCCCAGCCGTAGATGCCGGCGTTGGTGTGCAGCGGGCGCAGCCTGCCGAAGGTGAGATACGGGGGAAAGTTCAGATCCGGGTCGACCATCTGGAAGGAGACGATGACTCCGACCAGGACGGCCACCAGTCCCCAGATAACGCTCCAGTTCACGAAGCTTCTGACGATGGCAGTATTGTACGATGGTGCCTCCATTGACCCTCCTCATAAGATGTTGGAATTACCCTGCATCCGTGAGTTCTGACCGGGCAATAGCGCAAGTCATTGACCTGCCTAAGCGTTCAAAAAATCGCCGACGAACCTGTGGGTGAGCCTAAGATTTTTTGAAACACTTATTCAGGCCAAGCACTTACACTCTATTCCCGCCCCGATCTCACGGATCCAAGGTTACTTTAACTTGAAGAGTTTAATAGGCCGGCCGAAAAGATCAACCGGCGCTAATTGCTTACAAAAACGGTCATAGTTTAGCCATCGCCCACCCGCCTGTCAACTCAAAACTCAAATCCTCAAGATATTTATTCCCCTTTATGTGACCCGCCCCTTTTAGGCGCAGCGAGCTCGCCGGCCAGGATCAGGTTCGGGCCCGGTTGTTGCAGCCATTGATAGAAAAGCTGCATGGCAAAGGAAGCAAAGTGCCCCGTCCGGCTGATCCTGTCAGCCTGTTCAGGTCCTTTTGGCCGCTGCCTTCGCTGCGCCTCCTTGACTTAGCGCAAGGCCAGGGCCTGCGTCGGCGACGCCTTGGCAGCAACCGAAACACCTCTGAATAACCCCGACTCGACCGAACAGGACACAGTATGTCCGAAAAGATTCTCATCGCCCAATCCGATGACCGGCAACGCCAAACCCTTGGCGACCTGCTGCGCCAGGCCGGCTATTTCGTTCTGCAGGCCGCCGATCTCTGCCAGACTGCGCAACGCCTTGGGGAATACCCGGCCCTGCTGCTGCTCGATGCCGAACTGGCCGTCCCCGACGACCACGAACCCTGGTCGGCCCTGGCGCGGGATTGCCAGATGCTCGAAACGCCCTGCCTGATCTTTGCCTCCAACGGCCTGAACGCCGTGCGACTCAGGGAACTGGCCCCCTGGGCCGCAGGGGTCATCTACCAGCCGGGCAATGGCGAAGCGATCCTCAGCAGGGTCGAGGCGCAGTTGACCATCCGCCGCCTGCAGTACGAACGCGACCTGGCCCAGCAAATGCTCGTTGCCAAACAGCGCCAGCTCAACGCCTATCGCCGCTCGGCAGCCGAGATCCAGGGCAGCCTGCTGCCGCAGCGGGCACCGCGGCTGAAAAACTTTCGCAGCGCCTGGCGCTTCATCCCCTGCGAGCAGGTCGGCGGCGACCTGTTCAATCTCATGCAGATTACAGAGGATACCGCCATGGCCTACCTTTTTGACGTCAGCGGTCACGGCATATCCTCGGCCATGGTGACGGTATCGGTCTACCAGAGCCTCTCCCTGCACACCGGCCAAATCGTCAAACGCCCTCTCGAGGGTCCGCCGTTCTACGAAATCCTCAAGCCCGCCGAGGTGCTGCATGAGCTCTGCCTCGAATACCCTTTCGAGCGCTTCGAAAAATTCTTCACCCTGAGCTACCTGCTGCTCGACGGCTCAACCGGCGAGGTCCGCTACAGCAACGCCGGGCACCCGCCGCCGCTGCTGGTGCACAAAGACGGCAGCAGCGAGCAGCTGAGTTGCGGCGGACCGATCGGGGGACAGGCTCTATCTTTACTCTGACGGGATCACCGAATATGCGAGGCAGGACGGTCAATTCTTTGGCGAAGAGCGCATGTTCGACAAGCTGGTGTCGCTGCGCAAGCAGCCCCTGGAGCGCAGTTGCGACCGGGTCATCGACGCCCTGACGACCTTCGGCAAGGGGCGCCCACCCCAGGACGACCTGACCCTGGTGGGGCTGGAGTACCTGGGTTGAACAGTTACGTTTTCCGTAAGGTGGGCTCTGCCCACCGTCTCAGTGGAGGTCCGTAATAACCGAAAAAGGTGGGCAGAGCCCACCCCACGAATTTTGAAACGATTGCTGCCAGATCGCAAGACCCAACAGGCCGCGGCCTCTCAGGCCATACCGAAGCGCTTAAGGGTCTCCTCGGTGGCCTGACCGAAGTGGGAGAATTCCATGGAGAAGGTGCCGCGCCCCTTGGTTGCGCTGCGCAACTCGGTCATGTAGCCGAACATCTCCACCAGCGGCACCTTGGCCCGGATCACCTCGCAATCCGAACGGCTCTGCATGCCTTCGACCCGGCCGCGTTTCTGTTGCAGGGTGCCGAGCACCTTGCCGGCGTAATCGCCCGGCACCACCAGCTCCAGGGCCATCACCGGCTCCAGCAGGGTCGAACCGGCCTCCTGGGAGGCCAGCGCCAGGCCCCGCTGAACCGCGGCGCGCAATCCGGTTTCGGTGGTCAGGTTGGGGATAAAGGGCGCTTCGAGAACCTCCACCGCAAGGTCCACCAGGGGGTAGCCCGAGCGCACCCCGGCGTTGCAGGCAAGCTTAAGACTTTCTTGCACGGCGGCCAGCAGCTCTGCAGGCAGTTCGGCCTGCACCGCTTCGGCCAGGCTCAGGTGCAAACCTTCGCCCCGCGCGGTCGGGGTCAGGCGCAGCAACACCTCGCCGCCCTGCACCCGGCCATCGAATTCGCGGTGAAAGACCTCCCGGCGCTCGACCTGTCGGATCAGGGTTTCACGGTAGACCACCTGGGGCCGGCCGGTCTTCACCCTGACCCCGAACTCGCGCTCGAGACGCCCGGTCAGCACCTCGAGATGCAACTCGCCCATCCCCGAAAGGATCGTCTGCCCGGTCTCCTTGTCTTCGCGCACCTTGAAGGTGGGATCCTCCCACTGCAGCTTTTCCAGGCTCGGCAAGAGCTTCTCCCGATCATCCACCCCCTTAGCCTCGACCGCCTGGTAGACCACCGGCTCGGGGACCGAAAGCCCCGCCAGCAGCAGAGGATGTTCGACAGCGCAGAGGGTATCGCCGGTCAGCGCCTCCTTGAGCCCGGCAGCGGCAACGATGTCGCCCGCCTGGGCCATATCCAGCCGTTCGCGTTTGTGCGAGTGCATGCGAAACAGCCGCGCGACCTTCTCCGAGCAGCCCTGGCTGGCGTTGTAGAGGGTGGCGCCGGCCCGCAGGATCCCCGAATAGATCCGCAAATAGGTCAGCTTGCGCCCCTCGTCGGAAAGCACCTTGAAGGCCAGGGCGCAGAGCGGCCCCTTGGGGTCGCAGGGCAGCTCTTCGGGATCCTCCCCGCCCTCCGGGTGGCCGGCCAGCACCGGCGGAACCTCGAGGGGCGAGGGCAGGTAGGCACCGACGGCCTCGAGCAGCGGCTGAATGCCCTTGTTGCGCAGCGCCGTTGCCAGCAGCACCGGAAACAGCCGGCATTCGAGCACCCCTTTACGCAGCGCCTCCTTGAGCCGCTCGCTGTCGATCGGCCGGCCTTCGAGAAAGTCGGCGAGAATGCTGTCGTCAAAATCCGCCGCGGCCTCGACGACCCGCTCCCGGCCCTGGCGGGCGGCCTCTTCGAGCTCAGCCGGCACAGCTCCTCTGGTCAGGGTAATCCCCTGGTCGGCTTCGTCGAAGCTCAGCAATTGCAGTTCCAGCAGGTCGATCACCCCCGCGAAGTCGCCCTCGCTGCCCAGCGGCAGCTGCAGCAGCACCGGTTTTGCCGAGAGCTGCTTTTCCACCTGCTCCAGCACCGCCTGGTGATCCGCCCCGATGCGGTCCATCTTGTTGATCAGGCAGATTCGCGGCACCCGGTAACGATCAGCCTGGCGCCAGACCGACTCACTCTGCGGCTGCACCCCCTCGACGGCGCTGAAGATGGCCACCGCGCCGTCGAGAACCCGCAGCGAGCGCTCGACCTCGATGGTAAAGTCGATGTGTCCGGGGGTATCGATGAGGTTGATCCACAGCTCGCCCCAGCGACAACTGGTGCTGGTAGCGGTGATGGTGATGCCGCGCTGCTGTTCCTGCTCCATCCAGTCCATGGTGGCCATGCCGTCGTGGACTTCGCCCATCTTGTGGATTTCGCCGCTGTAGAACAGGATGCGTTCGGAGACCGTGGTCTTACCCGCATCGATGTGTGAGATGATGCCGATGTTGCGCACGGCATGCAGGGAAGGTAGATTCATGGCGCCTCGCTGAAGAGATAAATTACTGAAAATTATATCGGATCAGCGAGACAAGGCAAGTTGGTATCAGGCGCTGAGCCCCTGGCGAATCTGGTAGAGGCCCTCGAGGTCGAGGTTGTTGAGTTCGAAATATTCCCGCTCCAGCTCCTCGACGTAAAACCTGTCGAGACCGCTGTTTTCGAGAAAATCCTCGCGCAGGGCAATGTCCTGATCGGCGATGATCTGGGGCAGCAGGCTGTGGATATAGATGGCCTCTTTTTTGATGTTGACCACCACGTCGCGAAACAGGGCGCCGGGCAAAGGCCCCTCGAGCAGCCCCTTGGCACAGAGCTCCTCGGCCACTTCGGCCTGCAGGGCCTGCTGCTCGCTGCGGGTGTTGTAGCGCGAATAAAAGTTGCGGATGCGCTCCTTGACGTGATCACGCAGCACCCCGTAGAGCCGGTCCTCGGCGTCGATGGCTTCTAGGCGGCTGACCAGGGTATGCACCGTCAGGCGCCCCTCTTCGATCTCCACCAGCCCCTGGCGCAGCGCGAGGATCTTTTTTCGACCGTAGCGCCCGAGGTACTTGTTCTCCAGCACCCCGGTGAAAAACAGCCCGTCGAACAGGCCCCGTTGGAGCTCATCGAAGGCCTTGCGGTTGCCGAGCAGGCTGCGGATCATCTTTTCGGAGATGGCGACATTTTCCATGAACGCCAGCTGGCTGACTTCGGCCTGGGTGGTGTCGTACCGATCGAAATAGGTCAGGATGTACGAGAAATTATCGAGCAGGGCCATGTCGGCGCCGTTGTAGATCTTCTCGTCGCAGGCCTTGCCGGTATTGAGCAGAATATGTTCGAAGGTATGGTCGCGGTTTTCGCTGGCGCACTTTTTGGCGTGCAGCAGCTTGATCATGTCGTCGCGGTCGATGCTGGAGTCGATCTGCCGCTCATGAAAAAAGATGCCCTCGAGGATTTCACGGGTTTCAAGAATATAGTCCTGCTCCTGCACATCGAGCAGGTTGTCGTGCTTGAGCATCTTATCGAGGGTGTAAAAGAGCGCCGAGGGGATCTTGTTGCGCACCGAAAGGGTTTTGAGGCGGGTCAGGCGGGCGTTTTCGAGCTGGTTGATGGTGCCCTTGCGGAAACAATCGATGAGAATGTGCTTGTATTCGTCGACCACCCGGCGGTTTTCGGGGTGTTTGTACATCACGTCGATGCGGATGCGCTCCTGCTGGTAGCGGTCGACGCCCAGCTGGTCGGCCAGTTCCTGCAGGCCCTGAAAATCCTCGTCGGAGAGGGCCTTGTTGGCGTGGTAAAGGATGCGAAAGGCGTCGTGGTAGCGGCGGTGCTTCTTGTGAATCAGCCGAAACAGGTAGAGCGAGCTCTTGTGCCCAAGCAGGCCGAAGAGCTCATCGGCAAGCTGCATATCATCGTTCAGCCCCACCGCCGGGCTGCGCTTGAGGGTCTTTCCCAGCAGGCGCAGAATGCCCTCCTGCTGCTCGCGGAGATCCCCGCTGACCGACCCGGTGAGAAAAAAGAAATAGTTGCAGATCGGGTTGCCTTCGAAAAAAATCCGCTCGTAGCTCTGCCGCCCTCCGGTCAAATCCGAAAAACGCAGATTGAACCCGTTTTCATAGAGCCCGCCGTAAAGGACCAGGCGATTGCACACATCGCCCTTGGCCAGATCGGCCAGTGGCTGATCGACCCCGAACATGTACTCGCAAAAAGCCCCGCCGTTGCCGCGGTGCATGACCCCCTGGCCGTCGAGGGCAAACTCGCTGCCCGGGGCAAAAAAGCGCAGCCGGTCGCCGACGGTTTCGTAAAAATAACTGCCGTAGGCATCACGGGCCGCAGCGGTGGCGAAGAACTCGATGGTTTCATTCAGGTGCCCGTGAAGGCGGATTTCCTGGTGCATGCAGCTCGGCTCCCCGTAAGATGCCCCATCTTAGAACGCAACCGCCCCATTATTCAAGGGCCTTT
>CALZIZ010000016.1 GCA_945787465.1 uncultured Desulfuromonadales bacterium
CGGTCCTTCTCTTATGGGGGCTTTGCGTTTGCGCCTCTGCAGCAGGGACTCAGGGCCAAACCCTCGGAGAGAAGCTGACCGCAGCCGGCAAAACCCTGACCACCGTGACCGCCCTCAATCACGCCCGCCAATACCTGGCCGAGGTTTTTCCTGGGCAGTCCTGCCGCATTTTTTCAGGCTCGACCCTGCATCGTCTTACTCCAGAGGACGTCGATCCTGTTCAGGTGCAATACAGGCCTTCTCTGGTCTTTCTCTCTACGGGAAAGGAAAATCGGGGAGAGCTGATGAACGTCTGGTCGGACTTTCGTAGCCCCGGTCGAGCGGAAGGTTTCTGCCCCGCCGGAACCCGGTTTACTATCGACAGCAGAACGCTCGGCCTGTGGGAGAGTTCCAGGGGGCAGCTCGTGCTCTACGAGGGGACGAGTGTCGACGGGCAGGCAGCAAAGGCCTGGGTGCTGCGGGGCCAACTGGCCGATATGGGGGGCGACTGACATGGAATTACGCTCGGCATACCTGTCGGTTGTTCTGCTTGCTCTGGTGCTGTTGGCCACGAATGCCGGCGCCGGGTACGACCATGGACCCTATGCCGGGAGCGCGGGGGATAGCTGCAGGAGTTGTCACCCCGGGTACGCCCGGGGCAATACCCACTTGGTGAACGATCTGGTGGGGTGTGAGGATTGCCATCCGGTGGTTGCCGGCGCCCCGGCGGTGCCTGGCAGGGAAATCTGTGCCGACTGCCACGGTGGCGGACCTCAGGAGCAGCCTCACGCGGCCATGCTGGAGATTGCCCACCCGGCAACAAAGGCGCGGGACGATGGCTCTTCTTTTCCCCTCGATACCACGTCAAGGCTTTGTCTTACCTGCCATGACGGTTCGGGGCTTGGACCGGTGGCGCATTTCGCCCTGGCTGGAGGTCTGCAGGCCGCCGGAGGGGCGCACCCCATCGGTATGGATTACGAACAGGTAACGGCTTACAACCGCAAGTACCAGGCCGCCGCATCGCTGGCGCCGGAAATCGTTCTGATGGACGGCAAGATGGGCTGCCTGTCCTGCCACAATCTCTACATCCCCTCAAAGCAAGGTCTTCTCGCTGTCGACAACAGCGGGTCCAGGCTCTGCTTTTCCTGTCACAACCTCTGAGTCGATCTTATCTGGCTTGGGGCTTTTCCTTTGCGTCTTTGGGGTATTTCCGCCTCAGGCAAAACATTTGTTCCAAAGCTGCTTCTATGATGTTGCAGGGCGGGACAAGCGAAGAGTTTTCAGGCAACTCCGCTGTCTCTAATTTTGTAGGGTGGGGCCTGCCCCACCGAAAATGGGTCGGACTCGAACATGGTGGGGCAGGCCCCACCCGCTTTTACAAGGTGCACATCGAGGGCGTTCGTTTAGGGGATCAGGAGGGGGGGGAGAAAGGGATTGTGGAGTGTTGGGCTTAACGCGCCTTGTTCTTGCGCTCTTCCTGCCAGGTGTGGATCAGCATCAGTCCGACCCCGACGCAGATGGCCGAGTCGGCCACGTTGAAGGCGGGCCAGTGGTGCCGGTACCAGTGGACGTCGAGAAAGTCGATGACCTCGCCGAGGCGGATGCGGTCGATGAGGTTGCCGACCGCGCCCGAGAAGATCAGCGCCAGCGAGAGGTGCAGCAGGCGCTGATCGTCCGAGGTGCGATAAACGAACCACAAAATCCCCAGGGAGGCGGCCACTGCGACGGTGATAAAGAAGGGCACGCGAAAGGCGCTGTCGGCCAGAATGCCGAAGGCAGCGCCTTTGTTGCGCACGTAGGTGATATGAAAGAAATTCTCGATCACCCGGACTGATTCGTAGAGGGCGAACCGGCTGTCGATATAAATCTTGGTTGCCTGGTCGATGATAAGGACCAGGACGCTCACGATGCTGAGGATACGAAAACGAAAGGGCACGGATTGTCCAAAAAGAGGCTAGGGGCTAGAGGCTCGGGGCTAGGGGGCGGGAAAAGATTCCCATTGCCCCAGCCCCGAGCCCATTGCCTGGTTCATTATACGATGGCTTCGCGACACCGCTGGCAGACGGAGGGATGATCGTCGTTTTCGCCGACGGTGGTGTCGTAGTTCCAGCAGCGTTCGCATTTGTCGCCCTGCGCCTTGGTGATCTGCACCTTGAGGCCCGGGATCTCTTCGCCTTCCACAGCTTCAGTCAGGCCTTCGGTCAGCTCCACCTGGGAGACGATGAACAGGGTGGCGAGCTGGTCGCGGTACTGCTCGAGCAGCGCCTGCCATTCGCCGGCCGGGACCTCAATGCGCACCAGGGCGTCGAGGGAGTGGCCGACGAGCTTGCCGGTACGGGCCAGCTCCAGGGCCTTGGAAACATCGGAGCGCACCGCCAGCAGTTTCTCGTAGCGGGCCTCGAGCTCAGGGTCGAGCAGGCTGGTTTCGAAGCGGGGGAAGGCGGTCATGTGTACGCTCGCTTCGCGCTCGCCGGGCAGATGACCCCAGATCTCGTCGGAGGTAAAGGAGAGCACCGGGGCGATCAGCCGGGTCAGGGCGTCGAGGATCCGGTACATGGCGGTCTGGGCGCTGCGCCGCGCCAGGCTCTTGCGCGGAGCGGTATAGAGGCGGTCCTTGAGCACGTCGAGGTAGAAAGAGCTCATGTCGACGCTGCAGAAGTTGTGCACCGCGTGATAGAGGACGTGAAACTCGTACTCCTCGTAAGATTTCTCAACCCGGCCGACCAGCCCTTCGAGGCGCGACAGGGCCCAGCGGTCGAGTTCGAGCAGGTCGCCGTCGGGGACGCTGTCGGCAGCCGGGTCGAAGCCTTTGAGGTTGCCGAGGATGTAGCGGGCGGTGTTGCGGATGCGCCGGTAGGCGTCGGAGAGGCGCTGCAGGATCTCCTGGCTGATGCGGATGTCGTCGCGATAGTCCTGGGCGGCGACCCACAGGCGCAGGATCTCGGCGCCGTACTTCTTGATGACCTCTTCGGGGGCGATGACGTTGCCCACCGACTTGGACATTTTCTTGCCCGAGCCGTCGACGACGAAGCCGTGGGTCAGAACCGCCTTGTAGGGGGCGACCCCGCGGGTGCCGACGGCGGCCAGCAGGCTTGAGTGGAACCAGCCGCGGTGCTGGTCGCTGCCTTCAAGGTACATGTCCGCAGGCGAGCCGAGGTAGTCGCGGTTTTCCAGAACCGCGGCGTGGCTGACCCCCGAGTCGAACCAGACGTCGAGAATGTCGCTTTCCTTGGTGAAGCTGTCGTGGCCGCAGGCCGGGCAGCTTGTGCCTTCGGGCAGCAGTTCGGAGGCGTCCTTTTCGAACCAGATATCCGAGCCGCCCTCTTCGAACTGATCGGCGATATGGTGCATGAGCTTGCCGTCGGCGAGCGACTCGCCGCACTTCTCGCAGTAGACGACGGTGATCGGCACCCCCCAGCTGCGCTGGCGGCTGATGCACCAGTCGGGGCGGTTTTCGATCATGCCGTAGATGCGCTCGCGACCCCAGCGGGGGATCCACTGCACGTCGGCGATATGCTCCAGGGCCTTGTTGCGCAGCTCGTTGGACTCCATGGAGATGAACCACTGCTCGGTGGCGCGGAAAATGATCGGCTTCTTGCAGCGCCAGCAGTGGGGGTAGCTGTGGGAGACCTTGTCCTGCTTGAGCATGGCGCCGAGCTCGGCGAGCTTTTCGTTGACCGCACTGTTGGCGTCGTTGATCTTCATGCCGCCGAACAACTCCAGGTCCTTGCGGTAGCGGCCGTAGTTGTCGACGGGGTTGTAAACCTCAAGGCCGTAACGCAGGCCGACCACGTAGTCGTCCTGGCCGTGACCGGGGGCGGTATGAACGCAGCCGGTACCGGCCTCGAGGGTGACGTGGTCGCCGAGGATGATCAGCGAGTCGCGCCCGTAGAGGGGATGGCGGCAGGTTTTGCGCTCGAACAGCGGGGCGGCGAAGGTGGTCAGCACCTTGTAGTCGGTGATCTCCAGTTCCTTGAGGACCTGCTCGTAGAGTCCCTCGGCCAGCACCAGGACGTCCTCGCCGGCTTCGACCGCCACGTAGGGCAGCTCCGGGTTGAGGCAGATGCCGAGGTTGGCGGGGATGGTCCAGGGGGTCGTGGTCCAGATGACGAAGGAGAGGTTTCTGCCCTGCAGCTCGGAGAGCTCTTCGGGGAGCTCATCGGCGTAGGGAAACTTGACGTAGATCGAGGGTGAACTGTGGTCGGCGTACTCGACCTCGGCCTCGGCCAGGGCGGTGACGCAGGAGGAACACCAGTGGACGGGCTTTTTGCCCTTGTACATGCCGCCGCGCTCGGCGAAGCGGGCCAGCTCGCGGGCGGTGGCCGCCTCGTAGTCGTGGGTCATGGTCAGGTAGGGGCGGTCCCATTCGCCCAGCACGCCAAGGCGCTGAAACTCTTCGCTCTGGATCCCGACCCATTTTTTGGCGTACTCACGGCACTCCTTGCGTACCGCCGCCTTGGTCATCTCGCGCTTTTTCTTGCCGAGCTTTTTGTCGACCATCAGCTCGATGGGCAGACCGTGGCAGTCCCAGCCCGGCACGTAGGGGGCGTAAAAGCCCTGCATGCGCCGGCTCTTGATGACGATGTCCTTGAGGATTTTATTCAGGGCGTGGCCGATGTGGGTATGGCCGTTGGCGTAGGGAGGGCCGTCGTGCAGGATGAACCTGGGGCGGTCTTTGCCGGCCTCTTCGATTTTCTGGTACAGCTCCGCTTCTTTCCAGCGTTGGAGGATCTGCGGTTCGCGCTGCGGCAGGTTGCCCCGCATGGGAAAATCTGTGACAGGCAGGTTCAGTGTTTCTTTGTAATCCATGGTGGTCTCCCCAGGTATCCGACGTCAAAAAATCAAGTCATGTAAATTAGACAGAACGACTCGATAAGTCAAGGGAAAATGGGGAGGAACCGGCCTGGGGAAAGGGCTTGCGCCGGCACTTGCGGGAAGGGTTGCAGCTCCTGCGGGCTACAGGCAGCCGCGGAGGAATCTCCGCTGGTCTGCCTGCGTCCGCCTGTCTGGGCCGGAGGCCGGTCTCAGGCGTGGGCCTGGGGGGCTTGGTGGCTGCCCTGGTCGAGCAGTGAAAGGCTGCGCCGCAGCAGGGTCGAGATGCTGGTCCCGTTGTTTTTGGCGATCTGCTGGAGGGTTTCCATCTCGTGGTCATCGATACGGCAGGAAATAATGAATTTTTTGGGGTTTTCAACGGTCTTGCCCATGTCTTGTAACTCCTTTGCTTGCATATGGTGTTGTGCCAAGTCGGCGTGGTGTCAAAATGATGCGTATACATAATGCAAGGCCGTTGCCATTTTAATCCTTTTTCGAGGAGAAATTTATTTTGTCAATAAAAACAGACATCTACGGTTTGGTTTTGGGGGCTGGTCAATTATTGGGCGTTGCGAGAGAGGGACAAAATTACACATGGCTGTTCAGGGGTGGGACAAATGTGCCCATCCCTGGTGCCGTCTACGGCACAGGTGTTCGGTGCCTGCAGCGAGGTCAACCCTGAGGCGCGGGGGCGGGGATTTTCTTGCGTGACAGCAGCCAATAACCGCAGATGCCGGCGAGCAGCGATGCAACGAAAATCCCCACCTTGGCCGAGGTGACCAGGGAGGGGTCCATGAAGGCCAGGCTGGTGATGAACAGCGACATGGTGAAGCCGATTCCGGCCAGGATGCCCATGCCCAGAATATCGCGCCAGCTCGCTCCGCTGGGCAGGCGGCAGAGCCCGAGGCGCACCGCGATCCAGGAGAAGAGCAGAATGCCGATCGGTTTGCCCAGCAGCAGCCCCAGGGCGACACCGATGGTCGTGGGGTGGGCCAGGGCTGTAGACAGGTCGCCGAGGCTCAACGAGATTCCGGCGTTGGCCAGGGCGAAGATCGGCATGACGCCGAAGATGACCCAGGGAGTCATTTCGTGCTCCATGCGCTGCAGCGGGCTCATGGCGTCGTGGCAGACATGCTCCAGCGCCAGCAGGGTGCCCAGCTTGTCCTCGTTGTAAAAGGGCCCGGGAATAACCTTGAGTTCTTTGTAATGCTCAAGCAGCTCATCGGCCTTGGAGACGAACTCGTCACGAAAGTGACGGGGGTTGACGGGGATGGTGGCGCCGATGAGCACCCCGGCAACGGAGGCGTGGACCCCTGAGCGCAGCATGGCGACCCACAGGCAGAAGCCGATCAGGGCGTAATAGTTGGGGTGCTGCAGGCCGAGGCGGTTGCCGATAAACAGCAGCAGCAGAAAAGCCGCGGCCCACCCCAGGGCCACAGCGGAGATCTCGCCGGTATAAAAAAGGGCGATGACCAGCACCGCCCCCAGATCGTCAACGATCGCCAGGGCGGTCAGAAAGATCGCCAGGGAGCGGGAGATCCGCGGGCCGAGCAGGGCGATTATGCCCAGGGCGAAGGCGATGTCGGTGGCCATGGGGATGCCCCAGCCCTTGGCCATGGGAAGTTCGGGATTGATCAGATAATAAATCAGGGCGGGCAGAACCATGCCCCCCAGGGCGGCGGCGATGGGCAGGGCGGCCTTCTTGCTGTCCGAGAGCTCGCCGGTGAGAAACTCGCGCTTCAATTCCAGTCCGACGACGAAGAAAAACACCGCCATCAGCCCGTCGTTGATCCAGTGATGCAGGGACTGGGTCAGGCCGAACTGCTCAAAGCCGATGGTCACATCGAGTTCCCAGAAATGGTGGTAGGCTTCGCTGAGAGGCGAGTTGGCTAGAAGCAGGGCCAGGGCCGTGGCGGCCATCAGGACCAGCCCCCCCGAGGCCTGGCGCTTGAAGAATTCTTCAAAGGGGCGCATGAGCACCGAAAGTTTGTAGGGAAGGTCATCAAAGCTCATGAGGCAGGGTCTCTCCGTTTCGCTGAAAAAAATCGAATTCGAGTTGCATCCTTGGAAAAATAACCAATAATTTAAAAACTTTTCAACGGTTCGGTTTATTTGAGTCGTAAGTTAATAAATTAGGTCATCGGGGACATTTGTCAAGGGAAATGGCCTTTCGGAAGGGCCCGTTATGGATCGGAAACAGGGTTTGCAACGTCGTTCGAGGCATGGGATCGCGGGTTTTCTGCTGCGCGTGCTCCTCTTCGCCTTGATCTGGCTGGTTTTGACCGAAGGGGCCGTGGGCGCATGGGGGGTGGGGCTCCCTGTGGTGGTCCTGGCCGGCTGCGCCAGTCTGGCCTTGCCGGGGGCACGCCCCTGGCGCTGGCAGCTGCCTGGCTTGCTGGTTTTTATCCCGTTTTTCCTCTGGCATTCGTTGCGCGGCGGCGTCGACGTGGCGCGCCGTGCCTACCTGCGCGAGCTGCCCCTCGACCCTGCCCTGGTTGAGCATCCCCTGCGCCTGCCCGAAGGGCCAAGCCGAATTTTCCTGGTCAACACGGTCAACCTGTTGCCGGGAACCCTGAGTGCCGAACTGCTCGGAGACCTTGTCGTGGTGCATATGCTCGATGCCAGTCTGCCCGCCATTCGTGAGCTGCAGCAACTCGAAGCCAAGGTGGCTCAGCTCTTCGGAGAGACTCTCGAAGGGACGGGGCCGTCATGAACCAAGCCTACCTGGTGCTGGCCCTGTTTTTGCTGCTCAATATCCTGGCCGGGCTGGTACGTATCCTGCGCGGGCCGACCCCGGCCGACCGCATGCTGGCCGCCCAGCTTTTCGGCACCACCGGGGTGGCCATCCTGCTGCTGCTGAGTCAGGCCCTCGGGGCTCCGGCGCTGGTAAATGTCGCCCTGGTATTCGCGCTGCTGGCCACGGTGGCGGCGGTCGCTTTTGTTCAGCGGTTCTGGACCCTCAGGGAAAAACAGGGGGGAGATTCAAATGCAGATCATTAATGCCCTCGGCCTGTTTCTGGTGGTGCTGGGGATGCCCTTTTTCCTGGGGGGGACCCTGGGCCTTTTGCGTTTTCCCGATGTCTACTGCCGTCTTCATGCCCTGACCAAGGCCGACAACCTCGGCCTGGGGCTGGTCTGCCTGGGGCTGGCGCTACAGGCCGGGTCCTTGCTTGCTGCGCTGAAACTGCTGCTTATCTGGATTCTGGTGATGGTCGGTAGCGCAACGATCTCTCACCTGGTGGCTCGCACCGCCCTGCGTCATGGGATCAAACCCTGGGAGCGACCATGAACTTCTGGCTGTGGACCTTTGATGTGGCGCTGGTTTTGGCCCTGTTGTTGCTGGCCTGGCAGCTGCTGGGGGTCAAGGACCTGTTCAAGGCGACGGTGCTGTTCATCGCCTTCGGTCTGTTGATGGCCCTTGCCTGGGTTCGCCTCGCTGCACCGGATGTGGCCCTGGCAGAGGCTGCGGTCGGTTCGGGGGTGACCGGCGCCTTGCTCCTTTCGGCACTCGGCCGGTTGCACCATGGCGGCAAGGGAACCAAAAGGCAACAGTCTGACGGGGAGGGGCAAGACCATGGGCAATGACGGACATTCCCCCTTTCTGCAGGGGGTTCTGCTGCTTCTGGTCGGCGCTGCTGCACTTGGGGTGGCCTGGGCGATTGTCGATCTGCCCCGGCAGGCACCTGGGCTTGGCGATGCGGTTGCAGAGCGTCTGGGGCAAAGTGGCGTGACCAGCCCGGTGACGGCGGTGCTGCTCAATTTTCGCGGCTACGACACCCTGCTCGAAGTGGTGGTCCTGCTGCTCGCCGTGCTGGGCGTCTGGTCGCTGGGGGGCGAGGAGATCGGCCTGGCCCATGCCCCCGGGGGGCAGATGCTGCCGGCCCTGACCCGGCTGCTGCTGCCGGTGATGATACTGGCGGCGGGCTACCTGTTGTGGCTCGGCAGTCATGCTGCCGGTGGGGCCTTTCAGGCCGGAGCGGTGCTGGCCGCGGGGGGGATCCTTTTGTTGCTTGCCGGCAGGCGCCCGAAGCCTGCCTGGTGCGGCTGGCCCCTGCGCTGGGCTCTGTGCGGCGGTTTTGTGGTCTTTTGCGGCGTCGCCCTGGGCTGCATCGCTGCCGGCGGGGCCCTTCTCGAGTACCCTCAGCGGTGGGCCGGTGGCTTGATTCTGCTTATCGAAACGACGCTGACTCTTTCGATCGCCGTCATCCTGATCGCCCTGTTTGCCGGGGGCAGGCCTGAGGCCGGAAGCCCGAAGGGTGAGGACCGGGGGAGGAAGCCATGACCGTGGCGGTCTTCTATGCCATTGCCGGGGTGGCCCTTGCGGGACTCGGGCTCTTCGCCCTCTTTGCCCGGGCTCACCTGGTTCGCAAAATCCTCGCCCTCAACGTTTTGAGCTCGGGGGTGTTTATGGTCTTTGTCGCCCTGGCCTACCGCGCCCCCGGGGCAGCGCCCGACCCGGTCCCCCATGCCATGGTCCTGACCGGTATCGTGGTTTCGGTCAGCGCCACGGCCGTAGCGCTGGTGCTGACCTCGCGGCTTGAGGCCCAGACCGGCCGTGCCTATCTGGGCGAAGATGGCGACCAAGGGGGCGACCAATGAACTTCGACAGCCTCCTGGCCTTTCCCTGGCCGGTATGGACCATCCTGGTGCCGCTGGTTGCTGCGCTGAGCGCCTTTTTGATCCCTCGCCTGGCGACCCTGTGCGGTGCCCTGGTGGCTCTGCTGAGCCCTTTGCTGGCAGCGGCTGTGGCCTGGCAGCTTTTCAGCCTGGGGCCGCAGCGTTACCCGGTCGGCGGTTGGCCCGGGTTTTTCTCCCCCCATCTCTTTGTCGACGGCCTGACTGCTGTGATGCTGCTGATGGCTGCGGTGGTCGGGGCTCTGATCACAGTCTATGGCCTGGGCTATTTTCGTGCCGGTCACGGCTTTCATTCCGGCGGAACCGAAAAGGTCTTTTTCTGGCCCCTGTGGCTGTTTCTTCTGGCAGCGCTCAATGCGCTCTTTCTGGCCGCCGATGCCTTCAACATCTATGTCACCCTCGAGCTTCTGGCCCTCTCCGCGGTTCCGCTGGCGGCGCTGAGCGGTGCGGCCGGGGCCATCGGGGCGGCCCTGAGGTATTTCCTGGTCAGCCTGCTTGGCTCCCTCTGCTACCTGCTCGGCGTCGGCCTGCTCTACAGCAAATTCGCCACCGTCGATCTTGCGACCCTGGCCGGATTGATGACCCCGGTTCCTGCAGCCTGGGTCGCTCTGGCGCTGATGATTGCAGGGCTGCTTCTGAAGACGGCTCTTTTTCCCCTTCACTTCTGGCTGCCTCCGGCTCACTCGAGCGCCCCGGCGCCGGTCAGCGCCGCCCTCTCGGCGCTGGTGGTCAAGGCGTCGTTCTACCTGCTGCTGCGGCTGTGGTTCGATGTTTTTTCCGGCCTTGCGACCCCGGCGCTGGCGACCCTGCTTGGGGTTCTCGGCTCGGCGGCGGTCATCTGGGGGTCGCTGCAGGCCTGCCTGCAGCAGCGGCTCAAGCTGCTGGTCGCCTATTCGACGGTGGCCCAGCTCGGCTACCTGTTTCTGCTTTTTCCCCTGGCCCTTGGGCAGGCCCCCTTTGTCGCCTGGAGCGGCGGGGTGCTCTTCGCGCTCTCCCATGCCCTGGGCAAGTCAGCGATGTTTCTTTCCGCCGGCTGCATTATGCAGGCCACGGGGCATGACCGGATCGCAGACCTTGCCGGATACGGGCAGAAGTTGACCCTGCCGCTGGTGGTTTTTGCCCTGGCGGCGGTGAGTATTATCGGCCTGCCCCCAAGCGGCGGGTTTCTGGCCAAGTGGATGCTGCTGAATGCCGCCCTGGTGAGCGGGCAGTGGTGGTGGGTGCTGGTGATGATGGCTGGCACCATGCTGGCGGGCGGTTATATTCTCCGCGTGCTGGCCAAGGCCTTTCTCAGCGCGCCGGGGTCGGCCGAGTGCCATCCGGTTCCGGCGGTCATGCAGTACAGCGCCCTGGTTCTGGCGCTGATGGCCTTCGGTCTCGGCCTGCTGGCCGGCCATCCGGTTGCTCTGCTCGAGGTCGGGGCGCCGCTCTCCGGCCCCCCCTTGGCGGAGGTCGGGCGATGAACCTCGGACCCTGGTTGCCGTTGCTGCTGCTGGCCAGCTCCCTGGTGCCGGGGGTGGTGATCTTCGCCCTGCGCGAGGAGGACCACCGTCTGCGCACCTGGCTCAACATGGCCGGGGCCAGCCTCAAGCTGGCGCTTATGGGGGTGATGATCTGGGGGGTGTTTAACGGCTTGAGCTACGAGACGCGGCTGACCCTGCTGCCGGGCCTCGACCTGGTGCTGCATGGGGATGCCCTCTCGGTGCTTTTCGCAGCCCTTTCGACGGTGCTCTGGTTCGTGACCACCCTGTATGCCGTCGGTTACCTCGAGGGCTCACCCAACCGCAGCCGGTTTTTCGGCTTCTTCAGCCTCTGCGTCTGCTCCACCATCGGCATCGCCCTGGCCGGCAACATGATCACCTTTTTGATCTTTTACGAGATGCTCACCCTGGTCACCTACCCGCTGGTGGTCCACCGGGGCACTCCGGAGGCGCTGCGCGCCGGCCGGATCTATCTCGTCTACACCCTGGCCGGGGGGACGGTAATGCTGGTGGGGGTGGCCTGGCTGCGGGCTCTGGTGGGGCCCCTCGATTTTGCGACCGGCGGCATCCTCCAAAGCCATGCCGCTCCCCATCTCGGGGCCTTAACGGTCATCTTCTGGCTGCTGATCGGCGGGCTCGGGGTCAAAGCGGCCCTGGTGCCGCTGCACGGCTGGCTGCCCAACGCCATGGTGGCGCCTGCTCCGGTCAGCGCCCTGCTCCACGCGGTGGCGGTGGTCAAGGCGGGGGCCTTCGGCATCGTGCGGGTGGTCTACGATCTCTACGGGATCGAATTTGCCCGGGGGCTCGGGGTACTTTTTCCGCTGATGATCCTGGCCGCGGTGACCATCGTTTACGGTTCGGTGCGCGCCCTTTACCAGGACGATCTCAAACGCCGCCTGGCCTTCTCCACGGTGAGTCAGGTCTCCTATATCGTTCTGGGGGTGGCGACCTTCGGTCCGGTGGCGACCGTCGGCGGCCTGGTCCACCTGGTTCACCAGGGCCTGATGAAGATAACCCTGTTCTTCTGCGCCGGCAATTTTGCAGAAACCCTGGGAATCCACAAAATCAGCGAGATGGACGGAGTGGGGCGGCGCATGCCCTGGACCATGGCGGCCTTTACCGTGGGGGCGCTGGGGATGATCGGCGTGCCGCCGGTAGCAGGGTTCTTCAGTAAATGGTACCTGGGGCTGGGCGGGTTGCTCTCCGGTCAACCCTGGGTGGTGGCGGTGCTGGTGGCCAGCACCCTGCTCAACGCCGGCTATTTCCTGCCGATTCTCTATGCCGCCTGGTTCAGACCGCAGAAGGGGCCCTGGCACCATGAGCATAACGAGAATCATCAGGGGCGGTTCGAAACCGACTGGATGCTGCTGCTTCCGCCGCTTCTCACGGCCCTGCTCGCCCTGCTCGCCGGGCTGCTCGCCAACACCCCCTTCAGCGCCCTGGAATGGGCGAAGCTGATTGCCGTCCGGGAGTATCCGCTGTGAACGAGACGACGCTGAGCCTGTTTTCCCTGCAGGGGGTGCTGTTGCTGGCGACCCCGCTGGCCCCTCTGCTGGCGGCCTTGGCCCTGCTTCGCCCTCTTTCCGAAACAACGCTGCGACTGCTTGCGGCCTTGAGCGCTCTGCCGGCCCTGGGGTGTGTCCTTCTAGGCGGAGGGGGCGAACTGCCCCTTAGTGCGCTGCTGCTCGGCAGCCGGCTGGGGCTTGATCCCACAGGACGGTTGTTTCTCCTCTTTACGGCTCTGGTCTGGCTGGCCGCGGGGCTCTACACGGGAATCTGGTTCCGGGGTCGTTCCTCATTCCGAACTTTTCTGGTTTTTTTCCTCCCCGCCATGGCCGGTAACTTCGGCGCCGTGCTGGCCCAGAACATGGTGACCTTTTTTGCCTGTTATGCCCTGATGAGCTTTGCCGCCTACGGCCTGGTGGTGCATGACGGCTCGGAGCCCGCCCGGCGGGCCGGAAGGGTCTACATCGTTCTGGTGGTGCTCGGCGAGGTCCTGCTTTTTTCGGCCCTGCTGCTGCTCGCCGAGGGGGGCGGCCAGCGGTTTTCGACCCTGGCAACGGTGGCGCAGGGATCGCCGGACCGCGACCTGATCCTGCTGCTGCTGGTTGCGGGCTTCGGCCTCAAGGCGGGGCTGGTGCCGCTGCACGTGGCGCTGCCTTTGACCTACGCGGCGGCGGCCCTGCCGGCCGCAGCGGCGCTTAGCGTCATGACCAAGGTGGGGTTGCTGGGGCTGTTGCGGTTTCTCCCCCTGGGGGGAGGTGCCCTGCCCGGCTGGGCGGGGGCCCTGACCCTGGCGGGGGTGGCGATGGCGATCTACGGGGTGGCGGTGGGCCTTGCTCAGCGGCAGGCCCGGGCGCTGCTTGCCTACTCCAGTATCAGTCAGCTCGGCTACCTGTTTATCGGCATCGGTATCGGCCTTGCCTCTCCGGGGGCCTGGCCCGGGCTTGCCGCGGCGGTTGCCCTCTACGCCCTGCACCACGGCCTGGCCAAGGGAGCGCTGTTTTTTGGAGTCGGGATGGCGCCTGCGCTGGACCAGGGCCGAAACCGCCGGATCCTCGTGCTGGCCGGCCTGCTGCTTCCGGCTGCGGCCCTCTGTGGTGCGCCACTGACCAGCGGCGCGCTGGCCAAGGCGTCGCTGAAGGGGTACGTGGGCCTGGCGGCGGAGCCCTGGCCGGGAGTGTTGGACGTGCTGTTGCCGGTTGCGGCCGTGGGGACCACGGCGCTCATGGGCCGTTTTCTTTTTCTGCTCTGGCAGGGGCGGGCGCAGGTGCGTGAGGAACAGGTCGGCCTCGGGCCGATCTGGGCGGCCCTGGTCCTTTTGGTCGGGATTTCCGTCTGGCTGGTGCCGGGCCATGAAAAGGCCCTGGCAAAAACCCTCTCCGTCGGCGGCCTGTGGGGCTCCTTCTGGCCAGTGGGGCTCGGCGCGCTTCTGGCCTGGATCGTAGCGCTCTGGGCCCGGCACGGCAGGTTGCCCCTGCGCTGGGATCTTCCTCCCGGAGACGTGCTGGTTATCTACGAAGGGCTGGCAGGCCGGCTGGCCGGGATCTGGGGGAGGCTGGTCGGATTCTTAACCTTCTACCAGCAGGCCTTGCCTGGCAAGGCCCGGGGGTGCTTTTCGAAGCCCAAGGGCTACCTTGGCCCCTTTGCCGAGATCGAGGGGCGGCTGCGGGGCCTGACGGTCGCCGGAGTCCTGCTGCTGGTTCTGCTCCTGGGGATTCTCCTGCTCCTGATCTTCCGGGGCTGAACGGGACAGCGGTAAGCTTTCAAGAGAGTTCTGCGCCCCCGGCGGATCCCCGGTTGACTCCTTGCCGAGCTCTCTTCGTCCGCAACTATCAGGGCAGCCGAAAGCTGAAGCTCGAAGGACGTACCGCAAGGACGTCGCATGTTGCATGGCGCATCACGTGCTCGGTCACGCTGCCAAGCAGAAGATAGGGAAGACCCGATAGGCCCTCGGTGCCCACGGCTACCAGGTCGGACTCCAGTTCTGCGGCCTGGGCTGGAATCAGGGACGGGGGATGGCCCTGGTGCAGGTGCCGATAGAGTTTCCCGGTGCCCGGAGCCAGGTCCCGGATAAAATCCTTCATCTGGTCCTCCACCGTCTCCAGAGAGTGCTTGTCGTATCGGTGGATTTCCTCATCGCCCACGCTGGCCAGGGACAATCGTCCGGCCCCCCAGAGTCTGTAGACATGCAACAGGTCGAAGCGAGCCCTGGGCGCAAGGTCCAGGGCGCTGAGGAAGGCCTGCCGCGAGCCGTCGGAAAAATCGGTGGGAATCAGCACCCGCTGGTAAGGGTTTTCGGCGGGCTTTTTCACCACCAGAACCGGGCGGTCTCCTTTGCGTACGATTTTCTCGGCTGTGGTCCCAAGAAAAAGATCACGCACAAAGTGGCTTCCGTGGGCACCGACCACAATCAGGTCGGCTTTGATTTGCCGGGCCCGCTGGATAATGGCGACAAAATCCTTGCCGACTTCGACTCTCAGATCCGGCTGCAGGCCATCGCCAAAGGCGTGCTTTGCCTGACCCTGCAACTTTTCCGTGGCCTCTTCGGTCATCTGCCGAAGCAGGGGCCCCGCCTGAAGAGCCGGGGGAACCGCAGCATCGTCCTTTCCCGGCAAGTCTTCCAGCACGTGCAGAAATTCCACCCTGGCACCATGCTGCCGCGCCAGCAAGGCTGCACGGTCGATAGCCATCTGTGAATTTGCCGAGAGATCGCTTGCGGCAAGGATTGTTTCGAGTTTTTTCATGGCAGGCTCCCCGGTTTCTGTGCATCACTCTGCTCTTTTTCCCCTGCCGGGCCGCGCCGGCGCTCGAACCGGCGCAGCAGCCACTTTTCCCCTTCCACGATAAAAAGCACCGAGGAGGCCACCAGCACGATGCGAATCCAGTCGCCCAGGCCGATGGAAGCGGTGGAAAAGAGGTGCTGAAGGGGCGGCGCGTAGGTGAACAGCAGCTGGAGCACCAGCACCAGGCCGATCGCCCCGAGCACGTAACGGCTGCCGAGCAGCCCCCGGCGATTGAGCACCGAGGCCTTGAGATAGCGGCTGTTGAACAGGTAGAAGATCTCGAACATGACCAGGCCGTTGACCGCAACGGTGCGAGAGGTCTCGAGGGAGATCTCGTGCAGGCGCTCCCAGAGAAACAGGCCGAAGGTGCCCATGACCAGAACCAGCGAGACGAACAGGGTCCGCCAGATCAAAAAGGGGGAGAGGATCGGCTCCCTGGGGTCTCGGGGGGGGCGCGCCATGACGTCCTCCTCCGGCGGCTCGAAGGCCAGCGAGAGGGCCAGGGTCACCGCGGTGATCATGTTCACCCAGAGGATCTGCACCGGGGTGATGGGCAGCATGCGCCCGGAGAGGATGGCGGCGATGATCACCCCCGCCTCGCCGCCGTTGGTGGGGAGGATGAAGATGATCGCCTTGCGGATGTTGTCGTAGACGGTGCGGCCGAGCTTGACCGCCTGGGCGATGGTGGCGAAGTTGTCGTCGGCCAGCACCACCTCGGCGGCCTCCTTGGCCACTTCGGTCCCCTTGACCCCCATGGCCACCCCCACCTCGGCGCGCTTGAGGGCCGGCGCGTCGTTGACCCCGTCGCCGGTCATCGCCACCACCTCCCCGTCGGCCTGCAGCACTTCGACCAAGCGCAGCTTGTGCTCGGGGCTGACCCGGGCGAAGACGTCCACCTGCCGGGTGACACGACGGAGCTTCTCGTCGTTCATGGTGTCGAGCTCGCGGCCGCTGACCACCGAGCGGCCGTCGCCGATCCCCATCCGGGCGGCGATCACCCTGGCGGTCAGGGCGTGGTCGCCGGTAATCATCTTCACCCGGATCCCCGCCGACTGGCAGTTTTTCACTGCCTCGACGGCCTCGCTACGCGGCGGGTCGATGATCCCGGTCAAACCGAGCAGGGTCAATCCCCCTTCAACGTCGGCAAACCGCAGCTCCCGCTGATTCTGCAGGGCCGGCTTGAAGGCCAGGGCGATGAGGCGCTGGCCGTGGCCGGCCAACTCCTCGATGCGGCCGTGCCAGAAGGGGAGGTCGATGGGGATATCCTCGCCGGCCCGCCGCTGGCGGTGGCACATCTCGAGCAGCCGCTCCGGAGCCCCTTTGACGTAGATAAAACCGTGGCCTGCGTGATCGTGATGCAGCGTGGCCATGAAGCGGTGTTCCGATTCGAAGGGGATGGCGTCGGTGCGGGGGAAGAGCTCCGCCTCCCGCGCCGGGTCGAGCCCCGCCTTCATGGCCAGGGTTAGCAGGGCCCCCTCGGTGGGGTCGCCGGCCAGATGCCACTGCCCCTGGCGCTGCTCCAACGAGGCGTCGTTGCACAGCAGCCCGCCCCGGGCCATCTCCACCAGAGTCGGCAGGGCCTCCGGCGCAAGGTCGCTCTCCCGGCAGGAGAAGCCCCCTTGCGGGGCGTAGCCGACCCCGGCGACCTCCACCAGGTCTTCGGCCACCGCCACCGCCTGCACGGTCATTTCGTTGCGGGTCAGGGTGCCGGTCTTGTCCGAGCAGATCACCGTCACCGAGCCGAGGGTTTCCACGGCGGGCAGGCGGCGTACGATGGCGCTGCGCCTGGCCATGGTCTGCACGCCTATGGCCAGGGTGATGGTGATAATCGCCGGCAGTCCCTCGGGGATGGCGGCTACCACCAGCCCGACGCAGGCCAGGAACATGTCGCCGAAGGAGTAGTCCCGCGCCAGGATGCCGAAACCGAAGGTCAGCAGGGCGAGGGCGCAGATCCCCGCGCTGAGCCACTGGCCGAAGGCCGCTATCTGTTTCAGCAGGCGGGTGGTCAGGGGCTGAACCTGGGAGAGCAGGGCGCTGATCTTGCCGATTTCGGTGGCGTCGCCGGTGCCCACCACCACCCCGCTCCCCTGGCCGTAACTGACCAGGGTGCCCGAAAAGCCCATGCCGCTGCGGTCTCCCAGGGGGACGGCGACTGCCACCGGCTCGGTTTTTTTTGCCACCGGCACCGATTCGCCGGTCAGCGCCGCCTCCTCGATGCGCAACTCCTTGACCTTGAACAGGCGCAGGTCGGCCGGAACCTTGTCCCCCGACTGCAGAAAGACCACGTCCCCCGGCACCAGGTATTCAGCCGGTATCTGCTGCCGGTGTCCGTCACGGAGCACTGCAGCCTGCTGGGAGAGCATGGTGCGGATCGCCTCCAGGGCCTTTTCCGCCTTCCCCTCCTGGACGAACCCGATCAGGGCGTTAATCAGTACCACCCCGAAGATGACCCACGAATCGATCCAGTGGCCAAGGGTCGCGGTGACCAGCGCGGCAAACATCAGCACGTAGATCAGCACGTTGTGAAACTGGGACAGAAAACGCATCCAGGCGCTGCGCTGCTTGGGCGGCGGCAGCCGGTTGGGGCCGTAACGGGTCAGTCGCTGCTCGGCCTCGGCCTGGGTGAGCCCCTCGGGAGTGCTCTGCAGATGCCCGAAGACGATCTCTGTCTCTCGGGCGTGCCAGTTCTCGGTGGTCTGGGGGAAAGGATTCTCGCTCATGGGGGTGCTTTCCGACAAAAGAGAAGGTTATTCCAAGTCGTTCCAGCTATTCATTTTAGCCGAGGAGCTTGCCCCGTCAAGCCGGGCGAAGCGCCCGGGCCGACACGGAATTATTTGTCATTGAAAGGGGTTGCGAGAAGACTTGTTGCACCAATTGCAGGTGCCGCTTTAACCCCTATAATGAAGACAGCGGTACCGGATTTTCCGATGGTTGCCCCGAACCTGCGGTTAGCGATACTGTCCTCTTACCGCGCATCTAGGTGACAAATTCGTAAGTTCCAGGCAACGGTCTGAATTCGAAGGGCATATCCCGGCAACTTTGTTGCCTTTGAATGGGTAGGGTGGGGTAAAACGGGTCGGACTCAAACCTGGTGGGGCAGGCCCCACCCTACCAAACTGAATGGATGGCCTATGAACCGGGTCGAGGTTTTTAAAAAGGGACCAGATAAGCAAGGCCTTGTCGAAAAGGGGAGAGACCTATGAGCGGCTACACCATCGCGCTTCTGATCGGTGGCCTGGGGCTGCTGGTCGTGGGCGCCGAGCTCCTGGTTCGGGGCGCGGCAAGGCTGGGCACCCTTCTCGGTCTTTCACCGCTGATTATCGGACTGACCGTGGTCGCCTACGGCACCAGCGCCCCGGAGCTGGCGGTGAGCGTCAAGGCGGCAATGCAGGGGCAGGGCAGCCTCGCCCTGGGCAACGTGGTCGGCAGCAATATTTTCAATATCCTGATGATCCTGGGCGTCTCGGCGCTGGTTGTCCCCCTGACGGTCTCGGAGCGGCTGGTCAGGCTCGATGTGCCGGTCATGCTCGCTGTTACGCTGCTGATGGCCATGATGGGGCTCGACGGGGCGATCGGCCGGGGGGACGGGCTGATTCTTTTCGGCGGAGCGGTCTGCTACACCGCTTTTCTGATAATTCAGGGGAGGCGGCAAACCCAGGAGGAACAGGGCGATGCCGGGGCGGCGGTGCCCTCGGAAAGTCGCGCAAGGCGGGCTCTGGTTTCTGCCGGCCTGGTCGCCCTGGGCCTGGGCCTGCTGGTGCAGGGGGCCGAGTGGCTGGTCGGCGGCGCGGTCGCCCTGGCCAAGGCCTGGGGGGTGAGCGAGATGGTCATCGGCCTGACCATCGTCGCCGCGGGAACCTCGTTGCCGGAGCTGGCGACTTCGGTGGTGGCCGGGGTGCGCGGCCAGCGGGATATCGCCGTCGGCAACGTGGTCGGCAGCAACATCTTCAACATCCTGACGGTCCTGGGGGTGAGCGCCGCGCTCTCCCCGGCAGGGGTTTCTGTCCCTGCCGCAGCGATGCGATTCGACATCCCGGTCGCTATCGCCGCGGCCCTGGCCTGTCTGCCCATCTTTTTCACCGGAGCCCGGATCGCCCGCTGGGAAGGGGGGCTGTTTCTCCTTTACTACCTCGCCTATGTTGTCTACCTGGTCTTGTCCGCGACCGGAAGCGGCGCGGCCTCACCCTTCGCCTTGGGAATGGGGGCCTTTGTCATCCCACTGACCTTGATCACGTTGTCGATCGTGACCTTTCGTGCGTTTTGGGCGAAGAGAAGAAGACGGTGACCATGTCCGAAGCGCCGTCAAACCATGGCTGGGAGATTGATAACGACCCGGCGTATGCCTGTCCTCGCCTGAGTTGGGTCATGATCCGCCCCATCAAACATGGGTTAGAAAAGAGAGTAAAATTGAAAAGGCATCTGAGTATTTTCATGGTTACGGTTCTGATTAATTTTATTGCGGCCTCCTCTGTTTCTGCCATCGACAGACTGGTCTTCTCAACATTTAAGACCTCCGGAGAAACCCTGGTGCCGGAGCGGGTGATGCGGGAAGTATATAAGCGGCTCGGATATGAAATCGAAGTCCGCCAGCTTCCGGGGGGCAAGGGCTATCCGTTCGGCAGACAAGGGCATGTTTGACGGTGAACTGGTTCGGCTGGCGGAGGTTCAGAAAGAGTTTGGGAACCTGATCATGGTTCCCACACCCATTCACGAGGTAGAGGCAGTCGTTTCCACCAAAAACACCGGTTTTACCGCTCGGGGTTGGCAAAGCCTGAAGCCCTATTCAGCCGTATCGCTGACAGGTTACCCACCGATGATATAAGGGGGATTTCCTCCTTACGCCCTCCACGGACCGGAGGCGGTGGCTCTACTGGTTGTTTGAGGCGAGATAAATGTTAAGGGTTGTGGGTGCTCAACCATACGACCAGGTCCGGTCATTTCCAAGAGGTCATTTATGTACCAGCGTGTGGTTGCATTCATCTTGACCGTGGGATCCATGTTAATATCCTTTTCGGTCTACGCTCAGGACACGTTCGTATTTTCTGCCGTTCAGGGAGCAGGTCCGGCCATAACCGTTG